>NZ_JAAKZZ010000263.1 GCF_011045075.1 Streptomyces boncukensis
CCCCCACCCCGCTCGTGGCCAGGCCACCCCTCACTCGTCTGCCACTCTGGGATAGCTATGCCTGCACCCGGAGGTCTGAGCTTCCGACCTCTGAGGTTGCGACATGGTGCCTGTTGCTCGGGCTCTGCTCTGGTCGAACCGAAAGCGCGGTAGCTTGGCTGAGCCTGGCGGCCAGTGCGGCGAGCCACACGCGCGCCCTATCGTTCGGCGCTCCCGCCGTGCTGGCGGGCTGTCTGTGGCTGAGGTCCACGCGCGGCGCCGTTGCGGTACAGCAGCGAAGTACAGCAACCTCACCGACCGTCGTCGCCTGGCACCGCCCCTCCCGCACTCCGCAGCGGCCGGTATGGCCCTCACCGCCCCACCCACCTCCAGCTTGTAAACAGAAGGTCGTCGGTTCGAATCCGACAGGCGGCTCTGCAGGCCAAGGGCCCTGTTCGCCGTCGAACAGGGCCCTCGGTGTATCCCGATGACGGCAGTTTTGACGGCAGCCGCCTAACCGATCATGAGCCTTCGGGCTGGTCGTCGGGATCGTCGTCCTCGCCGTCGCTGTCGCTGAGGGCGTCCCCGAGCCGTCCGATCGCGTCGCGCTGCTCGTCCAGGCGTACGAACGTGTAGACGTCCATGGTCACCCGGATCGAGCTTTGCCCGAGTCCTGCATGATCGTCCGGGCGCTCTCCCGCGGTTCGTCCGGTCCGCCATACCCGGCTCGGTACGCCAGCGCACCGCTGAGTGGGGTACGCCGGGGGACGCGCGCCAGCTCGTACGGCTCCCCCTCTCGCCGTGGCGTGCTGCCTGTGGTGACCGTTCAAGACCGCCCCGAGGGATTCCACCGACGAACGGCACCAGGCCGCCAGTACACACTTACCCGCCCGTGTGCCAGGGGAGGCAATGGCGCCCGGACGGGGCTGTCTCGGCTCTAGGCTTCCGCCATGGCTGAGGCGTTCGTCAGGGGTGAGGAGCACCGGGCGTGTGGCATCTGTCCGTCGCGCCGCCTGCCGTTGGGGGAATTCGACGTCGCGGAGCGGCCCAGTCGTGAGTTCCCGTTCAGCTCGGAGGATGGGCACCGATACACGGCGGAGGGCGTGCCGGTGTGCGTCCATCCGGAGAAGGTGGGGGTGCCGGCCGCGCGGTACAAGTCAGACAGGGTGCCGTTGATGGGGGAGCTAGACCTGCCCGCCGACGAGGCCGAGCTGGAGATGTATCTACGTGACATGGTGCACGGCGCAGCGCCCGGGGTGCTCGAATCACTGATCGAGCAGGCCAGCCGTGAGATTGCTCAGCGGTTCCCCGGCGTCGACACCACCGCGATGCTGCGCCGTGCGTTCATGGCTTAGGCGGCTGCCGTGGCGAAGCCGGGGGCGATGCGACGACCGGCTTCGTAGATGCCCAGTTGCTCGTACTTCCTGGTGACGATGGCGGTCCGTCGCTCCGTCTCGTCCTTGCCGAGCCAGTAGCGGTCGTTCACCGGGCCCCAGGCCGCGCGGTACACCTGATGCGTGTAGTCACCCGGCTCCCCTGCGCCGATCGCTTCGCGGTCCGTGGCATGCACGAACTTGATTCCGGTTCGCTCCTGGATCCGGCTCAGCACGGTGAACTGGGCGGCCAGGGCGTGGATCATCACGTCCAAGGGGACCGGTACCGGGATCTCGGCAGCGTCCTCGTTGCCGTCCGTCAACTCGTACACGGCCGACTTGATGACCATCGCGCGGATGGCTTCGGGGAACAGCGGGTCGGTGTCCTTGCGGACGTCGTAGCCGTCCAGCAGGGCGTAGCCGGTGAAGTCCGTCCAGGCTTCGTCGTAGGACTTGCAGGACCTTGCCAGCCGCGCGAACTCCGGGTCCGCTTCCAGCGTCGTCAGCATCTCTTTCGCGCGTTCCGCCGCCTTCTCCGGGGCGGGGCGTTCCAGTGTCGCGTTCACTGCTGCACTCTCCTTCGCGGTTGTGTGAGTGGCAGGCCCGTACGGCTGCCGACCGTCGCGAGAGACAGCCGTATGGGCATCCCGCTCCTGGCCGATGCTCGACCTGTCCGTGGCACCGATCCACCAGCCGAGGCCGGAGCTCGGGTGATGCGCGGTCCGACTCCCGCGCCCGTGAGCACCTACGAGGGGGAGCCGGACCGCCTTCCCCGCGCGCGTTTCAGCAGGAACCGGCGACCAGTCCGGTCCGACGCGGGCGGAGGCTTGTGAACCGCCCCCGGGGCGGGAGCCGTAAGGGGCGGAGGCTCACAGGTAGAGCTGTGCGTCACAGGACGTGCAGTAGATCTTGCCGTCCCGCTCTTCCGTGTCCGGATGAGTGCACGCTTCCCTCTCCGGAGCGGATTGCAGCAGACAGACCGTGTCCGGCGCCGCCGTGTGCTCCCGCCCGCCGCCGCACGGCCGGATGAAGACCAGGTCGTGCGGAATAGTCGAACGCGGCCGGGCAGGGTCCACGAACCCGTGGAGTACGTCCACCAGGACGCCGACGAAGCCGGCTTCGGTATCGCGTACGAGTGCGCCCCGGCACTGATCGAGTGCCGCCGTTGTCCCTTCGTCTGCCGTCATGCCGCCGTACCTCTCTACTGGTGGCCTCTGTTGCTCGCCCCGTGTGCAGCAGCGTCCCGTGACGGGCAATAGGCCAGAAAGGTCCAGGTGATTACCCAACTTGGGTAACATCACGGAGCGCAGAGACTCAGCGACGATCAGTAGATGCCGCGCCGCCCGGAGCGTGCCTGATGCCCGAGCAGTCCAGCAGCCCGCCGGAGCTTCCCGCCCGGCTGCTCAGCAACCCGGAGATGGTGGACGCCTGCCGTGTGCGGGACTTCTCGCAGGTCTTCCGACTGGTCAAGCGGCACGCGGGCATCTATCCGTCGATGATCGCGCGGCGGTGCGGGCTGACGCCCAGTCGTGTCGGTGAAGTCATGGCAGGCCAGCGCAAGTTGCTGCACATGGATGTGATCGAGCGCATCGCTGACGGGCTGCGCATCCCCGGCCACCTGCTCGGATTGGCGCGACGGGAGTGGGAGACTCCGCCCGTGCTGAGCACACGCACGCGCGAGGCCGCACCGGAGGAGGCGCCCCTGCCTGCCGAGTCCGGCACACTGCCGGGCACCGAGGTGGACCGCATCCTTGCGGCAGCCGCCACCAGCAGCCCCAGCCCTTCCACCCTTCAGGCCCTGCGCTCCTCCATTCAGGACTACTGGCGGCGCGACGACGAGCATGGCGGCGAAGCTCTCAGGCCCGCCGTCCTCGGGCAGTTCCGGTATGTGATGAGTCTCCTGCGCGAGACCAGCCACCAGGAGACCCAGCGCGGCTTGTACGCCGTCGCCGCTGAGCTTGCCCGCCTCACCGGGTGGACCTACTTCGACGCGCGCCAGTACAGCCGAGCCCGTACGTACTTCACCGAGGCGCTGCGACTCGCGAAGGCCGTGGACGACCAGGCGTTCATGGCCAACGTCATGGCCTGCATGAGCCTCCAGGCCACCTACCAGGAACGGCCGGGCGACGCGGTAGCGCTCGCGACAGCCGCCCAGGACCACGCCCGAGCATCAGCCGGAACACCGCGTGTGATGGCAATGCTGTCGATGCGCGAGGCGTTCGCCCACGCCACACTCACCCGCCGCAGAGAGACCCACGCGGCGCTCGCGGAGTCGCACCGGCAGTTCGAGCGGATCACCGATCGGGATCCGGACCCGGATTGGGTGGCGTACTTCGACGAACCCAAGCTCATCGTGGACACCGGCATCGCACACGCCCGCCTCGGCGAAGCCGACGTCGCCGAGCCACTGATCACGGATGCCCTGCACCGGGAGAACCAGTCCAACCAGCGAGGGCGCGCGTTCCATTCCTTCTGGCTCGCCCGCACCCAGCTCCAGCGCGGCAAGCTGGACGAGGCGTGCCACACGGCCATGAGCGCCCTCACCCCGGCCTCCGCCGTCACCTCAGAGCGCGTGACGGGGCATCTGCGCGAGTTTCACGAGCAGTTGGAACCTCACCGCCAGGAACCCGCTGCCATGGTTTTTGAGGCCCGGCTGCGGGACGCGCTCCCCGTGAGCCTCAGCGAACCCCCTCGTCCATGAGCACGTACAGCAGCCCGACCAGGGAGCCGCTGCTGACGACCTCGCGGCGGTCGATCAAGCCGCGTACGCGGTCGAGTGGGATCCACTCGATGCGGGCTGCCTCGTTCTTCTCCGTGGGCGGGCCGATGTGCGTGGCGCCGTCCGCTCGGAAGACGTGGTGCTGCGAGTCCGTGATGCCGTTCGCGGGTTCGGCGTAGATCAGCGGTTTCATGGCGTCCGGCCGCCATCCGGTCTCTTCCTCGACCTCACGGGCCGCCGCGTGCTCCGGGTTCTCCCCGTCTTCGATGAGCCCCATGGGCAGCTCCCACGCCCACGTGTCCGTGATGAAACGGTGGCGCCAGAGCATCAGCACCTCGCGGCGGTCGTTGACCACAGCGGCGACGGCCAGGTGCCGCAGGCGTACGACGTGGTGTTCCCAGCGGCGGCCGTCCGGCTGCTGTACGTCGATGAGGGACAGGTTCAGCCACTGGTTGTTGTAGATCGACCGCTCGCCGAAGGTCTTCCACTCCATGAAACGCCGCCCCTCTCGACTGATGCACCCAGCATCCCAGAGAACAACGCTGTTCGAGTCAGCCGTCTTGACGGCAGCGCTGACGGCAACGACGGCACACACCGCTCACCAGCGGCCGTTCTCGGCTCACGGCTCAGGGGCTTGTTGCGATCACTGGTGCACCCTTGCCCGAGCCTTGTGGGCGGGGGGTCGTCGGTTCGAATCCGACAGGCGGCTCCGCTGGCGAGAGGCCCCGTCCCGGGTGTGGGGCGGACGTGACGGCATGCTCCAGGAAGCGGCTCGCCGACGCTTGGCGTCCTTGCGCTGGGCGCAGCACTGGCAGGTGTCGGCCAGCCCTGTCAGCCACTCGCGTACGTCGCGGACGGTCAGCTTGTCGAGCCGCTTGGGGCCGAGGTGTGGCGCGATGTACAGGCCGCGACGGTGCGGTGCCGGGTGGGGCCGGGCCCTTCTTGGCGTCGGCGTGGGCCTTGAGTCATGTGTCGTGCCCTTCGGGGCGGGTCTTGCCGTAGACGTACTTGCGCTTGCGTTAGCCGTCGGGGGTGGTGACGCAGACGTACGCGGCGAAGCCGTTGCGGTAGGGGCAGATGGAGCCCTCGCCGTTCCCGCGCTTGCCGCTCATGCCGACCACCTCTCGGCTTCCTCGGCCATGGTGTGCCACTTGGGCGTGGTCGTCGCCGCGCACGATGGCTGCTTGGAGGCGGCGCGGAGGGCGCCGAGGGCCCAGGCGGTGCGGATGAGGCGTTCGGCGTGTGCCGGGCGCGGTGCGGGAGTTCGCGTTGGGGCAGGCTCGCGCGGTGGGTGGTCTCGCGGCGGAGGTGGATGGTGAAGCGGCGCCAGAGCGTGCCTGCGTGGGCGTTCCAGAGCACCGCGGATTCGTAGTCGTAGCGGGGGCGTGGTGGCGTCCGCAGCGGTAGGGGCGGGTGCCGGGCCGATCTCGCGCGTGGTGGTGTCGACGTGGTGCTCGGTGCGGTGTCCGGCCAGGCGTACGGGGTTGGTGCAGCCGCCGAGGCCGGAGAGCTGGCGGAGAGTACCGGGCAGGTTGCCGGGCGTGGCGGGTTTCGCCAGTTCGGCGAGCGGTGCCGGGGCGTTGCGGGTGAAGATGGCTGGAGGGTCCGTCAACCTCGCCGAGTCGCCGGACAGCTGGGGCACTCCGGCGTCAGGGGACGTCGCTGTCGACCTCTGCGCGGAACGCGCACAGATCCCCTCCGGGTGCAGCGCCAGCCCTCCTTGCGCATGGACGTGGCCGTCGGCCGCGATCCGGAACCGTCCGCGACACGGCGACCGTACGGTCCTACGACTCGTTGTGGAGCTTCTTGGTGCGTCGGCTCATCTCGGTGTTCTGGAAGGCGACGCACTCGAAGCGTCCCTCGCGGCTGCGCAGGATGAAGGTCTGGAGCTTGTCGTACGGGATCGCCTTGCCCTTGCCGATGCCTCCCACCGTCACCACGGCCACGGAGTCGGAGTCGATGTCGCGCACCTCGATCGCTTTCACCGCCATGCGAGTGCCCTTCTGCCACTTCTCGAAGACATCACGGTGGGTGGACGTGATCTCGGCCCGCCCGAAGAGGGCGTCTCCCATGAAGATCACATACGAGGCGTCCTCGGCGAACTGCTCTCCGTACGCTTTCGCGTCCGCAGCGTCCCATGCACTCCGGAGGCGGTCGAGGTACGCCTCGACAGTGTCCTGGTCGTTCGGTGCCATGACTGATCCAATCCATGTGAAATCATTTCGCTTGAAACTATACCAGCCGACATGAGCCTGCAAGGCTCCACTGGCGGCTCCAGCGGCACTCCGAGGGTTGTTTCGAGCACAACCATTCCGATAGGTATGATTGAGGTGTGGGTACCACTCCTGAGACTGCTCGTACGGCCCAGCCGGAGCCCATCGGCTTTGTTGTCGCAGCAGTCGGCCACGCTGCGACGATGGCTTTCGAGAGCGCGCTTGCGCCCACGGGCCTGCACCCTCGTCACTTCGCGGTACTGAGGGGCCTCAGGGATGGGGAAGCCCAGTCCCAGCAGTCCTTGGCCCGCTCCTTGGGCATCCCGGCCAGTCGCATTGTGGGACTGCTCGACGACCTCGTCGAGCGGGGTTACGTCTTCCGCCGGGAGTCACCAACTGACCGGCGGGTCAAGCTCGTCGCCCTCCTTGATGCCGGACGCAGGGAACTGCAACACCTGACGCAACTCGCCGGCGAGTCCGAACGCCGACTGACCGCCGGGCTCACTGCCCAGGACCAGGCCGAACTGCGCCGGCTTCTGGGCATTGTCCACAGCAACGCCGGCGTTGGGCCGAGTGGTGTCCCGGCACGAATCTGGTAGAGCGGCACACGAGCTCGTGTGGCCCAACGAAGCTTCCCCCTGACCGTAGACACCCGGAGATCGGGGTCAGCGCCGAGGGACCGCGCAACTGGGGTGGACAGGACCGGACTGACCGGGGTCAGGGGCGCCGGGCGAGGCTGTGCCGGAAACCGGCACCATGTTCTCGGCCCGAGCGGGCAACCAGGCGAGCGCGATCTGGGCCGGTGTGGCGCCGATGTCGAGGGGGAACCAGGAGAGGAGCGGAAGCCCCTCCCGTGTGCAGTGTGACGCTGTACTGGTTCTGGGCCTCTGGAGTTGGCATGACTTCCTCTCCCTGCCGAACGCATGGCCTGATCGCGGGCTTCGACGACGACCTGGCCGGCGAAGCCACCCGCATCAGCCGTCGCTGGAACGGGTGCTGGGCCCGCCAGTGCAGCATCCCGCCGTGCTCAAGCTGCTCGACCAGTTCGGCTCCCCGGCCCAGATCCGCAAGGCCGGACGTCGTCGACCGGTGAACCTGACCGGGCCGCAATCCCCTCGGATGGCCGAGCGGCTGGTGGAGGACATCTTCACGGCCCTGGACGAGCAGACGGTCATCGTGCCCGGCACGGATGCAGCCGCGTTGATCGTCCCCAGCCTCCGAGGAAGCAAGCAACTCAAACGGGCCTTCTTCCTCTCTGCGTTCGCCGCCCTGGCCAACCCGGTCTCCCGGGCCTTCTACGACAAGAAGATCGCGCAAGGCGCACACCTGCTGGCGTGCGATGGCCGTGTTGAGTGCGGTGCGGAGCACGGCCCGTACGCGCGCCGGGATGTGGCCCCCGGTGAGTCTCCGGTACGGCTTCATCGCAGCGAGTCCGGCGAGTCCGGCGAGTCCGGCGTATGCCCGATGCGGGGCTTCGGCTCCTTCGTGGACGTGACGGATTCGAGCGGGTCGCCCCTGCGTGTGCGTCTCCCGGCGTTGTCGGTGTCGGTCACCACTGGGTGGTGAGCGGCGTGCCCGGTTCGTGCTGTTGCCAGGCTTCGGTGAGGCGGGCGAGGCGGGCGGGGGCGGCGATGCCACGCACGGTTGCGATCCTGCCGTCGGCGATGTCGAACGTCACGGCGCCGGCGACCTGGCCGCCGGGCACGAAGAGGAGGGCGGGGGCGCCGTTGACGAGCGCGTAGTGGAAGGCGGGCGTGCCGCCGGTACGTCGCCGTTTCGCGGGTGTGGGTGTGAAGCCGGCCCGTGCGATGGCGGCGATGCGCTGCGGAGTGTCGTACTGCAGCAGCGTCTTGGTCAGGCCGGCGCCGTCGGAGACCGCGGTCGCGTCGTCGGTGAGGAGCGCCACCAGCCGTTCGGTGCGGCCCGTGGAGGCGGCGTCGAGGAATTCCTCGACGATCCTGCGGGCGGATGCCGGGTCGGCTTCGCCGCCGCTGCGGCGGCGTGCGGCGGTGACGCGGCGCCGGGCCCGGTGGAGGTGCTGCTGGCTTGCGGACTCGGTGATGCCGAGGATCTCGGCAATCTCGGCGTGGCCGTAGGTGAACGCTTCGCGCAGGACGTAGACCGCGCGCTCGACGGGTGACAGGCGCTCCATGAGGGTCAGCACCGCCAGGGAGACCGATTCGCGCTGCTCGAAGGTGTCGGCGGGGCCGAGCATCGGGTCGCCTTCGAGGAGCGGCTCGGGCAGCCAGGCGCCGGCGGTGCGTTCGCGGCGGGCCTGTGCCGAGCGGAGCCGGTCCAGGCACAGGTTGGTGACGACCTTGGTCAGCCACGCTTCAGGTACCTTGATCCGCTGCCGGTCGGCGGCCTGCCAGTGCAGGAAGGCATCCTGCACGGTGTCCTCGGCGTCGGCGGCGGAGCCCAGCAGCCGGTACGCCAGCGAGGCCAGCCGGTTCCGGCCGGCCTCGAAGCGATCAGTCGCGGAGTTGTCCACGTGAATCACCCTAGGCGGCTACGCGACCGCTGTTCTCGGCGGTCCCATCCGGTGCGGCGGCCAGGCGGCGCTTGCGTCTGGGCAGGCCGAAGGTCGGGTGCGAGGTGCCCCACAGCGCCCCCTTCTCGATGGCCGCCTTGATCCGCGCGGCCCTCCGCCCGCCCAGGTACTTCGGTTTCGCCTGCCCTTCGGCGTCGACCGACTGCCAGAGCCCGTCCCGCCGCCCGAGGCTGATGGCGTTGTACAGGTAGACCAGCTTGACGTTCGCGATCTCGCGGCCGGTCAGGCGTCCCACGATCGCCTCGATGGCCTGTCGGCCGGTGTAGCCGGCCGAGCCGCAGGACATCGGCAGCGGACGGCCGTTGTCGCCGAGGGCATGGACGCTGTCGCCGATCGCGTAGACGTTCGGGTGCGAGACCGACCGCATGGTGCGGTCGACGACGATCCGGCCGTTCTCGGTGACCTCCAGCCCGCCGGCGGCGGCGATGGGGCTGACCGCGAACCCGGCCGTCCACACGGCCGCGTCGGACGCCAGGGCGGTGCCGTCGGCGCACAGCACCCGCGCTGCTTCGACGGCTTCGACGCTGGTGTGCTCCAGGACGGTGATGCCCAGCCGGTCGCACGCCTGGCGCAGGTGGCCGCGGGCTCCTGCGGAGAGCCGGGCGCCCAGTTCACCGCGGGCGATCAGCGCCACCGACAGGCCGGGCCGGGTTTCGGCGATCTCGGTGGCGGTCTCGATCCCGGTCAACCCGTCGCCGACGACCACTACGCTCCCGCCTCCGCCTCGCTCGCCCAGGCTGTCCGGGCGCTCGCCCAAGCCGTCCAGGCGCTCGCGCAGGCGCAGCGCCGAGGGCCTGGCGGCGACGTCGAAGGCGTGCTCGGCAACGCCGGGGACGGCGTGGTCGTCGCCGTGGCTGCCGAGCGCGTACACCAGGGTGTCGTAGCCGAGGTCGCCGCCGCCGTTGGCGTCGGCCACGGCGACGACCCGGCGCTCGGGGGCGACGGCGGCGACCCGGGCCACGCGCAGCCGGATGCCGGTACCCGCGAAGACGTCGGTGAGCTGCGGTGCCTCGATGTCCCGGCCGGCCGCCAGCTGGTTCAGCCGCAGTCGCTGGACGAAGTCCGGTACGGCGTTGACCACGGTGATCTCGGTGTCCGCCGGGGACAGCCGACGGGCCAGGTTCCCGGCCACGTAGGCTCCGGCATAGCCGGCGCCGAGGACGACGATGCGGTGCTTCATCTGATGCTCCTGTCGGTCGGCTGTGCTGTTCGCGGGTTGAGCGGGACAGCGCCTCGATTCCTGACAGGAACCGTGTGTGGCGTGGGTCACAGCGCGGCAGGACCGCCGCCCGGCGATGCTCGCGCCGCCGAGGCGGCGCGGATGCGGGCCGAGCCGGACGAGGCGAGCTGATGCCGATCACCGTCGCCATCGACGCCGTGATCGCCAGCCGGAGGACGTGTGTCCGGAGGACGTGTCCGGAGGGCCTGTCCGCCTGCCTGTTCGCCGGCCCGTGCGGCTGCGGATGCGGAGTGGGGGAGGGAGGCCGATC
>NZ_JAAKZZ010000264.1 GCF_011045075.1 Streptomyces boncukensis
GCCCTGGCGAGCGCAGGGCCGGAGGGCAGCGGCCCCGAGCCCCTGGAGAGCGGCCCCGAACCGTTGCCCCCGGACGACCGCGACCCGGGCGGCCAGCCCCCCGGCTGAGACGGCACCCCGAAGGGGCGCGGGCTGTGCCTGTGCGCGGCTTCGCCGCGGACCGCGACGTACAGCCAGGGGCAGCCCCTGCCCAGCCACCACCAGGAGGAACACACATATGACGCAGGCGGTCGGCTTTCTCTACCCCGGCTACTCGGCCGAGGACGACTACCCCCGTCTGGAGCGGATCCTGACCGAGGCGGGCGCCGAGGTCGGGCTGCCGCTCGTACACACCGACATCGGCGAGGACGCGCACCGGGTGGACGCCCTGCTGGAGATGGGCTCCGCCGCGCGGCTCGCCGCGAAGGTCGAGGAGGTCAAGGCCCGGGGAGCCGAGGCGGTCGTCTGGGCCTGCACCAGCGCCAGCTTCGTCTTCGGCTGGGACGGCGCGCAGCAGCAGGTGCGCGAGCTGTCGGCGACGGCCGGGCTCCCGGCCTCCAGCACCTCCTTCGCCTTCGCCGGGGCGGTCCGCGCGCTGGGCGCCGAGCGGGTCGCCATCGCCGCGACCTACCCGGAGGACGTGGCGCAGCTCTTCCGGGACTTCCTCAAGGCGGCGGACGCCGAGGTCGTCTCGATGCGGGGCAGCGGCATCATCACGGCCGCGGAGGTCGGCACCTGGGGCGAGCAGGAGGTCCTCGCCCTCGCCCGGGGCGGCGACCACCCGGACGCGCAGGCGGTCCTCCTCCCCGACACGGCGCTGCACACCGCCGCCTGGATCCCGGCCCTGGAGGCGGAGCTCGGCAAGCCGGTCCTCACCGCGAACCAGGTCACCGTCTGGGAGGGCCTCCGGCTGCTGGAGCAGCCGGTGACCTGCCCCGCGCTGGGCACGCTGTTCGCCTGACGCACAAACGCCGGACGGGGGCGGGAAGACACCGCCCTCCTCCGGCGTTGACCCCTCTCGTACGGTGCCGGCGAGAGAAGGGCAGCCACAGTGAACGACCCCATACGCGGCGAGGCCGGGGGCACCGCGCCCGTCCCGCTCTCCGTCCTCGACCTGGCCACCGTCGGCGAGGGCCGCACCTCCCGGGACGCGCTCACCGCCTCCACCCGGCTGGCCGTCCTGGCCGAGCGCAGGGGCTTCGCCCGCTACTGGGTGGCCGAGCACCACTCCATGCCCGGCGTCGCCAGCTCGTCCCCCGCCGTCATCCTGGCCCATCTGGCCGCCCACACCGAACGCATCCGGCTCGGCTCGGGCGGGGTGATGCTGCCCAACCACGCGCCCCTCGTCATCGCCGAGCAGTTCGGCACCCTGGAGGCGCTCGCCCCCGGCCGGATCGACCTGGGCCTGGGCCGCGCCCCCGGCACCGACGGCGCCACCGCCGCCGCGCTGCGCCGCACCGACCGGCTGCGGGAGGGCGCCGAGGACTTCCCGCAGCAGCTGACCGAGCTGACCCGGTTCCTGGACGACGACTTCCCCGACGGCCACCCGTACGCGCGGATCCACGCGGTGCCGGGCCGGGTGCAGTCCGAGCGGCAGGGCCGCCCGCCGGTCTGGCTGCTCGGCTCCTCCGGCTTCAGCGCCCAGCTCGCCGGACGGCTCGGCCTGCCGTTCGCCTTCGCACACCACTTCTCGGCCGCGAACACGCTGCCCGCGCTGGAGCTGTACCGCGAGTCGTTCCGCCCGTCCGCCGTGCTGGACGCGCCGTACGCGCTGATCGGCGCCGCCGCGCTCGCCGCGGAGGACGAGCGGGAGGCCCACCGCCAGGTGCTGACCGGAGCGCTGTCCATGCTGCGGCTGCGCACCGGCCGGCCCGGCCTGATCCCGACCCCGGAGGAGGCCGAGGCGTACGAGTTCAGCGCGGTGGAGCGGGACTTCGTGGACAGCTGGCTCGGCAACGTGACGTACGGTACGCCCGACGCCGTGCGGGACGGGCTGGACGCGCTGGTCAAGCGGACGGGAGCGGATGAGCTGATGCTGACCGCCAACGCGCACAGCCCGGAGGCCCGGGTCCGCTCCTACGAGCTGATCGCCGACGCCTACGCCCTCTGAGCACGGCACGGAGCCGGGGGGCGCTGCCGTGCGCTGCCGACCGCGGGCCCGCCGTGGCTGCTCGCGCAGTTCCCCGCGCCCCTGATGATGCGCCCCCGAAGGGGCGCGGGGAACTGCGCGAGCAGCCACAACACACCCGCACCCGCCCGACGGCCTTCCGGGGCAGCCCGGAAGGCGCCCGGAAGCCGCCGGGCCCGGCTACGCCGACTGAGCCCGGCCGGACGTCGACAGCAGATCGGCGATACGATCCGCCTCCATCGGCTTGGCGTAGTGCCAGCCCTGCCCCGTGTCGCAGCCGATCCGGCGCAGCCGTTCCGCCTGGGCCGGGCCCTCCACGCACTCGGCCGTCACGGTCAGGCCCAGCTTGTGCGCGAGCTGGACCAGCGCCGTCACGATCGTCTCGTCCGCCGGGTTCTGGTGCCGGGCGGTGCGGAAGCCGCGCACGAACGTGCCGTCCAGCTTCAGCGCCCGTACCGGGAGGCGGCTGAGGTAGGCGAGGTTGGAGTAGCCGGTGCCGAAGTCGTCGATGGCGATCCGCACCCCCATCTCGGAGAGCGCCTGGAGGGCCTGGAGGGGCCGGCCGGCCGAGCCCATCACCGCGGACTCGGTGAGCTCCAGCTGGAGCAGCCCGGACGGCAGGCCCGTCTCCTGCAGGATGTCCGCGACGTCCTGCACCAGGTCGGAGTCCCACACCTGGCGGACGGCGACGTTCACGCTCACATACAGCGGCGGGCCCGAGCGCTCCTGCATCCAGCGGCGGGCCTGACGGCACGATTCAGCGAGCACCCAGCGGCCCAGCGGCACGATGGCGCCGTTCTCCTCCGCGAGCCCGATGAACCGGTCCGGGCTCAGCATCCCGAACCGGGGGTGCCGCCAGCGCACCAGCGCCTCGACGCCGCGCGGCATGTCGTCGGAGAAGCCGACGATCGGCTGGTACTCCAGCACGAACTCGCCGCGTTCGACGGCCCGGCGCAGTGTGCTGGAGAGCGCCTGCCGGGTCATCCGGTGCGCGTTGCGCTCCGGGTCGAACAGCGTCCAGCGGGCCTTGCCGTCGGCCTTCGCCCAGTACAGCGTGGTGTCGGCGGCCTGCATCAGCTCGGTGGGGCTGGTCCCCTCGGTCTCCCGCTCGACGACCCCGATGCTGGCGGAGACCGCGAGCCGCTGGCCCGCCAGGTCGAAGGGCCGCTGCAGCGCGGCGAGCACGGACTGGGCCAGCCCGGTGAGCTGTTCGGTGCCGGTGGAGGACTCGACCAGCAGCGCGAACTCGTCCCCGCCCAGCCGTGCCACCAGATGTCCGCCGCACTCCTCGGAGCCCGCGTCCTGGGCGCACTGGGTGAGCCGCTGCGCCACGGCGTCCAGCAGGGTGTCGCCGACCCGGTGGCCCAGGGTGTCGTTGATCGCCTTGAAGCCGTCCAGGTCGATGTAGCACAGGCCGGTCCTGCCGGTCGCCGAGTCGGCGAGCGCGGTCGCCAGCCGCTCGAAGAACAGCGTGCGGTTGGGCAGCCGGGTGACCGGGTCGTGCATCTGCAGATGGCGCAGCCGCTCCTGCAGGTCGCGGCGTTCGCTGATGTCCGCGATGGACAGCAGCGCCTCGCCGCCGCGCGCGGTGGGCGTCACGGTGACCTCGGCCCACAGCGTGTGCCCGTCGGCGTGTTTGAGGCGGCGGGTGCACGACATCCGGTCGGTGCGGCCCTGCAGCGCCTCGCGGTACGCGCTGCGGACCCGGCCCTCCAGGCTGAGCCCGGCCAGCTCGGCGATCGGGCGGGCGACGAGCCTGCGCGGTTCGGCGCCCAGCATCGCGGCCAGCGCGCGGTTGGCCGTGAGCACCCTGCCATCCCGGTCCACGATGGCCATGGCGAGCTGCGCCGCGTTGAAGGCGGCCCGGAAGTCGCTCTGCTCGCTGTGGCCGTTGGCTACGCGCCGCCGCCAGCGCTTGTGATTACTTTCCGTGATGGTTTGCGGTTGCGTTCCGATGGTGTCGCCGGAGTCTTTGCCCGGTCCTTCGAGGGGTCCGTTCACCGATCGCTCCGCGGGGGGCTCGTCTCGTGCGGATCGGTCAGAAGGCTGCCCGGAAGCAGCCCGGGGGCGGATCCGCGCTGGAAATGTGCCGATCATAGAGGTTGGCGCCGGAGCGGAGCCAGTGTCCCGGGCACCGGGTCCGGACGCCGGTCTCCCAGACCCGATGCTACGGGCACACGGGTGACCGTTTCTGCACCGGGCCTGAATGCGACCTGACCGCTTACGACTGAACATTACTAAGAGTAGTCATATTGCGGTTGACTCGACCGGCCTACCGGAACGGTGCGAATCGCCACAAACGGGGACAGTGTGGTGAAGGTCCGCATTCCTGATCCGGTGAGGTCGCAACGTGGCGCAGCCGCATATACCCGAGGGGGTGGCCGCGTGGCGCCGCCGCTGGCGTGGCACGCGGCCGCGCGGCGCCGGCCGGCTGCGCCGCTCGGCCGCGGTGGGCACCGCCTTCACCGCGTTCATGGGCATGGCGCTGATCGCCGGGCCCATGAAATCTGTGGCGGTGTCCATGCCGTGCGCTCTTCCGCGCACCGATGCGCACCACTCGCTGGGTTTGGACACCTGGAACGCCTCCTATCCGCGCCCCGACGGGACGCTCGACGCGGCCCTTCTCTTCCTCTCTTTCCCCGATGCGACCCCGATGGCCACCCCTGAGGAGCTGGCAGCTGACCATTTCCCCGCAACAACCGACTTTTTCCGCCGCGCCTCGTACGGAAAGTTCCGGCTCCGGCCCCATGTGGTGCGGCGATGGATCGAGATGCCCGCCGTGTCCCGCGCGTACCGGATACGGCGCGACTGGGACTCCGGACTGCGCACGGCCTATATGCGGGACGCCGTCGCCGCCGCCGACCGGTTCGTGGACTTCGGCCGGTACGACCTCGTCTATCTGATCGCCGACCCGGACGCGCCCGGAGTCGACTCCGACGCGACCAAGGTGGTCAACTTCGAGGAGCCGATCGCCGTCGACGGCACCCGGCTGCGCCGTCTGGTCACCGTCTTCGAGCAGAGTCCGCCGGACCGGCACGTCCTGGCCCACGAGACCGGCCATGTCTTCGACCTGCCCGACCTCTACAAGCGGCCGTCCGGCGAGGGCGCCGACTGGGACACCCGGGTGGGGGACTGGGACCTGATGGGCAGCCAGTTCGGGCTGGCCCCGGAGCCGTTCGGCTGGCACAAGTGGAAGCTGGGCTGGCTCGGCGCGGCCGGCGTCCGCTGCGTACCGGAGGGGCTCGGCACCACCCTGCACACCCTGCGCACGCTCACCGCGCCCCCCGGCCCCGGGGCGCGGCTCGCGGTGCTGCGCACCGGCCGGCACGAGGCCATCGCCATCGAGGCCCGCGACCGCACCGGCAACGACCGGGAACTGTGCCGGTCCGGGGTGCTCCTCTACCGGGTGCGCGGCGACATCGCCTCGACGGGCGGCCCCGTCGAGGTGCTCGACGGGCATCCGCGCTCCGCGGCCTGCGCCGGCACCTCGGCGCACCCGCCGCTCGCGGACGCGCCGCTGGGCGTGGGGGAGAGCCTCGTGGTCGCGGACGCGGCGCTGCGGGTGGAGGTCACGGGCCGGTCCGCCGCCGGCGACTGGGATGTGAAGATCACCCGCGGCTGACGGACGGCATGCGAAGGGGCCCCTCACGCAGGTGAGGGGCCCCTTCACTGTCTGTACGCCGCCAGGGACTCGAACCCCGGACCCACTGATTAAGAGTCAGTTGCTCTAACCAACTGAGCTAGCGGCGCCCGTTGACGTCGTAAACCCTAGCACCGCGATCCGCTAGGACAAAAATCGAATATTCCGGGTCAGGGGCGAGCCGGAGGCTGACCTTCCGGTGTCCGGTCCCGCAGCAGGTCCTGCCCGAACTCGATCATCTTGCGTGCGTAGTCCTCCGTCCAGCGCGCACGCCCGGCGATGGCCTCGGCCGTCAGCCGGTCGAAGCGCCGCGTGTCGGCGAGCTGGGCCGCCGCCACCGCCTGGTACTCCATGGCGCGGTCGGCCGCCGCGCGGAACGCCAGCACCAGCTCGGTGGAGCGCTCCAGCAGCTCCGCTGGGTCGGCCAGGGACTCCAGGCCGAAGAAGTGCTCGTCGTCCGGCTGGGCCTCCGAGGGCTCGAAGAGGAGCGGGGCCGGGCGACGGTGGTGCGGGGTGCCGCCTTCGGGAGCCGAGTGCGGCTCTGACATCTGTCTACCTCCCAGGTTGAGGGCCGCCCTCCATTGTGCGCTTCAGGAGAGCTGAACGGTGTGTTCCGCCAGATGTGCCAGCACCGCCTGGTGCGCCTCCCAGCCGTCCGGCGCCCGCTCGGCCGCGCCGAGCCGCACCGGCTCCGCCGACGGGTGGTCGTCCAGCAGCGCGGCGACCCCGGCGCGGCACACCACGACGCACGCGTGCCGGTGCCGCGAGGCCAGCACGCACAGCCGCCCGGTCTCCAGGTGGAACCGGGTGGCATCCGGGCGCCCGGACAGCGGATGCAGCACCACCGTCACATCGAACTCCCGGCCCTGCAGACGGTTCGCCGTGTCCACGGCCACCCCCGCCACGCCCAGCGCCGCCAGCCGCGCCCGTACGGCCGCCGCCTGGTCCCGGTGCGCCGTGCCGACCGCCACCCGGTCGGCGGTGAGCGGCACCGGCTCCGGGCCGCGCTCGCTGACCGCCAGCCCGCCGCGCTCCAGCAGCCGCTCCACCACCCCGGCCACCGCCGCCACCGCCTCCGGGTCGGTGCGCGGGGTGCGCCGTGCGGGCAGCTCCAGCAGCCCCCAGCCGGAGCCGGCCGCCTCCTCCAGCACCCGGTCCACCGGCGAGCCGTCCCCGGCCCGCTCCAGCGCCAGCGTCCGTGCGCCGGGCCCGGTGCCGCTGCGGAACGGGGTGTACGGATAGAAGGCGTCCGAGACCAGCGGCGCTGCCGAGGCCGGGAGCCGCCAGGAGACCGGCAGCCGGTGCTGCGGCAGCCGGGGGTTGTGCGCCAGCAGCGAGCTGACCGCGCTCGCCGACGGGTCGTACGACAGCCCCGCCCACTGGTCGGCTGCCACCTGGCTGAACGGGTCCAGCTGCCCCGGGTCGCCGACGAACAGCGCCCGCTCGAACAGCCCGGCCACCGCCAGCAGCGCGTCCGAGCGCATCTGGTACGCCTCGTCGACGATCGCGTACCGCCAGGGCTCAGCGGACTTCACCCACGCCCACTTGGCGGCCGTCGAGACCACCACGTCCAGCCCGGCCAGCTCGCCCGCCTTCGCGGACGTACGCACCGCGGGGTGCCGGTCCAGCGCCGGGTCGTAGGGCGCCGGGTCGCTGCTGTGCAGGCGGCCCACCGGCAGCTCGGGGTCGGCGGTCGCCAGCCGGTCCACCAGGTCGTCCACCTGCGCGTTGGTCTGCGCGACCACCATCAGCGGGTGCCCGGCGGCGGCCAGCTCGCGCGCCGCGCGCACCACGAGGGTGGACTTGCCCGCGCCGGGCGGCGAGTCCACGACGACGCCCCGGTGCGCGCCGTCCAGGGTGTCGCGCAGGATGGCGGCGGTGGCGTCCGCCGCGGCCTGCGCCGGGGACGCCGCGGGACTGTCCAGCGCTGTCACAGCACATCCTCCGCGGTCACCGGATCCGGTTCCTCCGCCGTCGGCTCGCCGGGCGGGCCGCCGTGCGTCCAGGGCGTGTCCTCCGGCTCCGGCAGCCCCGCCCCGCCGCGCGGCGCGTGCTCGAACAGCGTCCAGCACACCCGCTCGCCCGGCTCCGGCACCGTGCCGGGCGCGGGCTCCTTGCCCCGCCCCATGCCGCCGGTGAGCCGCAGCACCAGCCCGTCGCCGTCGCCGCCGGGCGACACCACCTCGGCGGGCTGCTGGCCGCCGGCCGGGAGCGCGCGGTAGACCTTGTCGCCCTCCTCCAGCAGCGGCGTGTCCGCGGTACTCACCGTCACCCGGGGGCGCGGGGTGGGCCGCCTGCCGTCCGAGTACGCCATCTCGACGCCCGTCACGCGCGCCGCGAACGCCTCGCCCGCCAGCCGCCGCACCGCCATCACCAGCGGGTCGTCCAGCGCCTCCTGCGCCTCCAGCTCGGCCTGCCGCTGCTCGCGCATGGCCAGCTTGCGGGCCGCCGTCACCGCGTCGTCCCGGCGCGGCTGCGGCGGCTCGCCCGCGCGCAGCCGGTCGCGGTGGTGGGTGTACGACTGGCGGTCGCGCCGCCACCGGTCGGGCACATGCTCGGCCTCCGGGAGCTCCCGCAGCAGGTCGACGCCCTGCCATACGGCGTCCCAGGTGGGCCGCAGCTGGGACGCCAGCAGCTCCCGCACCTCCGCCTCGGCGCCGGGCAGCCCGGCGTCGTACCGGTCGACGGCCGGGGCGAGCAGCCGGTTGTCGAACGCCGGATCGGTGGCGGGCCCGGCGGGCGGGCGGACGAGCTGCCCCGCCGCGTCCCGGGCCAGCTCGGCGCGGCGCGCGGCCGCGGCGCCCGCCCGGGGCACGCCGTCCGGGCCGCCGGGGCCGTCCGGCGGCGCGATCCAGGCGAGCAGCGCCCCGAGGTGCTGGTCCTCCAGATGGCTCTGGCCCGTGGCCCAGTGCCGGGTCAGCAGCCCGGTCAGGGGCAGCAGCAGCGACGAGCCGGGCACCCGGGCGCGCTCCGCGTAGTGCGTCAGCCAGCGGCCCAGCAGCGGGACGCGGGGCGGCGCGGGATACGCCGAGTCCGGCGCCTCCTCGGCCGTGCGCCGGAACCGCATCGAGCGGCCCAGCAGCCGGACGAAGTCCACGCCCGGCCCGTTCGGCACCAGCAGCTGCGGCGCGTCCGCGCACAGCTCGGTCTGTACGGTGACGCGCTTGCCGCTCTCCGGGTCGGTCTCCTTCCGCTCCACCAGCTCGACGTCGTCCTGGCACGACTCCAGGTGCGGCAGCAGGGTGTCGGCCAGCCGGGCGAGAAAGGCGAACCGCAGGTCGCGGTCGCGCGGCTGCGGGACGGTGAACAGCTCGGGCGACTCCCGGTCCGTGCCGACGAGCGCGCCCAGCGGGGCGCCGGTCTCGCCCGCGGTGGTCAGCGGCACGAACACCATGGGGCGTTCGGCCAGATGGCGGTGGCGCGCCGTCGCCAGGGGCTGGGCGCGGCCGCAGGCGGCGGCCTCCATCCGGGCCAGGGCGTTCATCAGCGACACGGCTGCCGCGCCTCCTCTCCGCGACGGAGCCGTGGCACGGGGAGGGGCTGCCCCTGGCGGTGCGTCGCGGGCTGCGGGTGCTCCCCCAAGCTCTCGGCTTCGCTCGAGCAGGGAGGTACCCCCATGGCAGGCCGCGCAGTTCCCCGCGCCCCTGACGGGGCACGACAGGGAGGCCCCGAAGGGGCGCGGGGAACTGCGCGAGCAACCACGACGTGCCCGCGGCCCGCCATGCGCAGCAAGGGGCACCCCCTCCCCGGGATGTTCACCGTTCCCCCTCGCCCAGGGCCTCAGCGCGCAGCGCCGCCGCACGGCGCAGCGCGGACGCCGCGGGGTCCCCCGCGCCGTCTCCGTCGCCGTCGCCGTCCCCGGCACCGCCGCCGCGCGCAGCGGCCAGCACCGCGTGCACCGTCGCCAGCCCGCCCAGTTCGCCGCGCACCGAGCGCCCCAGCGCCGCCACGGCGCCCTCCTCCCGCGCCCGGTCGCGGCAGTGGAACGCCAGCTCGCACGTGGCCAGGCACTCCGGCGCGTACTCCGCCGGCACCGACTCCACGGCCGCCAGCAGCTCGCCGGACGGGCGGTCCGGCGCGAAGCAGGCGCCCTCGGGGAGCGACGCGGCGATGTCCTCGATCCGGGTGAGCCGCGCGAGCTGCCGCCGGGTGGCGGCCACCTGCTTGCGCAGGCCGACCAGGTCGGCGCACGGATGGTTGGAGAAGTCACGCGGGCACACCAGCAGCGCGTGCTCCCGTACGGCGAGCCGCTCGCCCTCCGCCAGGGCCAGCGCGTACACCGCCGCCTGGCGGGCCGCGGCGCCGACCTTCGCGGGGTCGGCCGAGCCGTCCAGGATGGGGAAGGACTTGATCTCGATCACGGTCACACCCCCGTCGGGGTGGACGGCCAGCGCGTCCGGCTCCAGATACGCGGTCGAACCGGCCACGTGCAGGGTGAGCAGCGGATGGTCCAGCACGGCCCAGCCGCCCGCCGCCGCGGCGTCCCGCAGCGCGAGCCGGGTGCGCGCTGCCCGCCCGGCGGGCCCGTCGGCGGTGAGGTCCGGTACGGCGACCCCGGTGCCGCCCTCCTCGGC
>NZ_JAAKZZ010000265.1 GCF_011045075.1 Streptomyces boncukensis
GCAAGGGGCGTCCCTGGTCGGGGCGGCACTGACCACGGGGCTCAGCGCCGGGCTGTACTACGGCTTCGCGGTCGCCGTGATGCCGGGGCTGCGGCGGGCGGGGGACCGGACGTTCGTCGAGACCATGCAGAAGATCAACGAGGCCATCCTCAACGGGTGGTTCCTGCTGCTCTTCCTCGGCTCGCTGCTGCTGACCCTGGCCGCCGGGGCGCTGCGGCTCGGCACACCGGAGGGCCGCGGGGCGCTGCCGTGGATCGGGGCAGCGCTGCTGTGCTACGTGGCGGTCATGGTGATCACCTTCCGCGGGAACGTACCGCTGAACGACGCGCTGGACGCGGGCGGGCTGCCCGGGTCCGAGGAGCAGCTGGCCGCCCTGCGGGAGCGGTTCGAGGACGCGTGGGTGCGCTGGAACGCGGTCCGCGCGCTGTGCAACACGGCGGCGTTCGGCTTCCTCGCCTGGGCGCTGGTCCGCCACGGCCGCTCGGTGTGACCGGGCGGGGACGTACCCGCGGGCTACTTGCGGACCAGCATCAGGTGGTACTCCAGATGTCCCCGGCAGAACGCGCGGAACGGCACCAGCAGCTCCCCGGTCCGCCGGGCGGTCTCCGCGCCGCACCGC
This sequence comes from Streptomyces boncukensis, assembly GCF_011045075.1. GTDB lineage: Bacteria > Actinomycetota > Actinomycetes > Streptomycetales > Streptomycetaceae > Streptomyces > Streptomyces boncukensis. The sequence continues at coordinate 620 of NZ_JAAKZZ010000265.1, forward strand.
GCCTCGATCTCCGCGCGCCGGTCCGCGAACAGCGCGCCCATCACCTCCCCGGAGATCCGCATGTTCGCCGTCAGGTCCCACAGCCGTACCGCGTGGAACCCGGCCTCCTCGGTCTCGGCGAGCAGCCCCGACAGCGAGCTCGGCGCGCCGGCGCTCCACATCTCGGTGAACGCGGCCAGCTCCGCCTCGGGCGGGGTGCCACGCAGCGTGAACTCGGTCAGCAGCAGCCGTCCGCCGGGCCGCAGCACGCGGTGCGCCTCCCGCAGGGCGCGCGGCCGGTCCCGCATATGGGTCAGGGAGTCGATGGCCCAGGCGGCGTCGAACACCTCGTCGTCGAACTCCAGGTCCATGGCGTCCCCGTGCCGGAAGTCCAGCCGGTCCGCGAGCCCGGCGGCCCGCGCCCGCTCCCGGCACCGCTCCACCTGGACCCGGCTCACGGTGATCCCGGTGACCCGGCCGCCGCCGCGCCCGGCCAGCCGCACCGCCGGGCCGCCGGTGCCGCAGCCGATGTCGAGCAGGTGCTCCCCGGGGCCGAGCCCGGTGTGGTCGAGGAGGTGGTCGGTCTGCCGGTCCTGTGCGAGGTCCGCCAGCTCCGGGAGCCCGGCCACGGAGGGCGGGCTGTCCGGCGGCACATACAGCCCGACATGGAGCGCCGTGCTCCCCAGCAGCTCGCCCATCCGGTCGTACATCGCCCCCACCTCCTCGGGCGGCGGCGCGGCGCGGCGGGCGGCGGCTGACGGGCGCGTCTTCGGCGTCCGTCCGGTCGCGGACATGGGCGGTCCCTCCCCGGCGAGTCGTGGAACCGTGGCCGGCCGTCGACGCTACCGGCCCTCGCGCCTCCCCGACAGACGGCGCGGAGCCACGGCCCGGAAGCCGCGAGACATTACCGAACGGAGACCTCCGGCTGAACATCCTTCCCCGCCGCCGGGTACTGGGGGAACATCGGCCGCGTCAGGACCAGCCCACCCCTCCCGCGCCCCGAGCCGCCGGGAGGGGCGGTCCGGTGACGGTGACCGGGACCTACGAGGTGCGCAGGACGGATGAGATGCACGAGGCCCATCGGGTACGTCGGATTCGGATACGGCCGCGCCGCGGGCGGGAGCCCCTGACCCGGTGCGGCCCCCGTCGGCGGAGGCCGCCCGCGCCGTCCTCCGGACCCGTGGCGTCCGGTCCGGCCATGTCCGGACCGGCCACGCCCGGACCAGCGATGCCCAGACCCGTACGACCACCGGGAAGTGAGATGCCGGGGCCCACCACACTGCTCGTCATCGCCAAGGAACCCCGGCCGGGGCGCGTGAAGACCCGGCTCGGTCCGGCGTTCACCCCGCGCGCCGCCGCCGCGCTGGCCGCCGCCGCGCTCACCGACACCCTGTGCGCGGTGCTGGCCGCGCCCGCGCGCCGCAGGGTGCTGGTGCTGGACGGGGCCCCCGGGCCCTGGCTGCCCCGCGAACAGCCGTCCGACGGGCCGCCGTTCGAGATCGTGCCGCAGGTCGACGGGGGACTCGACGAGCGGCTCGCCGCCGCCTTCGCCTGCTGCGCAGGCCCGGCGCTGGTGGTCGGCATGGACACCCCGCAGATCACCCCCGCGCTGCTCGCGCCCGCCACGGACCCCGCCGCCTGGCACGGCTGCGACGCCTGGTTCGGCCCCGCGGCCGACGGCGGGTTCTGGGCGCTCGGCCTGGCCGACCCCGACCCGGAACTGCTGCGCGGCGTCCCCATGTCCACGCTTGCCACCGGAGCCGCCCAGCGCGCCCGGCTGACCGGCGCGGGGCTGTCCGTACGCGATCTGCCGAAGCTGCGGGACGTCGACACCCCGCACGATGTGGAACCGGTCGCCGCCGAGGCCCCCGGCAGCCGCTTCGCGGCCGAGCTGGCCGCACTCACCGGGCGCGTTCCCCGCGTGAACGAGCGGAAGGCGTGAGCGGCTGGGCGGCGGCACCGTACACGGCGGCACTGCGCGACGGGGGACAGCTCACCCTGCGCGGGCACGACGGCTGGTCCTGCCCGCTCGACGTCGCGCGCTGGAGCGCGGTGGCCGACGCCGCCGACCTCGCGCTCCTGCGCCGCTGCGACGGTCCCGTCCTGGACATCGGCTGCGGCCCCGGGCGCCTCGTCGAGGCCCTCGGCACCCGCGGCCACCGGGCGCTCGGCATCGACATCAACCCCGGCGCCGTGGAGGCCACCCGGCTGCGCGGCTGCCACGCGCTGCGCCGCTCCGTCTTCGACCGGGTGCCGGGCGCGGGCCGCTGGGGCACCGCACTGCTGATCGACGGCAACATCGGCATCGGCGGGGAGCCGCGGACCCTGCTGCGGCGCGTGGCCCGCCTGGTGCGCCCCGGCGGGCTGCTCCTCGCCGAGGCGGCCCCCGGCGAGGTGGACGAGCGCCGCCATGTCCGCCTGGACGCCGGGAGCGGTGCGCCGGGCCCGGCGTTCCCCTGGGCCCGGCTGGGCGCGCGGGCGCTGCGCCGCGAGGCGACGGCGGCGGGCTGGGCCTGCGCGGAGACGTGGACGCACCGGGGCCGCGTGTTCCTGACCCTGACCACCCCCACCGGGCCCGGCTGAGCGGCGGGGCGGCGCCCCGCGCGGGGCGCCGCAAGAGGGCGTGTGCCATGATCCCGGAAGCAGCGCGACGCACACGGAGGGTTGGCAGATGCAGGGGAACTGGCCGGACGGCACCATGCGGGCGGCCCGCGTCACCGGCCCCGGCAGCGCCGACCTCGCGTCCGTCCCGGTACCGCCGCCCGCGCCGGGCACCCTCCTCGTCCGCGTCCGGTACGCCGGAATCTGCGGCACCGACCTGGAGATCCTGCACGGCACCTCCCCGTTCCTGAAGGACGGCCGGATCGCGCTGCCGCACATCTTCGGGCACGAGTGGTACGGCGAGGTCGTCGCCTACGCCGACGGGGCCGACGACGGCCCGCTTCCGCCACTCGGATCACTCGTCGCCGGGCGCACGATGGTGCCGTGCCACCGCTGCGCCCGGTGCCACGCCGGACATCCGCAGCGGTGCGCGGCGCTCCGCGAGACCGGGCTCTACGGACTCCAGGGCGGCGCCGCCGACTACGCGCGGATGCCGGTCGACGCCGTCACCCCGCTCCCCGCCGGGCTCCCGGAGCCCGCGGGCGCGCTGGTCGAGCCCGCGGTCTCGGTCGTCGAGGCGTTCGAACGCGCGGCCCTCCGCTTCGACGACCGCGTGGCCGTCATCGGCACCGGCACCATGGGCCTGCTGGCCGTGCAGTTCGCGCGCCGGTACGCCGCCGAGGTGCATGCCGTCGGCATCGACGGGCCCGGCCTGGAGCTCGCCGCGCGCTGCGGTGCGCACGCGGTGTTCCGACCCGGTCAGGCCCCCGAGGGCGGCTACTCGCTCGTCGTCGAGGCGTCCGGTGCCGCCGCCGCGTTCCCCTCGGCGCTCCGGCTCGGCGAGCGCGGCGCCCGCGTCGCCATGGTCGGCGTCGCCCAGGAGCCGGTGTCCTTCGTGCCGGGCGAACTCTCCCTGCAGGGCTTCGACATCCTCGGCATCCAGCACGGCATCGGCCACTACGACCGCACCGTGGCCCTCTTCGAGCACGGGGTGTTCGACGCGGAGCCACTGCTCGCGCGCACCCTGCCGGCCGCGGCCGTGCCGGACGCCTTCGCGCTGCTGGAGTCGGGCCGCGGCGGACCGCCGAAGATCCTGCTCGACTTCACCGGGGAGGCGGCCCGCGGGGGCGGGTGACGCGCCGCCCGTCCGTCCGTCCGACCGCCCGCCCGTCCGGGCTCCGGGCCGGGGCCGCCCCGGTACAGATATGCGATGCGGGGGCGGCCTCGCCCCCGCAGCCCCTACCGCCACTCCCCGCCCTCCAGCGCGCGCCCGACCGCCGCCCGGTAGCGCGCGTACCCTTCCTCGTAGCCCGCGCGGGCCGCCGGGTCCGGCTCGACGACGCGGTACGCGCCGAGCCACCGCTCCTCGTCGACCGGGTCGCCCAGCGCCGCACGCGCCACCAGCGCGGCGCCCTTCGCGCCGACCTCGGCCTCCTCCGGCACCCGCACGGGGCGGCCGAGCACCCCGGCGAAGGTGCTCAGCCACGCCGCAGAGCGGGTGCCGCCGCCGCACGCGGCGAGCGCCGCGGACAGCCCGGCGGCCTCCAGGCAGTGCCGCGCCGCGTACGCGACTCCCTCGCACATCGCGCGGACGACATCGGCACGCGCGTGCCCGAGATGCAGCCCGTCGAACCGGGCCCGCGCCCCGGGCGCCACGAACGGAGCGCGCTCGCCCGCCTCGGACAGGAACGGCAGCGCGGTCACGCCGCGCGCGCCCGGCGGGCTCTGCGCGAGCAGCGGCTCCAGGTCCGCCGTGGCGGCGCCGACGGTGGCGAGGGTCCAGTCGATACCGGCCGTGCCGACCATCGCGGGCATGGCGCGCAGCCAGCGGTCCGGCCGCGGCGTGCACAGCCACATCCCGGCCGGCTCACCGCCGGGGCGGGGGTCCGCCCGGTCGGTGAGCACCTGGCAGGCGAGCGTGGTGCCGACCGTCAGCAGCCCGTCGCCGGGCTCCCGCACCCCGCTGCCGAGCGCGCAGGCGGGCAGGTCGTACGGGCCCGAGGTCACCGGCAGCCCGGCGGGCAGGCCGAGCAGCGCCGCGCCCCGCGCGTCCAGCGCGAGCACGGTGCCGGGCGCGGCGGGCGGCGGCAGCCGGGCCGCGCCGGCGAGGCCGCAGGCGTCCAGCGCCTCGGGCGCGTAGCTGCGGGTGCGCGGGTCGAGGAAGGGGAGGGTGGCGTCCGAGGCGTCCACGCTGACCGTGCCGGTGAGCCGCTGTGCGACGGTGTCCACGCAGTACCCCGCGACGGCGGCGCGCTCCAGCGTCCCGGGCTCGTGCTCCCGCAGCCAGGCCAGCAGCGGCGCCGGGCAGCCGGGGAACATCCCGGAGCCGGTGCGCTCGTACACCCGGCGCACCGTGCCGTCCTGACGCCACCGCGCGACGAGGTCCGCCGCGCGGCCGTCCATCCAGGAGATCGCCGGGCGCACCGGGCGGCCCTCGGCGTCCCGCAGCCACAGCCCGTCGCCCTGCCCGGTGAGCGCCAGCGCGTCCGGTGCCGCGGGCAGCGCGGCGGCGACCTCGCGCACCACCGCGGCGACGCTCTCCACCACCTGCTCCTGGTCCTGCTCGACCGCGCCGCCGGGCCGCCGCAGCAGCGCGGAGCGGCGGGCGGCCGAGCGCACGGCGCGCCCGTCCCGGTCGAAGGCCACGGCCTTGGTGACCGACGTGCCGACGTCGACACCGATGATCAGGCCCGGACTCCCGGCGGTGGGCGCCATTGCCGCTCCTCTCTGCACACGTTCGCTGTTATGTTTATAGCCCTTTACGTGAAGAAGCAATGGCCGGCCCCGGAGCCAGTGGGGCGGACGGCCGCACCAGGAGGACGTATGACCGCCGCCCGGCTGCTGCTCGTACGGCACGGCGAGACCGTGTGGCACGCGGAGAACCGCTACGCGGGCAGCTCCGACGTCGCGCTCACCGAGGCCGGAGTGCGGCAGGCCGAGGCGCTGGGGGAGTGGGCGGCGCGGCGCGGCGGGGTGACGGCGCTGGCGTGCTCGCCGCTGGAGCGCGCCCGGCTCACCGCCCGCCCCGTGGCAGCGGCCCTCGGCCTGGCGCCGGTGGTCCGCGAGGGGCTGCGGGAGGCCGACTTCGGCTGGGGCGAGGGCCGCACCATCGCCGAGATGGCGGCCGAGTCGCCGGAGCGGGTGCGGGCCTTCCGGCAGGACGCGGAGTACGGGGCCTTCCCCGGCTCCGAGCCGCCCTCGGCCGTCGCGCACCGGGTGACGGCGGCGCTGCGCGAGCTGGCCGCGGCGCACCCGGGCGGCACCGTCCTCGTGGTCGCGCACAACACCGCGTTCCGCATCGCGCTGTGCGCCCTGCTCGGCATTCCGGTCGGCCGCTACCGGCTGGTGCTGCCCCGGCTGGACAACGCGGCGGTCACCGAGATCGGGATCGACGGCGCCCGTACGGCGCTGTACTCGCTCAACGTCCCCACCGGCAGCGACAGCGGCATCGGCACCGGCGGCGACCAGGAGGCGCGCCCATGACACGGCAGACAGGGCACCGGGCTCCGCACCCGGACCCGGACCCGGGCCCCGGGCGGCACCGGGGCCGGGAGAGCCGCAGGCAGGACATCGCCGAGCAGGTGCTGGCGCACGGCACGGTCAGCGTCGGCTGGCTCGCCGAGCGCGCCGGGGTCAGCGTGATGACCGTCCACCGGGACCTGGACGAGCTGGCCCGGCGCGGCGTGCTGCGCCGCTTCCGGGGCGGGGTCTCGGCCCAGCCCTCCAGCGTCTTCGAGAGCAACCTGGACTACCGGCTCGGGGTGCACATGGTGGAGAAGGAGGCCATCGCACGGGCGGCGGCGGAGCTGGTCGAGCCGGGCATGTCGGTGATGCTGGACGACTCCACCACGGCGCTCGCGCTGGCCCGGCTGCTGCCGGGCCCCGGCACCGCGCCGCTGACCGTGCTGACGAACGCCCGCCGCGTCGTCGACGTCTTCACCGGACGCGACCGCGACGATGTGCGGCTGATCGCGCTCGGCGGCGAGTACTCGCGCACCCACGAGTCCTTTCTGGGCGTGCCGTGTGTGGAGGCCGTCGCGGCGCTCTCCGCCGACCTGGTGGTGGTGAGCACCTCGGCGATGAACGCGCGGATGACCTTCCACCAGGAGCAGGACGTGGTGCTGGTCAAGCGCGCGATGCTGCGCTCGGGCACTCGGACCGCGCTGCTGATGGACCACTCGAAGCTGGCCCGCACCGCGCTGCACCGGCTGTGCCCCGTGGGCGACTTCGACCACGTGGTGGTCGATACCGGCGTGCCGCCCGAGCTGCTGGCCGAGCTGCGCGAGCAGACGGACGTCCGGGTCGCGGAGCCGGCCGGGGAGCGGTGAACTAACCTGATGCATGTGAATTTCACATCGAATATGTCAGAACCAGGTGCCCCGGAAGCGGAGGCCGATGCCGTCGTCGCCGGGGTGGACGTCGCCACGGCGGCCGTCCGGGTGCTGTGCGTGGACGGCCGGGGCCGGGTCCGCGCGGAGGGCGGAGCGCCCCTGCCGGCACCGGTGCGCGACGCGGAGGGCCGCAGCGAGCAGGACGCGGACGCCTGGTGGCCCGCCGTGGCCCGCGCGCTGCGCCAGGCGACCGGCGCCCTGCCGGGGGGCGGCCGGGAGGTCGTGGCGGTCGCCGTCTCCGCCACCTCCGGCACGCTCGTCCTGGCGGACCGGGACGGGGCGCCGCTCGGCCCCGCGCTGATGTACGACGACCGGCGCGGCGCCCCGTTCAACCGCCGGGCCCAGGAGCGCGGCGCGGACCGCTGGGCGGCGCTCGGCCTGAGCGTGGGCCCCACCGCCGCGCTCGGGCGCGTCGGCTGGTACGCCCGACACGCCGGCGCGCCGCCCGGCGCGCGGCTGCTGCACACGCCCGATCTGCTGGCGCGCCGCCTGACCGGCGGCCCCGTGCCCGCGGACTGGAGCCACGCCCTGAAGACGGGCTACGACCCGCTGCGCGGCGAGTGGCCGGACGAGGTCCTCGAAGCGCTCGGAGTCCCCGGGGGCTGGCTGCCCGAGGTCGCGGCCCCCGGCACCGGGGCCGGGACCGTGTGCGCCGCCGCCGCGGCCAGGACCGGGCTGCCCGAAGGCTGCTCGGTGCGGCTCGGCATGACGGACGGCTGCGCGGGCCAGCTCGCGACCGGGGCGGTGGCGCCCGGCGAGTTCGTGGGCGTCCTGGGCACCACGTACGTGCTCAAGGGTGTCACCCGCGACCTGGTCACCGACCCGGCCGGGGCGTTCTACAGCCACCGCCACCCGGACGGCTGGTGGCTCCCCGGCGGCGCGTCGAACACCGGCGGCGAGGCGCTGAGCGACACGCCGCCGGACCGGCTCGCGGCCCTGGACGCCGCTGCCGCCGCGCGCGGGCCCGCGTCCTGTGTGCGCTACCCGCTGCGCCGCTCCGGCGAGCGCTTCCCCTTCGTCAGCGGCGCCGCGCACGGCTTCACGCTGGGCACCCCGGCCGACGCCGCCGAGGCGCACCGCGCCGCGCTGGAGGGCGTCGCCTTTCTGGAGCGGCTGGCCCTCGACCGGGTCCGGGCCCTCGGCGTCCCCGTCGCCGGGCCGCTGCGCGCAGCGGGCGGGGGCAGCCGCAGCGCGCTGTGGAACCGGGTGCGCGCGACCGTGCTGGGGATGCCGCTGCGGGTGGCGCCGCGCGCGGAGACCGCGTTCGGCGCGGCGCTGCTCGCCGCCACCGGCACCCTGCACCCGGACCTCACCCGGGCCGCAGCCGCGATGACGGCTCCGGGCGAGGAGACCGCGCCGGTGGAGGCCGAGCGTGCGGCGCTGGAGGAGTCCTACGCCCGCTTTGTCGCCGAGCTGACAGACCGCGACTGGCTGGATCCCGCCTCTATCGGGTGATGCACGCTTCTGGACGGTATTCCGGTCGTTTCACCGGATGTCAACCGCTTCCGCCCGGAGGTACCGTCCATGAGTGCCGAGCGCGTCCGCACCGTCACCCTCGAAGGCTTCGGCTACCGGTGCCGGATCGTCGACCACCCCGCACCCCGAACCGAGCCGGTGGTCGTCCTCGGCGGCGCCTACCAGGACATGTACGCCTACCGGCGCGTCGAGGGGCCGTGGACGGCCGTGGCGACCGTCATCAGCGTCGACCTGCCGGGCTCGGGCGCGGCGGACGACCTGCCCGCGGCGTACGGCTTCGACTTCCTCGCCCGCGCGGTCGCGCACCTGCTGCGCGAACTGGGCATCCCGTACGCCAACGTGTTCGGCGCCTCCTACGGCGCCCCGGTCGCCTACGCCCTCGCCCAGGCGGCTCCCGAGCGCATCGCACGGCTCGCCCTGGCGGGCGTGGGCCCGGCCTTCTCCCCGGCGGGCGCCGCCGAGCTGCGCGCCATGGCCCGCTGCCTGGAGACCGGGCGGCTGGAGGAGTACGGGCGGCACTGCGTCGGCGCGCTGGTGTGCCGGGACTCCCGGAGCACCGTACGCAAGAACACCGTGACCGCCCGGCTGCTGGAGCGGATGATGAGCTCGGTCACCGCGCGGGACCTGCCGCGGCACCTGGAGTCCACCCGCAGGCTCATCGCCTGGGAGGGGCTGCCGCCCGGCGGGATCGCCGGCGTCCCCGCGCTCTGCTTCACCGGGGAGCACGACCCGCTCACCCCGCCGGACCGGGTGCGCGAGGTCGCCGCCACCATCGAGGGGGCGCTCTTCACCACGGTCCGGGAGGCCGACCACCTGGTGAACCTCGAACGCGGCCCCGAGTTCGGCGAGCTGCTCGCCCGCTTCTTCACCGACCAGCCGCTGGACGGCCTCGACTATCTGACCCCCCTCGAACACCCCGCACGCCCCCTGCTGCTCGGCGTGTGAGCCACGGCATCGCGCCCCGCCGGGGTGGCGGGGCCGGGTCCCTGGCGGACTCGCCGCGGCGGGCGGCGAGGGGCGGCCCGGCTCCGGCGGCTGCGCGGGCTCAGAACGCGTGCCAGCGCACCCCGCTCCCGTCCGCGCCCCGCCGCAACGAGGCGACCCGCCGGGCGAACTCCCGCAGCGCCGCCGGGTTGCCCGGCACGTGCTGGGCCACCCACGCGCAGCTCGCCGTCTCCCGGGCCGCCCGCAGCACCGCGCACC
>NZ_JAAKZZ010000266.1 GCF_011045075.1 Streptomyces boncukensis
CCTGGCGGGGATCGGAGGAACGGCCTTCGGCGCAGGCGGCGCCGGGGAGGGCGCGGCGGCGGACCGGGCCCCGGAGCCGGGGGCGCCGCCCGGGGTTCCGGGCGCGGTCCCGGGCGGCTGCCCCTGCCGTGCCGTGCCCGGTGCCTCCGCGGGCGGGGCCGAGCCGGAGGCCGCCGCTGCCGCTCCGTTCCGCACGTTCTTCAGGGCGCCGCGCAGCCGGTCGGCCGAACTGCCGCCGTCCGCGCGCTTCTTCCGTCTGCCCCCGTTCCCCGCCACCGGCGAGTGGCCCGTACGGGAAGCGCCGCCCTGCCCGGACGCCGGGGACGGCACGGAGGCGGCGGGCGGCGAGGACGGCACAGGCGGTGCGGACGGCGCACCGGCCGGCGGGGCGGGGAGCACGGCCGTCCGCGAACCGTCCGCACCGGCGGCGGAGCCCACACCGGTGTGGCCGTGCGCGACCGGCTGCAGCAGCACCCGCGCCCCGCTCACGTCGAGCCGCTTCTCCGGGTCCTTGACGAGCAGCCCGGCGATGGCCTCGCTGAGCGCTCCGGCGCGCTCGGAGGAGGGCACCGGCTCCGTCATCACGGCGGTGAGGGTGGAGATGGCCGAGCCCTTGTCGTACGGCGGGCGGCCCTCCACGGCGGCGAACAGCAGGCCGCCCAGCGACCACAGGTCGGCGGGCGGTCCCGGCGGCTTGCCGCGCGCCCGCTCCGGCGAGATGTACGAGGGGGCGCCCACCAGCATGCCGGTCGAGGTGATGGACGGGTCGCCCTCGACCTTGGCGATGCCGAAGTCGGTGAGGACGACGCGTCCGGTGGACTCCTCCAGCAGCACGTTGGACGGCTTCACATCGCGGTGCAGGATGCCCTCGCGGTGCGCGGCGCGCAGCACGTCGAGGATGGCGAGGCCGACCTCGGCGGCGCGCTGCGGGGGCAGCGGGCCGTCCTCCTTGATGTGGTCGGCGAGCGAGCGGCCCTCGATCAGCTCCATCACGATCCAGGGGCGGCTGTCCTCGTTCACGACGTCGAAGACGGTGACGGCGCTGCCGCTGCGGATCCGGGCGATGGCCTTGGCCTCGCGCAGGGTGCGGGTGATGAGCCGCTGCTTCTCCTCCTCGTCGGTACTCGACGGGAAGCGCAGCTCCTTCACCGCGACGGTGCGGCCCAGGACTTCGTCCTCGCCCCGCCACACGGTGCCCATTCCGCCGCGCCCGAGGACATCCCCGAGCCGATAGCGACCGCCTACCAGCCGTCCCGTGTCCTCGCTCATGACTGCCCTTGTGCCCCCTCTGACGAGAGACCGCCGGGGCCCTCGAACGAGCCTTCATTGTGCATCCTCCGCCCCGCGGGCGGGGCGGATTCCTGGCTCACGCCGCCCCGCCCGCCCAACGGACGGGCGGGGCTGAGGCGATCGACACCAGCCGGGCTGGAACCAGCCCGGGTATGACGACAAGTTTTGGACTGCGCGCTTGGTTCCAGCTACGCGGTTTCTGACTTTACCACTGGCGATACGGGCAGCAATGAGCCCTTCAGAGCGGGACGATGTCCGGGGCGCCCAGCCGCGCGGCGTCCGCCGTCTGGTCGTCGGGCTGGAGCTGCGACTCGCGCTCGGCCTCCACCCGCTTCTCGTAGTGCGCGACTTCCCGGTCGATCTGGTCGGCGTCCCAGCCCAGCACGGGCGCCATCAGCTCGGCGCACTCGCGGGCGCTCAGGGTGCCCCGGTCGAAGGTCTCGATGGAGATGCGGGTCCGCCGGGTGAGGACGTCGTCCAGATGGCGCGCTCCCTCGTGGGTGCAGGCGTAGACGACTTCGGCCTTCAGATAGTCGTCCGCGGCGGGCAGCGGCTCGCCCAGCTTCGGGTCGTCCGCGATGAGTTCCAGCACCTCGTCGATGAGCGAGCCGTAGCGGCCCAGCAGGTGCTCCACCCGCGCCACATGGATGCCGGTCTTCTCCGCCAGCCGGGCGCGGCCGTTCCACAGCGCGGGGTAGCCCTCGGCGCCCGACAGCCGCACCTCCTCCGTGACGCAGTCCGCGACCCGGTGGTCCAGGCCGTGCACCGCCTCGTCCACCGCGTCCTTGGCCATCACGCGGTAGGTGGTGTACTTGCCGCCCGCGATGACGACCAGGCCGGGCACCGGGTGCGCGACCGTGTGCTCGCGGGACAGCTTGCTGGTGGCGTCCGACTCGCCGGCCAGCAGCGGGCGCAGCCCCGCGTACACGCCCTGCACGTCGTCCCGGGTGAGCGGCACGGCGAGCACCGCGTTGACATGGTCCAGCAGATAGTCGATGTCCGCGCTGGACGCCGCCGGGTGCGCCTTGTCGAGGTCCCAGTCGGTGTCCGTGGTGCCGACGATCCAGTGCCGCCCCCAGGGGATGACGAACAGCACGCTCTTCTCGGTGCGCAGGATGAGGCCGGTCGAGGAGTTGATGCGGTCCCTGGGCACCACCAGATGGATGCCCTTGGAGGCCCGGACGTGGAACTGGCCGCGCTCCGCGATCAGCCCCTGGGTGTCGTCCGTCCACACGCCCGTCGCGTTGACGACCTGCTTGGCCCGCACCTCGAACTCGCCGCCCAGCTCCAGGTCCTGCACCCGGGCGCCGACCACCCGCTCGCCCTCCCGCAGGAAGCCGACCACCCGGGCGCGGTTGGCGGCGAGCGCGCCGTACGCCGCGGCGGTGCGCACCAGGGTGGCCACATAGCGGGCGTCGTCCACCTGGGCGTCGTAGTACTGCAGCGCGCCGACGAGGGCGTCCTTCTTCAACGCCGGAGCCACCCGCAAGGCGTGACGGCGGGTGAGGTGACGGTGCGTGGGCAGCCCCCTGCCGTGCCCCGAGGAGAGCGACATGGCGTCATACAGCGCCACGCCCGACCCGGCGTACAGCCGCTCCCACCCCCGGTGCTGCAGCGGATAGAGGAACGGCACCGGCTTGACCAGGTGCGGCGCCAGCCGCTCCAGCAGCAGCCCGCGCTCCTTGAGCGCCTCCCGCACCAGGGTGAAGTCCAGCATCTCCAGATAGCGCAGCCCGCCGTGGATCAGCTTGCTGGAGCGGCTGGAGGTGCCCGAGGCCCAGTCCCGCGCCTCCACGATGCCGGTGCTGAGGCCGCGGGTGGCGGCGTCCAGCACGATGCCGGCGCCCACCACGCCACCGCCGACGACCAGCACATCCAACTCGTCCTCGGCCATCCTCGCCAGCGCCTCGGCCCGCTGGCCGGGTCCCAGTGTCGCTGTCCTCACCGCTGCCTCCCGTGGTGCTCGTGGTGTGTTCCGCCTGACACCGCCCCCGGTTTCCCCTCCCGATGGTCCCCCATTTCCACGACTTTGGCCGGTCGCCCGCTGCGCCGCGCCCGCAATCCGGCATATCTTTCATATTGGCCCTTAACCTGAATTTGCGCCGCTCGCCACTCACCGCGTTTCCCGGGGCCGGGCCCCGGGTCGGCAGGGGAAGGGATGTCCGCCGTCATGCCCGTAGATCTCGCAGTCCTCGGACTCGCCCGTTCGGGTCTCCCGCTGGCCCACGCCGCCACGGCGGCCGGTATCGGCACCATCGGCTACGAGCCCGACGAGGCGGCCCGCACCGGCCTCGGCGCGGGCCGCCCGCCGCGCGACGCCCTCCTGACCGCGGCCGAGGTGCGCCGCATGCTCTCCCGGGGCTTCCGCGCCAGCGCCGATCCTGCCGTGCTGGGCCGGGTGCGCACCGCCGCCATCTGCGCCCCCACCGGGCTCGGCCCGGACGGGGCGCTGGACCTGGCGCCCGTCCGCACGGCGGCGCAGACCCTGGCCGCACATCTGCGCCCCCGTACGACGGTGATCGTCGAGTCCGATGTGTCCCCGGGCAGCACGGAGGAGCTGGTGCGCCCGCTGCTGGAGCGCGGCTCCGGGCTGCGGGCCGGGCGCGACTTCCATCTGGCGTACTCCCCCTCCCGCCTGGACCCGGGCAACCGGCGGCACGGCTATGCCAACACCCCCAGGGTCATCGGCGGCCTCACCCCCGCCTGCACGGAGGCCGCCGCCGCGTTCTACGGGCGGCTCACCGACAAGGTGGTACGGGCGCGCGGGCCGCGCGAGGCGGAGACGTGCAAGCTGCTGGAGACCAACTACCGGCAGGTCAACATCGCCCTGATGAACGAGATGGCGGTCTTCTGCCACGACCTGGACATCGACCTGTGGGACGTCATCCGCTGCGCGGAGAGCAAGCCGTTCGGCTTCCACTCCTTCCGGCCGGGGCCCGGGGTGGGCGGACCCGGCGTCCCGATCGACCCCAACTACCTGTCGTACCGCAGCCGCTCGCTCGGCTATCCGCTGCGCATGGTCGAGCTGGCGCAGGAAGTGAACGGGCGGATGCCGCGCTACGTCGCACAGCGGTCCGCTGCGCTGCTGAACGAGCACGGCAAGTCGGCGCGGGGCGCGCGCGTGCTGCTGCTGGGCGTGACGTACAAGCCCGATGTCGCACACCAGGAGGGCGCGCCGGCGCGCGAGGTGGCGACCCGGCTGCGGGACCTGGGCGCGCAGCTCAGCTACCACGACCCGTATGTGCCGCAGTGGCGGGTGGCGGGGCGGCCGGTACCGCGTGCGGACTCGCTGTACGAGGCCGCGGCGGCGGCCGATCTCACGGTGCTGCTGCAGCAGCACCGCACCTACGACCTGCAGGGGCTCGCCGCGAAGGCGCAGCTCCTCCTCGACACGCGGGGGGCCAGCCCCACCGGTGCCGCCTACCGGCTGTGAGCCCCCGGCCTTCCGGGGGGGCTGCGCGGGGGCAGCCCCTGGCGGGGCACAGTGACCTCCGCGAACCATGGCGCCCTCGGGGGCGCGGGGAACTGCGCGAGCGGCCACGACGCGGCCGCGGACTGCGGCGAGCCGCAAGGGGCAGCCCCTGCGCAGCGAGCGCTCTCGCGGGTCAGCGGGAGCGGGCGACGGTGACCTCGACGCGCTGGAACTCCTTCAGCTCGCTGTAGCCCGTCGTGGCCATCGCCCGCCGCAGCGCCCCGAAGAAGTTCATCGAGCCGTCCGGGGTGTGCGAGGGGCCCAGCAGGACCTCCTCCAGCGTGCCGACCGCGCCCAGGTCCACCCGGCTGCCGCGCGGCAGCTCCTCGTGCACCGCCTCCATGCCCCAGTGGCGCCCGCCGCCGGGCGCGTCCGTGGCGCGGGCGAGCGGCGAGCCCATCATCACGGCGTCGGCGCCGCAGGCGACGGCCTTGGGCAGGTCGCCCGACCAGCCCACGCCGCCGTCCGCGATGACGTGCACATAGCGGCCGCCGGACTCGTCCAGGTAGTCCCGGCGGGCCGCCGCGACGTCCGCGACGGCGGACGCCATCGGCACCTGGATGCCCAGCACGTTCCGCGTGGTGTGCGCGGCGCCGCCGCCGAAGCCGACCAGCACACCGGCGGCGCCGGTGCGCATCAGATGGAGGGCCGCGGTGTACGTCGCGCAGCCGCCGACGATCACCGGGACGTCCAGCTCGTAGATGAACTGCTTCAGGTTCAGCGGCTCGGCGGCGCCCGAGACATGCTCGGCGGAGACGGTGGTGCCGCGGATCACGAACAGGTCCACGCCCGCGTCCACGACGGCCTTCGAGAACTGCGCCGTACGCTGCGGGGACAGCGCGGCGGCCGTCACCACCCCGGCTTCCCGGACCTCCCTGATCCGCTGGCCGATCAGCTCCTCCTTGATCGGCTCGGCGTAGATCTGCTGCATCCGGCGGTTGGCCGTGGCCTCGTCCAGCTCGGCGATCTCCTGGAGCAGCGGCTCCGGGTCCTCGTACCGCGTCCAGAGCCCTTCCAGGTTGAGCACCCCGAGGCCGCCCATCTCGCCGATGCGGATGGCGGTGCGCGGCGAGACGACCGAGTCCATGGGGGCGGCGAGGAACGGCAGCTCGAAGCGGTAGGCGTCGATCTGCCACGCGATCGAGACCTCCTTCGGGTCGCGCGTGCGCCTGCTGGGCACCACGGCGATGTCGTCGAAGGCGTACGCCTTCCGCCCGCGCTTGCCGCGCCCGATCTCGATCTCAGTCACGTCGTCGTTCCCTCGCTAGTCCTCAGTCGGCGAGATACAGGTCCTCGTCGAACACCGTGACCACCACGATGACCATCAGACCGTGGCCGACCAGGTACTCGATGAGGATGCCCGGCGCGGCCTGCGCCTTCCGGTCGTCCTCGTGCGTCCCCACCGGCGCCGATGCCTTGTGATACGGGTCCTCGGCCAGTCTGGCCAGCCCGCGCTCCAGCATCTCACGCCGCTCCGGCGCCATGGAGTCGACGGTCTCCCTGGCCTCAATGGTGTACGTGACCCGGTACATCATCACCCTCGGGAGTAGTTCGGCGCCTCGACCGTCATCTGGACGTCGTGCGGGTGGCTCTCCTTCAGCCCGGAGGCGGTGATGCGGACGAACCGGCCGCGCTCCTTCATCTGGGGGACCGTCCGGCCGCCGACGTAGAACATCGACTGCTTCAGGCCGCCCACCAGCTGGTGCACCACGGCGGAGAGCGGGCCGCGGTAGGCCACCTGCCCCTCGACGCCCTCGGGGATCAGCTTGTCGTCCCCGCTGACGCCCTCCTGGAAGTAGCGGTCCTTGGAGTACGACTTCGCGTCGCCGCGGGTCTGCATGGCGCCCAGCGAGCCCATGCCGCGGTACGACTTGAACTGCTTGCCGTTGATGAAGAGCAGCTCGCCCGGCGACTCCTCGCAGCCCGCGAGCAGGCTGCCGAGCATCACCGTGTCGGCGCCCGCCACCAGGGCCTTCGCGATGTCGCCGCTGTACTGCAGGCCGCCGTCGCCGATGACCGGGACCCCGGCCTCCTTCGCGGCCAGCGCCGCGTCGTAGATCGCCGTGACCTGCGGGACGCCGATGCCGGCGACCACCCGGGTGGTGCAGATGGAGCCGGGGCCCACGCCGACCTTGACGCCGTCCACCCCCGCGTCGATCAGGGCCTGGGCGCCGTCCCGGGTGGCGACGTTGCCGCCGACGACGTCGACCCGCGGATGGTTCGACTTGATCTTCGCGATCATGTCGCCGACCAGCTTGGAGTGGCCGTGCGCGGTGTCGACGACGACGAAGTCGACCCCGGAGGCGATCAGCGCCTCCGCCCGGTCGTACGCGTCGCCCGCGACGCCGACGGCCGCGCCGACGACGAGGCGGCCCTCGGCGTCCTTGGCGGCGTTCGGATACTGCTCGGCCTTCACGAAGTCCTTGACGGTGATGAGGCCCTTGAGGGTGCCCGCACCGTCCACCAGCGGCAGCTTCTCGATCTTGTGGCGGCGCAGCAGCTCCATGGCCTGGTCGCGGGAGATCCCCACCTCGCCGGTGACCAGCGGCATCGGCGTCATCACATCCCGCACCTGGCGGCTGCGGTCCAACTCGAAGGCCATGTCGCGGTTGGTGACGATGCCGAGCAGCTTGCCCGCGGCGTCGGTCACCGGGACGCCGCTGATCCGGAACCGGCCGCAGAGCGCGTCGGCCTCCTGCAGCGTGGCGTCCGGCCGGATGGTGATCGGGTCGGCGACCATCCCGGACTCGGAGCGCTTGACCTGGTCGACCTGGTTGGCCTGGTCCTCGATCGCGAGATTGCGGTGCAGCACCCCGACGCCGCCCTGGCGGGCCATGGCGATGGCCATCCGGGCCTCGGTGACCTTGTCCATGGCGGCGGACAGCAGCGGCACGTTCACCCGCACATTGCGGGAGACCAGGGAGCTGGTGTCGATGCCCTCCGGGGACATGTCCGACTCGCCCGGCAGCAGCAGGACGTCGTCGTACGTCAGCCCCAGGGTGGCGAATGTGGCGGGCACTCCGTCGACGTTCTCTGTCATGACACCTTTCCCCTGCTTGCCCGGCGCGGACGTCCATGCTATCGGGCGCGGAGGGGTGCCCTCACGGCGTGCGGGCCGCGCGCCCGCCGCCGCTCACTGCCCGGCGAGCGCGCGCAGCCTGCTCAGCGCCCTGTGCTGGGCAACGCGCACCGCACCGGGTGACATTCCCAGCATTTGTCCGGTTTCCTCGGCCGTGAGCCCCACGGCGACCCGCAGCAGCACCAGCTCCCGCTGGTGCTCGGGGAGGTTGGCGAGGAGCTTCTTGGCCCACTCCGCGTCGCTGCTCAGCACGGCGCGCTCCTCGGGGCCCAGGGAGTCGTCCGGCTGCTCCGGCATCTCGTCGGAGGGCACGGCGGTGCTTCCGGAGCGCATGGCGGCCCGCTGCAGATCCGCGACCTTGTGCTGGGCGATGGCCACGACGAACGCCTCGAAGGGCTTGCCGGTGTCGCGGTAGCGCGGGAGGGCGCACAGCACCGCGATGCACACCTCCTGCGCCAGATCGTCGACGAAGTGGCGCGCGTCACCGGGAAGTCGGGTCAGCCGAGTGCGGCAGTAGCGCAGCGCGAGCGGGTGGACACGGGCCAGCAGATCGTGGGTGGCCTGCTCGTCCCCCTCAACTGCGCTCCGGACGAGGCAGCTGACCTCGTCGGCCGCCTCCCCCCGGCCGGAAACGGCCTGCGGGGACGGCCCGTTCTCGTCATCGCGCATCCGTCCATGGTGCACCGCCGCCGCGCGGTCCGGCGCACCGCGCTCCCAGATGTGAGCTGAAGCGTTATCGCGCAGCGCGCCCGTTCCCATTCCGCCAGCCCTCCCCTTTCAGGTCGATACTCACCGCGCCGGTCGGTGACCTGTGGCTGAGGTCCTTCGCGGCCGAGTGGGATGCCCCGGCAGGAGCCGGGGAGGAGTCACTCTCCAAGGATGCGGCATAGCGCGAAGTTTCGGCACAGCGATCCCGCGAACCCGCGATCAAGCCGCAGGTCGGCACCTGCGGAGGCAGAGGGCTGGCGGCGGGGGACGAATAGGGGCGGATCCCACGTGTCCGGTGCACACCGGGGCGGTCCGATCCCGTGGGATCCGCCGGAAGGACTCAGCGGACCAGTCCCCAGCGGAAGCCGAGCGCCACGGCGTGTGCGCGGTCCGAGGCGCCGAGCTTCTTGAACAGCCGCCGGGCATGGGTCTTGACCGTGTCCTCGGAGAGGAAGAGCTCACGGCCGATCTCCGCGTTGGACCGGCCGTGGCTCATGCCCTCCAGCACCTGGATCTCCCGCGCCGTGAGGGTGGGCGCCGCGCCCATCTCGGCGGACCGCAGCCGCCGGGGGGCGAGCCGCCAGGTGGGGTCGGCGAGGGCCTGGGTGACGGTCGCGCGCAGCTCGGCGCGCGAGGCGTCCTTGTGCAGATAGCCGCGTGCCCCGGCCGCCACCGCCAGCGCGACGCCGTCCAGGTCCTCGGCCACGGTCAGCATGATGATGCGGGCGCCGGGATCGGCGGAGAGCAGCCGGCGCACGGTCTCCACTCCGCCCAGGCCGGGCATCCGCACGTCCATCAGGATGAGGTCGGAGCGGTCGGCGCCCCAGCGGCGGAGGACTTCCTCGCCGTTGGCCGCCGTCGTCACGCGCTCGACGCCGGGCACGGTCGCAACCGCGCGGCGCAGCGCCTCTCGGGCAAGCGGGGAGTCGTCGCATACGAGGACGGAAGTCATGACCGCCCTCCGCTGCAGATGCGCATCACCTTGAGCCTCCAGGCTGCTTTCTCAATCGTCACCTGCGTGGTTGACAGCCTCGGACACCCGTGCCCGGACCGGCTTCCCGTCAACCGCTTTCGCTCTCTCAACGACGGTCACCCGAAAGAGTTACGGCCTTCCGCCGTCGTGTTCAGCACTCTACGTGAGTGTCCGTACACGGATCAGCAACATCGCACGGGGAACTCGTCCTCCTGGGCATCCACTCCGAAGTGCCCTATTTGGATTCATTCCTTCCGTTTCTCCGGAACGGTCGCTAGATTCACAAAGAGTCATATTTACGCATCGATGACCCGCAGCTGACTCACCGCTCCGATTCAAGGGGATACGCAATGGCAGACTTCTCCCGCCTACCGGGCCCGAACGCAGACCTCTGGGACTGGCAGCTGCTCGCCGCCTGCCGGGGAGTGGACAGCTCCCTGTTCTTCCACCCGGAGGGGGAGCGCGGGGCGGCTCGCAGCGCGCGCGAGGCGTCCGCGAAGGAGGTGTGCATGCGGTGTCCCGTACGCGCCGAGTGCGCGGCGCACGCCCTCCAGGTGCGGGAGCCCTACGGGGTGTGGGGCGGACTGACGGAGGACGAGCGCGAGGAACTGCTCGGGCGGGCGCGCACCCGGCTCGTGGTGGCGCCCGAGCCCTGAGAGAAACGTTCCTCCACGCGTCCGGGAGGGCGCCGTGCCAGGAGAGGGGGCGCCGCCCGCGCGGGTGCCCCCTCTCAGCTCCCCCTCCC
>NZ_JAAKZZ010000267.1 GCF_011045075.1 Streptomyces boncukensis
GCGGGGTGGGGTGCCGGGTGCGCGCTAGGACTGCACCCCGTACAGCGCCAGCGGCACGCACCGCACCGTGTCGCCCGCCGACGCGACCCTGGCCTGGATCTCCAGGGTGACCTCGGCGCCGTACTCGGCCGCCAGCGGTGCGGTGAACCGCAGCCCGTCCGGGCCGCCCTCGGGCCCGACCGGCTCGCCGTCGGCCAGCAGCCGCACGGCGGCGCCCGCGTCGCCCTCCGCGTCGATCCGGCACCGCAGCCGGGGGTGCTGCACCTGGCCGGCGCCCCGGTAGAGCGTCGTCCACTCCACCGCGCCGGTGGCCGCCCAGCGCGCGGGGTCCGCCGGCGCGGGGAGCGGGTAGGGCACGTACGGCCGGGCCAGCCCCTTGCGCCGGGCGTCGTCCGCGAAGACGACGTTGCCGGTGCGGTCGAAGATCTGCACCGGCTGGGCCGGCGTCATGTCCGGGGACGCGGTCCGCACGGTGAGGGCCAGCGAGCCGTCGTCCCGGCGTACGACCATGCCCTGCTGCGGCGCGCCCGCGGCCCGGTCGGGCTCCACCCGGCCGAGGTAGAACAGGTCCTCGCCCAGCCCGGTGCACACCCGCAGCCGCCCGCCGTCCCCGATGACGACATCGCCGCCGGAGATCTGGTTGAGCGGCGGCGCGGAGTTGGCGCTGCCCATCAGGTCGCGGACCTGCCGCTCCAGCTCGCGGATCCGGTCGAGCAGGTCGGTGGGGATGTTCGCCATGCCTACCGCACTCCCTCCAGATAGAGCGTGGCCGTCTCCGCCTTGGTGCGCTGCGGCGGGGTGACGGACAGGCCGACGATCCGGAACCGCCGGTCCGAGCCGTCGGGGTGCCACAGGTCGCGGATGCGCAGCCGCAGCCGCGCGCCCAGCTGGGACGGCCCGATCCGGCCGTCCAGCCGCACGGTGACCGTCGGAATCGTCTCCGGGCTGCGGTGCCGGGCCAGTTCGGCGCGGGCGAAGGACAGCAGGGTGTCCTCGTCCTGCACCGAGCTGTGGTCGGAGGTGCGCTCCAGCCGGGGCCAGCCCGTCGCCAGCGCCTCCGCGTCCACCATCCGCGCGGTCAGCGGGCGGGACTCCCGCGACTGGTCGCTGTTGGCCGACTCGCCGCGCGCCACCCAGACGTTGGCCTGCACGGTGGAGTCCGAGGGCAGGCTGTAGGACAGCACGGCCCCCGGGTGGTCCAGGACGATGTCCTGCCGCCCGGCGCGGATCACCGGGCTGCCCAGCTGGAGCCGCTTGACCCGGCGGCCCCGGGCGTCGCGGTGGCAGCGGATGCGCCACTCGAAGCCGCCGTCGAGGTCCCCGAGCTTGTCCAGCAGCTCCCGCACCCGGCCCAGCGCCGAGTAGGCGTACGCGTAGTCCCGCCGTACGCCCGAGTCCTCGTCGCCGAAGGTGATGCCGATGTCGCCGCCGGGCTGCGCCTGGGCGTGCGCCACCAGCGCGCGGGCGAGGTCGAACTGCTCGACGCCGGTGCCCGCCAAGTCGCCGGAGAGGATCCGGTGGTCCAGGTACGAGTCGAAGGTCGCCGCCTGGAACTGCGCCTTGGTCCGGCCCTTGTCGTCGGTCTGCGGCGTGTGGGTCCACAGCACGCCGCCCCACCAGATCTCCCCGTCCCGCTCCAGCCACACCGCCGTGCGGCCGGGCCGCAGCGCGGCGCGGGCCCGCCTCGCCAGCTCCTCGGTGGGCAGCGGGACGGTGGCCGTCAGGGAGCCGGGCTTGCCGATGTAGTCGTCGAACTTCGCCTCCGTCAGCGGCAGGACGTCCACGGTGCGGTCGGTGCGCAGGTCGCAGAAGATCGCGCGGTAGACGGCCGTGCCCCGGTTCACTGGGCCGCCTCGGCCGCCTCGTAGATGACCGTTCCGGCGATGCGCATGCCCGCGGCCCAGGGCCACGGGGAGATGGCGTCCACCAGCCCCGTGTGGTCCACGGTGTCCCGTACCACGGCCGAGGAGATCTCCAGTTCCATGACGCCGGGCGTCGTGAACCGCACCCGGGCCATCGCCCGCCGCCCCGGGGTGTCCTGCAGCCCCGCGAAGCCGACCGCGTGGGTGGCGCCGGCGGCGCGCACCGGGAGCGAGAAGCGCCAGTTGTCGCCGACGCCGCCGGGCGAGAACTTCGTCGTCGAGCCGAAGTAGAAGTTGAACGAGGCGTGCACCAGGGTGCCGAGCTGCACATAGCGGCAGTCCACCGACGCGTTCCCGAAGGAGGGGGTGTGCTGTCCTGTGCTGGTGGTCCAGTCCGGCGTCCACTCCCGCCATACGGGCAGCGCCGGGTACGGCTGCCACGCGGCCCCGTCCCAGCGCTCCAGGCCGCCGTCGCCCACGTCCCGGTACTGGCCCGGGTAGGCGCCGGGGAAGTTGCTGCCCCAGCTCTGCGGTATGACGCCGCCCACCGCGACGGTCGGACGGCGCCGGTCGGCGACGGCCGAGGACCAGTCGATGCCGCCGCTGCCCGCCGACGTACCGGCCGGGACCGTCACGGCGGCCAGCGCGATGGCACCGCTCGGGGTCGCGGGCTCCTCCGGGGCGCCCGAGGGGGTGCCCTCGACGATCTCCAGCGCCGCCTCGGTGCGTCCCGAGGCGTCCTGCGTACCGTCGTAGATCCGCAGCACCACGCGGTCGATACGCGGGTTGTCCGGGTCGCCGTCGGCGAAGGTCAGCGGCGCGTACTCGGTCACGACCACCGGGTAGGCCCCGGCCGCCGCGGTGCTCTGCACCACGGCGCGACCGGGCGCGACCACGGCGGTCATGCCCTCCGCCTCCCCGAAGACATAGAGCCCGTCCAGCACGAACTCGCCCTCGCTGGAGCCGGGGATGACACCGTCCCGGGAGGTCAGCGGCCCCTCGGGCACCATGGTGCCGAGGGGCGCCAGCCGGGTGTCGGTGCGGGACTGGCCGGTGCTGGTGTCGGAACGGTTGAGCAGCCAGGCACTGCGTACGGGCATGGTTTTCCTCCTGTGGGATGGGTGTGGGGTTGCGGGCGGGACGGCCGCCGGGCGGGGCGCCCCGGGACACGGCGGGACCGCGCGCCCGCTCACCAGTGCGCGTCGCGCCACCGCACGGTGACGGACGCGGCGGGGTCCGGCACGGCGTCGGCGGAGCGGAACACCAGGGGGTTCGCCCCCGGCTCCAGTTGGAAGAGCTGCTCGGGCGAGGAGTCGGCGGCGGCCGTGTACAGCCGGGAGGCGGTGCCGTTGAGCACGACCGTCCCCGCGCGGGTGTCGACGGTGAGCGTCTCGCCCTCCGCCAGCGTGAGGTCGTACCCCAGCCGCAGCCCGTCGGTCAGCCGGGTCAGCTCGGGCCTGCGGACGGGCCCGCGGAACTCGATCTCCGGATGGGCCAGGGCCGCGCCGGAGTTGACGGCGGTGAGCGAGCCAGCGGTGCCGCCCTCGCCCCAGTCCAGCGGCCAGCCCAGCCCGCCCGGCTCGCCCTCCCACCGCAGCCCCGGCTCCGGCGCCGGCAGCCGGGTGCGGGCGGTGCGCTGCTCGACGCCGTAGCGCCGGGGGTCGGTGGCGACCCACTGGAGGGCGGCCCGAGCCGTACCGTGCACCGCGTAGTCGCGGTCCTGGGGGACGACGCGGCGGCTGACCCGGGCCAGGCAGGCCAGCGTCTCGCCGTGCAGCCGCACCGCGAGCCACTGCTCGCCGCCCTCGGGCGAGGTCTCCGTACGGAAGCCGCGCAGCGTGGCGCGGGCGTCGGCCGCGGTGTCGGGCAGCAGCCACACCGTGGCGGCCACCGTGCGCGGCTGCGCCCAGCGCGCTCCGGCCCAGGCGCCGTGCTGGTCGGGCCGGGAGACGTCACCGGTGTCGAAGCCGGGCAGATCGTCCCAGCCGGTGATCCCCTTGACGTCGACCTGGTAGGGCGTACCGGGCCCGAAAAGAAGTCCGGCCCACTGGATCTGCCCGTCGCGGGCGATCAGTGAGCCGGGGGAGTTCCGCTTCTGCTGTGTCTTCTGTTGTCCGCTACTGACGATCATGGGCTGGGCCTCACCTCGGTAGGGGTACGGGTACGGGAACGGGGACGGGAACGCCCGCGGCGCGGCGGGCGAGGAAGAGCAGGTCCTCGGCGACGCCCAGCGCCCCGAGTTCGCCGGGCTCGGCGTAGTGCTCGACGGAGGCATACGCGAACGCGCCGTACGCGCCGGACGCGCCGTACCCGCCGGACGCGCCGTACGCATGGCCCGCGGCGCCCCGCGCGGTGGCGTCCAGCAGCGCCCGCAGCGCGGAGAGCGGCAGTACGGCCTCCGCCTCTCCCCCCTCGCCGACGAGCGCGGGCGCGCCGCCGCGCCGGGCCGGAACGACGCCGCCCGCGGCCAGCTCCGGAATCCTGGAGATGTTGACGCGGGGGATCTTGTTGAGGATGCCGATGACCCAGTTGGCGAAGCCGATGACGGCGACGACGGGCCCCCTGAGCACCTTCGCGGCCGTCTGCATCCCGCGGGCCAGGAGCGAGCCGATGCCGTCCAGGAAGCCGCGCAGCGCCTGCTTCGCCTTCCCGAACCCCTTCGCGGGCTTGTCGATCAGCCACGCGCGGGCGAGCCGCAGCACCCGGCGGAGCGCGTTCATGGCGCTCCTGGCGAAGGAGCGCAGCAGGCGCAGCGCGCCGCTCACCGCTCCCCGCATCGCCGCCATCGGCCCCCGCACCGCCGCCGCGATGCCCTTCACCACGGTGGTGACGACCTTCAGATAGCCCCGCACATAGCCGGCGGCGATCCTCCCCACGGCCCGGACGACGGGCAGGACCGCGCGGGCGAGGGCCCGGAAGCCCTTCGACGCGGCGGCCATGACCCGCTGCATCACCTTCTGCGCGGTCCTGGACTGCAGGGCCGTGTCGACGAGGTAGCCGATCAGCGGGGTGAGCAGCCCCAGTACGAAGCCCCAGGGGTTCGCCTTCATGGCCGTGTTGACGAGCTTCATCACTCCCGCGCCGACCCGGGTCACCCGTCCGAGGACGCCGCCCAGCCGCCCCGTCACACCGGCGCTCTTCCCGCCGACGGCCGCGAGCGAGGCGCCGGTCGTGGCGCTCCCCCGCAGCTTCTTGATCTCACGGTTGACGGCCCGCAGCTTCGACCGCCCCCGGTCGACCAGCGGCTTGGCGGCGGCGCCCCGCCGCCCGAAGCCCACCAGCCCCTGGCCGCCGAGCCGGGCGGCCGGGACCATGCCCCGCATCTGGCGCACACCGCCCGCGCTGTTCGCCCGCAGCGCGCCGGCGGCCCGCGCGGCGGCCCGAACGCCCCGCTGCTCGACAGCCAGCCGGCGACTGCTCTGCCCCAGCGCCGAGCCGAACGCCGCGAATCCGGGCGCGGCCCGCCGCAGTATCGCGATGGCCACGGCACCTCACCCCCGTGCCTTGGCGAGGAAGTGCAGCGCCTCGGCGGTCTCCCGGAGATCGCCGGTCTCGGTGGCGTAGTAGTGCTCGATATGGAACCCGCCGCCGGAGTGGGCCCCGGCCCCGTACGCCCCGGCCCCGGCCTCCCTCCGGGCGCTCACCGCCGTCCGGTCGAGCAGCGACTCCAGCT
This sequence comes from Streptomyces boncukensis, assembly GCF_011045075.1. Lineage (GTDB taxonomy): Bacteria > Actinomycetota > Actinomycetes > Streptomycetales > Streptomycetaceae > Streptomyces > Streptomyces boncukensis. The sequence goes on from NZ_JAAKZZ010000267.1 coordinate 5,536, forward strand.
TGGACAGCGGCAGTACGGCCTCCGCCTCGCCGCCCTCCGCGAGCAGCGCGGGCACGCCGCCCGCCCTCGGGGAGACGACGCCGCCCTCGGCCAGCTTGGGGATGGTCGGGATGTTCGGGGAGAAGCTCTTGCCGCCCACCTTCGGGATCCAGCCGGGCACCGAGACGCTGATCCCGTTGACTTTCCGGATCGCGCTGTTGATCACCCCGATCACCCCGTTGATCGGCTTCGTGACCGCGCTCTTCACCTTGCCGAAGGCGTTGCCGGCGATCCGCGAGAGGGAGCCCCAGACGGACCTCATCCGGTCCTTCACCTTCTGGAAGGCGGCCGGCAGGGTGCGCCGGATCCAGTTGACGACCGGCCGGATGACGGCCTTGACCCCGTTCATCACCGACCGGACCACGCTGCGGACCACCCGCATCGCGGTGGTGATGACGGCCCGCCAGATCGTGAAGTACGTCTTGGCCACCCTGACGACGGCCTTCACCACCACCGACACGACCTTGCGGATCCCGTTGAAGACCGACTTGAAGATCCGCCCAAGGCTCTTCAGCAGCGGCCGGACGATCTTCATGGCCTTCTGCACGACCTTGCCGACGACGCTGAAGACCCTCCTCATGACCCGCTGCAGGGTCTTGGACCGGGCCATCATCGACACGATCTTCTCGATGACCGGCGTCAGCAGGGAGAGCAGCAGCCCGAAGATGTTCCCCCGCATCTCCTTGTTGAGCGCCTTGAACCCCTTGGTCGCCTTCCCCACCCCCTTCTGCATCCGCCCCATCTGCGGCCCGGTCTTGACGGCCCGCTTCCCCAGCTTGGACACAGAAACGGCGGCCCGGTCGGCCGCCGTCTTCATCGTCTTCAGCTCTTTGTTGGTCTGCTTGAAACTGTTCTTTATCCGCCCGACGTTCCGATCGGCCGCCGAGGTCTGCCGCCCCAACGTACCGGCGGCCCTCCCGGCGACTCCGGTAGCGGCCTGAAACTGCCGCAACGACCCGGAGGCCCGCCGCAACGAACTCACGAGTGACATGGATACTCCTCACGTACCGCTAAGCCCTGGACGTTCACCCGAGAGCGGCCACCAGCGCGTTGACGCGCGCCTCCACACGGTTGATCTGGTTCGCGGTGTCCTGGAACCCACTGGTGTTACCGACATTCGCAGTCCGCGCCCCGGGAGTCGCCCGCACCCCCGCCCGCATCCCGGCGATTCGCCGCTCCACGACATCGACCCGGGTGTTCAATCGCCTGCGGAACTGGACCAGATCGCGCTCCAGTTGGTTCGTTCTGCGACTGGAGCGCCTGACCCGCTGCTCTACATCACTGATCCTGACCGCCGAGTTCCTAATCTTCAGCTCAGCAACATCCAGCCGCAGCCCGGCGCCTGATATATCCCTTCGCAGCTGTTCCGGCAGCCTTTGAGCAGCCTCCTCTCTTCTATTTGCACGTCGCTCTTGCAGCTTTCCGACAACGAAGTTGAGAACGCTGAAGTCAAGGCTCGCCAGCCTCAGCCCACTGTCCAGTCCTGCAATCTGGCCAACTACGCCTGCTATTTCTCCTTTTGCCCTGCCTTCTTCATGTTTTATATTATATGTCGTCTTTTCTAGATCAGCTATACTTTTTTCAGCTGATTCAATCCTTTCTTTGACGCCTGAGATATCTTCCTTCTCTGTAGACCTTGATTCGGACATATGACTCCACCCCCTGCCATCTGTTGCCTGACCTTTGCAACCCGGATAAGGTTCTGCACGTGTCCAAGATTGATGAATCATCAGCGCGAAACACGGGAAGCATATTCTTCTTTATCGGGTTAGCTCTGACCCTTTTCGGGTTCACACTCCTTCCGTTCTGCGTCGGATGGTGGATAAGCTATGACTTCGGCCCGCGCAGGTCACCAGCATCGGAAGACGCGAAGAAGTTCTCCATCGTCATGGTGGTTGCGACCGCTGCTGCAGTACTGGGACATCAATACCTGGACGCGGCGTGCAACTGGTTCAGAGTTGAGCCGCCGCTCTACCTGATGCTACCCGTCTTTGCGATTACTCTGACAGGAATTCACTCCACCCACAGGATCATCACCGCGAATATCGAGAATGTTCAACTAGTGATCCTCTTCGCAATCGCGGCGACATCCTTTGGCGCATCCATATATCTGACGTATCGGATCTTCTCCGGCAGGGAAATAAGAGAGGTACTGCGAACTGTCGAAGTCCCCCGCGACAAGAGAAAATCAAGTGCCATGATCCCCTTCCGGCGCAGCACAGCCGAGGCCGAAGCAGCCCCTAAGCCCGAAGGGAGAGTAACTGGCTCCGAGACAGCACAGTACGTTGCCATCTTGTTTGGGGTTCTACTGGGAGCCCTGGCATGCCTCGATTGGGAGTCATGGTCAGGCGCCATACTAAACCAAATCAGGCGACTGGACCTGTGATAAAACGATACCCTGCGGTCCGGTGGACGCTGCAGGAGCGTTGGTAAAGGCTGCTCCTCTTTGTATGCGGAGTAATCCAGTTCCTCCAGCACCTGGACCCGGCAACCACTTCGACGTGGTCCTTTCAAGTCTGGCGAGGCCGCCCCGCGGCCTACGGGATGTGCTGGTCCGGGTCGGATTCGAGGCGGGTGGTGGCGGTTCGGCAGGCTGTGGTGAAGCGCCAGAACGTGTCGTTGGTCGTGACGCGGCGCTTCGCGCGGGTGTAGGTGCCGAACATGCCGCGGCGGAGTTCGGCCGTGAGTTCCAGCTGCCCGCCCATGCCCAGCAGGGTGCGGTTGCAGGGGTTGTCGGGGTGGACGCCGGCGAGTTCGGGGACGTCGTCGCCGTCGATGGTCTGGAACGACGCGGCGCGCAGCTCCTCGGTGAGGTAGCGCTTGTAGGCGGTGTTGCGGCCGCCGATCACCACCGCCTCGGGGCGGTCCGGCGGGGTGCCCGCGCCCTGGGCCGTACAGCCGTGCACGCTCAGGACGTTCAGGCTGGAGGCCGCCAGGGCGAGGGCCACGTGGTCGTCGCAGTGCGTCGAGGTGACGTGGAGTTCGGCGTTGCCCGAGGAGCGGATGCCCTCGAACATCCAGTAGTCGTACGCCGGTCCGCCGGGGCCGAGGGACGCCGGGTGGTATCCGGCGAGCGCCAGGCAGAGTTCCGAGGTGCCCGGCTCGATGCTGCCACCGTGCAGGGCCAGGACGGTGGTGCGGTGGAACGGGCTCCGCTCCGCCGGACTGTGGTCGGCCATCGCATGGCGCAGATAGCGGCGGGCGTAGTCCGTGCCCTCGCCGTCCGGGAGTTGGGCGTACAGGTCGGTGTTGGAGTCGTAGCGGTCCTCTGCCCCGGCGAGGGGCAGGCGCGTGTGTGCGCTGGTGGAGGTGGTGGGCATCGGGGTCCTTTGCGGGGTCGTATCCCGCCGGGCGCCCCCGCGCGCTGCCGTGACGGGAGGCAGGGGGAAGGGGCGGCCCGGCGCTACGGGATGGGCCCGGAGTTCACAGAGTGGGCGGCGGGGCGCAGGCACCGTTCGCCGACGCCTCCAGCGCGTCGCGCCAGCCGCTGGAGTACGCCCGCAGATCCCGGGCGTCCAGCTCGGCGCGGACGGCTCCCAGCACGCGCTCGGCGGTGGGCTCGTCCAACCGCTGGAGCAGGGCACCCAGGAGGCTCTGAAGCTGCTGCGTAGCTCCTGTGCCGCTCGCGTCGGTGGTGGCGTTCCGCATGCCGTGGTGCATGGCGTCGCTCTCCGCTGTCACCTGTATCACCGCTCTCCGATCTGGGGAAACGCTGTGAACTGCGCCAACGTGCCTGTGGGGGAGCGCAGGTGCGCGGTGTGAGTGGGGGGACTTACGCACCGAGAGTTATCATACGATTGCTGCGAGCAGAAATCGAACCCGCTTTCTACACGTTCACGGGGCCCTCAGCCGAAAAAGCGGGCCAGTTCGGCTCGGGAGGGGCCGCGTACGGGTGCCGGGGTCCATCCCGGTGCCTCCGGGTCGTCTTCCGGGGGCGGGGCCGGGGGCTCCTGCGGTGCGGAGCCGTCCGCTTCGTTCCCGGCCTCCTGCACCCCGTCCGGCGGCGCGTCGCCAGGGCGGGGCACCGGGTCCGGGTAGTCCAGCGGTTCCTCGTCCTCGTCCCGGTTGAGCGTGGCCGTCATCCAGTTGGCCACGGCGAGGTGGTCCACCGCGGCCGCCAGCAGATAGTCGGCCACGTTCCACTCCGCCCCCTCGCCGTGCAGCGCCCGGTTCACCTCGCTGTCCCGCGGCAGATGCCGGATCAGCACCCCGAGCCGGCGGGTGGAGAGGCGGCCCCGGTGCCAGTCGAGCAGGTCGGCGCCGTAGTAGCGGAGCAGATCGGCTTCGAGGGCCTCGGCGTGTTCGTCGACGAACGCGTCGAGGCTCAGTCTTCCCCCAGGCCGAGCCCGGTCTCCTTGCCGTAGGCGTCGAGGATCGCGGCGACGTCCTGCATGGAGACGTCGTGCCGGTTGAACCGCTCGAACTGCTGCTCGCCCAGCAGCAGCCGCAGCAGCCCGTCGATGTCGTTGTCGTCCAGCGCGCGCAGCTCGTGGGCGGTGCGGCGGCTGAGCTCGCTCGGCATCTCGAAGGTGTCGCTGTCCAGGGAGAACGACCAGGTGCGACCGAGGGCCTCCTGGCGCTGGGCGCGGGCGGCGTTGACGTCGAATGCGGCCATGGTGATGCCTGCTCCTTCTGTTGCGGGTGCGGGTGGGGGCGTGGGGTGCGG
>NZ_JAAKZZ010000268.1 GCF_011045075.1 Streptomyces boncukensis
ACCCCTCCCCCGATGTGGCCGTGCTCGGCGGCGGCCTCATCGGCCTGGTCACCGCCTGGTGCGCGGCCCGGCGCGGCCTGCGCACCACGGTCGTCGACCCCGCGCCCGGCGGCGGAGCCGCCCAGGTGGCGGCCGGGATGCTCGCCGCCGTCACGGAGCTGCACTACGGCGAGGAGACGCTGCTCGCCCTCAACCTCGCCTCCGCAGAGCGCTATCCCTCCTTCATCGCCGAGCTGGAGGAGGCGAGCGGCCGGGACACCGGGTACCGCGCCTGCGGCACCCTCACCGTCGCCTTCGACTCCGACGACCGCGCGCAGCTGCGCGATCTGCACGCGCTGCACCTGCGCCTGGGGCTGGACTCGCAGTGGCTGACCGGCCGCGAGTGCCGCCGTCTGGAGCCGATGCTCGCACCCTCCGTACGCGGCGGGCTCCGCGCGGACGGCGACCACCAGGTCGACCCGCGCCGGCTGTCCGCCGCGCTGCTGCGCGCCTGCGAGCGCGCGGGGGTCGCCTTCCGGCGCGCCACCGCCGTACGGCTGCGGGCGGGCGGAGGGCGCGCGGCGGGCGTCGCACTGGACGACGGTACGGAGCTGGCCGCCGGCCAGACGGTGCTCGCGCTCGGCTCGTGGAGCGGGCAGCTCGCCGGGGTGCCTGCGGACGCGGTGCCGCCGGTGCGCCCCGTCAAGGGGCAGGTGCTGCGGCTGCGTATGCCGGAGCCGGGCCGGGGCCCGGCCGGGCCGTTCCTCTCCCGCACCGTCCGCGCGGTCGTACGGGGCCACCCGGTCTATCTCGTCCCGCGCGACAGCGGGGAGCTGGTGATCGGGGCGACCAGCGAGGAGCTGGGCTGGGACACCACCGTCACCGCGGGCGGCGTCTACGAACTGCTGCGCGACGCGCACGAGCTGGTCCCCGGCGTCACCGAACTCCCGCTCGCCGAGAGCACCGCGGGGCTCCGCCCGGCCTCCCCGGACAATGCCCCGCTGCTGGGCCCCACCTCCCTGCCGGGCCTCCACCTGGCCACCGGCCACTTCCGCAACGGCGTGCTGCTCGCACCGGTGACGGGGGACGCGCTGGGCGAGCTGCTGGCAACCGGCGAACTGCCCGAGCGGGCCCGGCCCTTCACCCCGGAGCGGCTCCGCGCCCCCGAAGACCGGCAGGAGCGGCAAGAACGGCAGGAGCGCCAGGAGCGGCAGGAGCAGCCCGTATGAGCGCGCAGATGACCCTCTCCGTCAACGGCGAGCAGCGCCAGGTCCCGGCCGGCCTCACGCTCGACCGGCTGGTGGCCACGCTCACGGCCGCGCCCACCGGAGTGGCGGCGGCCGTCAACGAGGACGTCGTCCCGCGCAGCCGCTGGGCCGACACCGGCCTCGGCGAGGGCGACCGGGTCGAGGTCCTGACCGCGGTCCAGGGAGGCTGATCCCCATGGCCGACGACCCGCTGACCATCGGCGGCACCGCCCTCACCTCCCGCCTGATCATGGGCACGGGCGGCGCCCCCAGCCTGGAGGTGCTGGAGCGGGCGCTGCTCGCCTCCGGCACCGAGCTGACGACGGTGGCCATGCGCCGCCTCGACCCGCAGGTGGGCGGCACGGTGCTGTCCGTGCTGGAGCGGCACGGCATCCGCGTCCTGCCGAACACCGCGGGCTGCTACACGGCGGGGGAGGCCGTGCTCACCGCGCGGCTCGCCCGCGAGGCCCTGGGCACGGACTGGGTGAAGCTGGAGGTCATCGCCGACGAGCACACGCTGCTGCCCGACCCGGTGGAGCTGCTGGACGCCGCTGAGACGCTCGTCGACGACGGCTTCACGGTGCTGCCGTACACCAGCGACGACCCGGTGCTGGCCCGCAAGCTGGAGGACGCGGGCTGCGCGGCGATCATGCCGCTGGGCTCCCCGATCGGCTCCGGGCTCGGCATCCGCAACCCGCACAACTTCCAGTTGATCACCGAGCGCGCGGGGGTGCCGGTGATCCTGGACGCCGGGGCCGGTACGGCCTCGGACGTGGCGCTGGCGATGGAGCTGGGCTGCGCCGCTGTGATGCTGGCATCGGCGGTGACGCGGGCCCGGGAACCGGTGCTGATGGCGGAGGCGATGCGGCACGCGGTGGACGCGGGCCGCTGCGCGTATCGGGCGGGCCGGATCCCGCGCCGCCACTTCGCGCGGGCCTCCTCGCCGGAGGAGGGGGTGGCGGTCCTGGACCCGGAGCGCCCGGCGTTCGAGTCCTAGACCGCGCAGCGGCGCGGGGAAGCCCGTGCCGGGTCCGATTCGTCACCGTTCCGCTCCAATCCCGGGCCCAAGATGCACCGTGCGCAGCTACGATTCCGGGCTGGCCGTAGACTCTCGGCGATGGACACCACCCTCAAGGACCCCATGGTCGGCCGTGTGCTGGACCGGCGGTACCGCGTGGACGCGCGGATCGCCGTCGGGGGCATGGCCACGGTCTACCGCGCGATGGACACGCGGCTGGACCGCGTGCTGGCCCTGAAGGTGATGCACCCCTCGCTCTCCACCGACGAGGCGTTCGTGGGCCGGTTCATCCGCGAGGCCAAGTCGGCGGCGCGGCTGTCGCACACCAATGTGGTGGGGGTCTACGACCAGGGCACCGACGGGACGTATGTCTATCTGGCGATGGAGTACGTCGCCGGCTGCACCCTGCGCGACGTGCTCCGCGACCGGGGCGCCCTGCAGCCGCGCGCGGCCCTGGACATCGTGGAGCCGGTGCTCGCGGCCCTCGGCGCCGCGCACCGCGCCGGGCTGGTGCACCGGGACGTGAAGCCGGAGAACGTGCTGATCGGGGACGACGGCCGGGTGAAGGTCGCCGACTTCGGGCTGGTGCGCGCCGTCGACAGCCAGTCGGGCGTGACCACGGACTCGATCCTGGGCACCGTCTCCTATCTCGCGCCCGAGCAGATCGAGCACGGCACGGCCGACACCCGCGCCGATCTGTACGCGTGCGGGGTGATGCTCCACGAGATGCTGACCGGCGCCAAGCCGCACTCCGGCGGCACCCCGGCCCAGGTGCTCTACCAGCATCTGCACGAGGACGTCCCTGCGCCGTCCGCGCTCGCGCCGGGCGTGGGGCAGCCGCTGGACGCCCTGGTGGCGCGCGCCGCGGCGCGCCACCCGGAGCAGCGCCCGGCCGACGCGGTCGCGCTGCTCTCGGAGACCCGTGCGGCGCGCGGTCTGCTGACGGAGGCGGAGCTGGACGCGGTTCCCCCGGCGGCGAAGGGCGCGACGGGCAGCCCGGTCGGCGGGCCGGAGGCCGGCGCGGCGGGCGCGGACGGCGGCGAGGCGCGCACGTCGGTCATCCCGCGCCCGGTCCTGTCCGGCGCGACGGAGCCGCTGAACGCCACCACCCGGCTGGCCCCGCCGCCGCGCGCCCCCGAGCCCGGAGGCGGAGGCGGAGGCGGCCGCGGGCGCCGCCGCCCGCGGCCCTGGATGCTGCTCTCCGGGGCCGCGCTGCTGCTGGTCCTGCTGGGGGTCGGCATCTGGTACATCAACTCCGGCCAGTTCACCAAGACGCCCGCGGTGCTCGACAAGCCGCAGGCCGAGGCGGCGAAGGTCGTCGAGGACGCGGGGCTGGACGTCCGGGTGACCCGCGACTACAGCCAGCGCGTCAAGCGCGGGCGCGTCATCGACACCAAGCCGGAGCCGGGCGAGCGCATCCGGCACACGGGCACGGTCACCCTGGTGGTCTCCCGCGGACCGGAGATCGTCAAGGTTCCGGACGTCAAGCGCCGGCCGCTCGCGAAGGCGCGGGAGGCGCTGAAGGGCGCGGGGCTGGAGCCCGGTGTCGTCAAGCGGCGGTTCAGCGAGGACGTGCCGAGCGGCTCCGTCATCACCACCGACCCGACGCCCGGCACCGAGCGGAGCCCCGGCTCGGCCGTGGCGCTGTCCGTCTCCAAGGGCGCGCCGGTCGAGGTGCCGGACGTGGTGGGCGACGACGAGGGCGCGGCCCGGGACGAGCTGCGGGACGCCGGCCTGAAAGTGAAGGTGCGGGGCAAGCGGGTCTTCTCCAAGGAGGACGAGGGCACCGTCGCGCGCCAGTCCCCCGCCGACGGAGCGGTGGCCGCTGAGGGCGACACCGTCACGCTCACCGTCTCCAAGGGCCCCGACATGGTCGAGGTGCCGGACGTGGAGGACAAGAGCGAGGACGAGGCGCGGCGGACGCTGGAGGGCGCGGGCTTCAAGGTGAAGGCGCGCAGGATCTTCTTCGGCGACACGGTCTTCAACCAGTCCCCCGGTGGCGGGGACGAGGCGCCGCGCGGCTCCGAGATCACCGTCTGGCTGCGCTGACCCGGTCACGCTCCGTCCACCAAACCCCCTTCCCGGGCTCCGTTCATGTGAGCCCGCACATAGGACGCACATCACGTACGAACGGGATTAGTCGGCTACTGCCGCCGGTGCGGCACCGCGAATACCCCGTTTTCCGCGGTCCACTATTGCGGATCGTACGTCACATTTTTGATTTGCCTTTTCGGAGCCTCTAACAATTACCGGGGTCGCAACGGCGCCGGGAACAGGATCCCGGTGTTCTCCGCCTGTCCCCGGCCTCTGCGACTTCCCTACCGAAAGGCTCCGCTCTTCCCCATGCCCAGTATCTCCGGCTATCTCCGCAACCCCAGGGCCAAGAGGATCACCGCCGCCGGTCTCGGCGCGGCGGGCGCCGCGGCCCTCGCCATGACCATCGTCCCCGGCTCCGCCGACGACGGAAACTCCTCCCAGGCCGCCGCGAAGATCTCCACCCAGCCCGTCGCCTACGCCGCGCAGGCTTCCGGTATCGACGCGAAGGAGACCTCGGTGGCCAGGAAGGCCCCCGCCGTGGCCCAGCAGGAGGCCCACGAGGCCCGGAAGGCCAAGGCCGCGGCGGAGGCCGCGCAGGCCAAGCAGGCCAAGCAGGCGAAGGCCGCCAAGGACGCCAAGGCCAAGGCAGCGCGGGACACCAGGGCCGAGCAGGAGGCCGCGCGCAAGGCGAAGGCCGAGGCCGCGCAGCGCGACAAGCAGGAGCGGAAGCAGCCCGCGAGCCGCTCCGCCAAGCGCCCCGCGAAGCCGAGCTACCCGAACAACCTGGACGGCTGGATACGCGAGGCTCTGTCGATCATGAAGAGCAAGGGCATCCCCGGCTCGTACGACGGCATCAAGCGCAACGTCATCCGCGAGTCCGGCGGCAACCCGAACGCCGTGAACTCCTGGGACGTCAACGCCCGGAACGGCGTCCCGTCCAAGGGCCTGCTCCAGGTCATCCAGCCGACCTTCGACGCCTACCACGTGGCGGGCACCTCGAAGAGCCTGACCGACCCGGTGGCGAACATCGTGGCGGCCTGCAACTACGCGGCCCACAGGTACGGTTCGATGGACAACGTCGATTCGGCATACTGAGCCGGGTGAACGCACAGCAACAGCAGGCGCAGCCCCTGCGCAATCCCATTGGCGGCCATGTCCCCGTAGCCGGGGGCCTGGCCGCCAAAGGCATTTCCTATACGGCCGAAATAGCGGCGGAGACGCTCCAGGTCTTCGTGGCGAATCCGCGCGGCTGGGCGACGCCCCCGGGAAATCAGCGGCAGGACGCGGAATTCCGGGCCGCCTGCGCAGAGCGCAGCCTGCCCGCCTACATCCATGCGCCGTATCTCATCAATTTCGGCTCCGGCAGCGAGGAGACCGCCGCCAAGTCCGTCTCCTCGCTGCGGCATTCGCTGCGCCGGGGACGGGAGATCGGCGCGCTCGGCGTCGTCGTGCACACCGGGTCGGCGACCGGCGGCCGGGCGCGGGAGACGGCGCTGGCCCAGGCGGGTGAGCTGATGCGCCCGCTGCTGGACGAGCTGACGCACGACGACGACCCCTGGCTGCTGCTGGAGCCGACGGCGGGGCAGGGCGCCTCGCTGTGCTCCCGGGTCGAGGAACTCGGTCCGTACTTCGACGTGCTGGGCCGGCATCCGCTGCTCGGCGTCTGCCTGGACACCTGCCATGCCTTCGCGGCCGGACACGACCTGGCGGCGCCCGGCGGGATGGGCCGGGTGCTGGACGAGCTGGAGGCGACGGTCGGCCCGGGGCGGCTGCGGCTGATCCACGCCAACGACTCCAAGGACGTCGCCGGGGCGCACAAGGACCGGCACGAGAACATCGGCGCGGGCCATATCGGGGCCGGGCCCTTCGGCGAGCTGCTGGCCCACCCCGCGACGGCGGGGGTGTCGCTGATGATCGAGACCCCGGGCGGCAAGGCGGGGCACGCGGCCGACATCGAGCGGCTGAAGAAGATCAGAGACGCCCTGGAATACCCCTGGGGGGTATGACGTTAGGCGGGGCATGACTCACGACGCACACGGACAGCACGACGGGTACGGCGGGCACGGCGGGCACGGCGGGCATGACGGGCACGCCCGGGGCCCCGTCTCCTGGGCGATGGCCGCCAGGGCCACCCTGCACTGCCTCACCGGCTGCGCCATCGGCGAGATCCTGGGCATGGTCGTCGGCACGGCGCTGGGCTGGCACAACGCCCCCACGATGGTGCTCGCCATCGCCCTGGCCTTCGTCTTCGGCTACAGCCTGACGATGGTCGCGGTGCTCCGCGCGGGCCTCGACCTCAGGGCCGCGCTCAAGGTCGCGCTCGCCGCCGACACCGTCTCCATCGTCGTCATGGAGCTCGTCGACAACGGCGTCGTCCTGGTGACGCCCGGCGCGCTGGACGCCCACCTGTCCGAGGCGCTGTTCTGGGTGACCCTGGCCGTGGCCTTCGTCGTCGCCTTCGCGCTCACCACTCCGGTGAACCGCTGGCTGATCGGCCGGGGCAAGGGGCACGCGGTGGCACACCAGTACCACTGAGGCAGGGCCCTACAGCTCGGGGCCGTCCCCCGGCTCCTCCTGGTAGGAGTAGCGCTGCTCCTGCCAGGGGTCGCCGATGTTGTGGTAGCCCCGCTCCTCCCAGAAGCCCCGCCGGTCCGCCGTCATGTACTCCACGCCGCGCACCCACTTGGGGCCCTTCCAGGCGTACAGCTGCGGGACGACGAGCCGCACCGGGAAGCCGTGCTCGGCGGTGAGCAGTTCGCCGGCCCGGTGGGTCGCGAAGACCACGCCCCCGGCGGAGAAATCGGCCAGCCGGAGGTTCGAGCTGAAGCCGTACTCCGCCCAGACCATCACATGGGTGACATCCGGCGCGGGCGGGGCCAGCTTGAGGATCGTACGGGCGTGGATCCCGCCCCACTCGGCGCCCAGCATGCTGAACTTCGCCACGCAGTGCAGATCGGCGACGACCGTCTCATACGGCAGCGCGGTGAACTCCTCGTGGGACCACGCGTGCTTCTCCCCGTCCGCCGTGGCGCCGAACACCCGGAAGTCCCAGCGCTCCGGCTTGAACTTGGGCACCGGACCGTAGTGCGTCACCGGCCAGCCGCGCTGGAGCCGCTGTCCGGGCGGAAGCTCCGCATGACCCCCTTCACACCCTTCGCGGCTTTGCGGTTGACCCATGTCTCCATGGTGACAGACCGCCGGGGGTGCTCCTGACCGCGCCCGCACCGGCTCCTCGCACCTGTAAATATGGGCAAATTCGGTAAGCCTGCACTTACTGGACGGTCTGCCGGAGCGGTGCGAAGATGCGCGATGCGCGCGCAACCATCGCCCATTTCTGCCCGTGGAAGGAGCCCGCACCATGCAGGGCGACCCCGAGGTCATCGAGTTTCTGAATGAGCAGCTGACCGCCGAGCTGACCGCGATCAACCAGTACTTCCTGCACGCCAAGATGCAGGAGAACTTCGGCTGGCCCAAGCTGGCCGAGTACACCCGGTCCGAGTCCTTCGACGAGATGAAGCACGCGGAGAAACTCACCGACCGGATCCTCTTCCTGGAGGGCCTGCCGAACTACCAGCGGCTGTTCCACGTACGTGTCGGGCAGACGGTCACCGAGATGTTCCAGGCCGACCGGCAGATCGAGGTCGAGGCCATCGACCGGCTCAAGCGCGGCATCGAGCTGATGCGGAGCAAGGGGGACATCACCTCGGCGCGGCTCTTCGAGAGCATCCTGGAGGACGAGGAGCACCACATCGACTATCTCGACACGCAGCTGGAGCTGGTCGAGAAGCTGGGAGAGGCGCTCTACATCGCCCAGCTGGTCGAGCAGCCGGACTCCTGACGGCCCGCGAGGGCCCGCCGGCTGGGGCGCTACGCCGCCGCGGCAGGGGCAGGGACAGGGACAGGGTCAGGGGGCGCGGCAGGGGCCGGAGAAGCGGTCTCCGGCAGGGGCGCGGCCTCCGCGAAGGGCGGCTCGCCCTGGTCCAGGGCGGCTCTGCGGGGGCAGCTGCCGCGGCCCAGCAGGCCCTGGATGCGGCGGACGCACGACCCGCAGTCCGTGCCCGCCTTGCTCTCGGAGGCTATCTGGCGCGGCGTGCACGCACCCGCCGCCGCGTGCTCACGCACCTGCTCCTCCGTGATGCCGAAGCACGAGCAGACGTACACGCGGGTCACCTCCGTCCGGACCGTATTGCTGAGGTTAACCTAACCTTACCCCCTCTTCGGCGTCCAGAACGCGCCGTGGGGCCCGCATCACACGGATGCGGGCCCCACGGCTGCCGGGAGCGGAGGAACTCACTGGTCGCGGTACATCTCCGCGACCAGGAAGGCGAGGTCCAGCGACTGGCTGCGGTTGAGGCGCGGGTCGCACGCCGTCTCGTAGCGCTGGTGCAGGTCGTCGACGAAGATCTCGTCGCCGCCGCCCACGCACTCCGTGACATCGTCGCCGGTCAGCTCCATATGGATGCCGCCGGGGTGGGTGCCCAGGCTCTTGTGGACCTCGAAGAAGCCCTTGACCTCGTCCAGCACGTCGTCGAAGCGCCGGGTCTTGTGCCCGCTGGCCGCCTCGAAGGTGTTGCCGTGCATCGGGTCGCAGATCCAGGCCACCGGCGCGCCGGACGCGGTGACCTTCTCCACCAGCTCGGGCAGCCGGTCGCGGATCTTGTCGGCGCCCATCCGGGTGATGAAGGTGAGCCGTCCGGGCTCGCGCCCCGGGTCGACCCGCTCGATGAGCTCCAGCGCCTCCTCGGAGGTCGTCGTCGGCCCGAGCTTGACCCCGACCGGGTTGCGCACCCGGGAGGCGAACTCCACATGCGCCCCGTCCAGCTGCCGGGTGCGCTCACCGATCCAGACCATGTGCCCCGACACGTCGTACAGCTCGCCGCTGCGCGAGTCGACGCGGGTGAGCGCCGACTCGTAGTCCAGCAGCAGCGCCTCGTGCGACGAGTAGAACTCGACGGTGCGCAGCTCCTCCGGGTCGGTGCCGCAGGCGCGCATGAACTTCAGCGCCTGGTCGATCTCGCGGGCCAGCGCCTCGTAGCGCTGCCCGGACGGGGAGTTCTTCACGAAGTCCTGGTTCCAGGCGTGCACCTGGCGCAGGTCGGCGTAGCCGCCGGTGGTGAAGGCGCGCACCAGGTTCAGCGTGGAGGCCGAGGCGTGGTACATCCGCTTGAGCCGCTCCGGGTCCGGTCTGCGGGCCTCGGCGGTGAACTCGAAGCCGTTCACCGAGTCGCCGCGGTAGGACGGCAGGGTCACGCCGTCCCGGGTCTCGGTCGGCTTGGAGCGCGGCTTGCTGTACTGCCCGGCGATCCGGCCGACCTTGACGACCGGCACGGCGCCCGCGTACGTCAGCACGGCGCCCATCTGCAGCAGCGTCTTCAGCTTGTTGCGAATGTGCTCGGCGCTGACCTGGTCGAACGCCTCCGCGCAGTCACCGCCCTGGAGCAGGAACGCCTCACCGCGCGCGACCGCGCCCAGCCGGGACCGCAGCTGGTCGCACTCACCCGCGAAGACGAGCGGCGGATAGGACTCCAGCTCCGCGATCACCCCGCGCAGCGCCTCGCGGTCCGGCCAGTCGGGCTGCTGTGCCGCGGGCAGATCCCGCCAGGTCTGGACACCGGCGTCGGTTTTTGCGTTCACATTCACGCGCCCAAGGTTACGGGGTCCCCGCGGCTCCCGGCCCCGTTGCCCGGAATTCGAGACCGGAAGGCCCGGAACCCGATGCGCTAGGGTGACCCGCATGCACGCGCCGACGACCAGGAACTGGTGGTGGCCCGCTCTCCCGGCGGCCCACCCGGACGCGCGTGCGCACGGAGCAAGCTAGCTCCGCGCAACAGCGACAGCGACGACGACAGGCCGCCCGAGGGGCGGCCTGAGTGCTTTCCCGGGCCGCTCCTCCCGTACCCGCTCCGGAGGGAACGCCCATGCCCCACCCGTACC
>NZ_JAAKZZ010000269.1 GCF_011045075.1 Streptomyces boncukensis
GCCTCGGGGTCCGGGGGCGCCGCCCCCGGACCCCGGAGGGGGGCTCCGGCCCCCGGGGTCGGCGTCCCCGGCCGCCGGGGCGGTGGCCCGGTACCGCCGGCGGTTCCTCCGGAGGCGGTCGGGGTGTAGCCCGGCGCGGAGGGGCGAGGGCCCGGCGCCCGGGGCGCCGAGGGGGCGTGCGGGGTGGTGCCGCGGTCCCGTACCGCGGCCAGCAGCTGCGCCGTCTCCTGCGCCGCCAGCCGCAGCTCCGGATCCTTGCGCAGCAGCCCCTCCAGCACCGGGGCGAGCGGGCCCGCGTGGCGCGGCGGCGGCAGCTCGTCGTCCACGATCGCGCGCAGCGTGCCCAGCGCCGTGTCCCTGCGGAACGGGCTGCGGCCCTCGACGGCCGCGTACAGCAGCACGCCCAGCGACCACAGGTCGGAGCCGGGCCCCGGCGGGCCGCTCCTGGCCCGCTCCGGAGCGAGGTACTCCGGCGAGCCGATCACCTCGCCGGTCCGCGTCAGGGCCGGGCTGTCCTCGATCAGCGCGATGCCGAAGTCGGTGAGCACCGTCCGGCCGTCGTTGCTCAGCAGGACGTTGCCCGGTTTCACATCCCGGTGCAGCACGGCGCAGGAGTGCGCGGCGCGCAGCGCGGCCAGCACCTCGGCGCCGACCGCCGCTGCGCGCTCCGGCGCCATCGGACCCTCGGCCACCAGCAGGTCGTCCAGCGAGAGGCCGCGTATGAACTCCATCACGATCCACGGGCGGCCCTCCTCGGCCACCACGTCGTAGACGGTGACGACGTTGCGGTGCGCGACGCGGCCCGCAGCCCAGCCCTCCCGCTCCAGCCGCGCGTACAGCTGGCGGACCTCGCGGTCCTCCAGCCCCTCCGGCGCACGGACCTCCTTCACCGCCACCTCGCGGCGCAGCGTCTCGTCGTACGCGCGCCAGACCGTGCCCATGCCCCCGTGGCCCAGCTCGTCGCGGAGCCGGTACCTTCCCGCGAGGATCCGCTTTGCGCTCATTCTGTCCCCCCTTGACCCGTTCTTGGGTCTTGTTCGGATGCTGAGCGCTCGTACGGTGTTCGTCAACCGGCCTGTGGGGCAGGTGAATCCTGTGACCGGGATACACGCGTGTCGGAGTCGGGAGATAGGGTTACTCTGCCCTGGGCCGGGTGCCCTCGTACGGGTGGGGAGTGTCATGGAACAGATAACAATGAGCAGCAGGGCGCGCGTGCCTGCGGTCAAATGCGGGACGAGCGCGACAAGTTCGCGCCTCGACCGGCACCTCTCCGTGCTCGCGGGGCCCGCTGTCCCGCAGGGCGAGACGGAGGAGGCGACGACGCTGATGCGTGAGATAACGCGACGCGACGACGCTGCCACCGCACGCGGCGGGTCGCGTACGCGGAGCGCGCGCGTGTCGCTGTTCGCGCCCCTGCGCAAGCTGCGCCGCTCGCTCTTCGGCGGGCGCGGCTGAACCGGGCCGCCTGGACGGTGAGGGGACTGTCCTGGCGGCCCATTCAGTCCGTGCGGCCCTCTCTCAGCTCGTCACGTTCTCCAGCGTCACCGAAAAGGAGAAACGATCCCCCCGGTAGTGGATGCGTACGACATCCACCGCCGCTCCCGCCGCGTCGTAGGTCACGCCCGTGTAGTGCAGAATCGGGCTCAGCAGCGGCACATCCAGCAGCCGGGCTGTCTCCGGGTCGGCGAGCCGTGCCTCCACGGTGTCCGTGATCCGGCTGATCCGCACCCCCACCCGGTCCCGGAGCACCTTGGTCATGGGCCATCCGCGCCGCAGGTCGGCCGGGTCGATGCGGTCGGCCAGCCGCGGGTGGATCAGGTTCACCGCCCAGTTGGTGGGCTCGCCGCTGTCCGGGTCGCGGCGCAGCCTGCGGTACGCCATGGCCTCGGCGAGCCCCGGATAGTGCTCGGCCAGCTCGGGCGGCACGGGTTCGGGCCCGTGCCCCAGCAGCGTGGTGCTCTCGCCGGACTGCTGCGCCACGATCGTGTCGACGGAGCCGAGCAGCCGTACGGGGCGCGCCCGGCGCGCGTCCGGCTCGATGAAGGTCCCGCGTCTGCGGTGCCTGCTGATCAGCCCCTCCGACTCCAGTTCCTTGAGCGCCTGGCGCATGGTGAGGACGCTGACGCCGTAGTGCACGGCGAGCTTCTCCTCCGTGGGCAGGCGGAGCGGGGATTGCGGGGGCCGGCCGAGTATGGAGGCCCGCAGGGACTGCGAGACCTGGTACCAGAGCGGGAGCTTGCGGTTCAGGGCGACGGAGTCAGGGGCGAAGACGGTCATGTGGCGGCCTCCGTTGGGATCCGCGCTCGATTCTGCCGCAGCGGCGACGGCCGGTGGAACGTGCCCCCTGCATTCCGGGGCCCCCGGATCAGGCCCGGGGGAAGTGGCGCTCCAGGCCGTCCCAGACGGTGTCGTAGTCGGGCTGGAGGTGCGGTGCCCGCGCCGCCTGCGGGGTCGGCGTCACCGGCCAGCGGGTCTCGAACATGAACGCCAGGCCGTCGTCGACCTTCTGCGGGGCCAGCTGTGCGGCCGAGGCCCGCTCGAACGTCTCCCGGTCCGGGCCGTGCGCCGACATCATGTTGTGCAGCGAGCCGCCGCCCGGCACGAAGCCGCCCTCGCCGCCGGTCTTCGCGTCGTACGCGCCCTCGATCAACCCCATGTACTCGCTCATCACGTTCCGGTGGAAGTACGGCGGCCGGAAGGTGTCCTCGCCCACCAGCCAGCGCGGCGCGAACACCACGAAGTCCACACCGGCGAGCCCCGGGGTGTCCGACGGCGAGGTCAGCACGGTGAAGACCGACGGGTCGGGGTGGTCGTAGCTGATGGAGCCCAGCACATTGAAGCGCCGCAGGTCGTAGACGTAGGGAACGTGGTTGCCGTGCCAGGCGACGACGTCCAGCGGCGAGTGGTCGTAGGTGGCCCGCCACAGGTTGCCGCAGAACTTGTTGACCACCTCGACGGGGCGCTCCTCCGCCTCGTACGCCGCGGTCGGGGCGAGGAAGTCGCGCGCGTTGGCGAGCCCGTTGGCGCCGATCGGGCCGAGGTCGGGCAGGGCGAAGGGGCGGCCGTAGTTCTCGCACACATATCCCCGCGCGGACTCCTCCAGCAGCTCGGCGCGGAAGCGCACGCCGCGCGGGATGAGCGCCACATCGCCGGGGCGGGCGCACAGCGCCCCCAGCTCGGTGCGCAGCAGCAGCCCGCCGCGCTCCGGGACGATCAGCAGTTCGCCGTCCGCGTCGCTGAACACCCGCTCGTGCATGCCCGCGTTGGCGGCGTACAGATGCACCGCCATGCCGGTGCGCCGGGTGGCGTCGCCGTTGCCGCCGAGCGTCCAGAGCCCGGCGAGGAAGTCGGTGCCCGCGGGCGGCTCGGGCAGCGGGCCCCAGCGCAGCCGGTTCGGGTCCGGTACGGCCTCGGTGAACGGGGCGGTGCGCAGCGCTCCGTTGTCCATGCGCTCGAAGCGCGGGTGGGCGGCGGAGGGGCGGATGCGGTAGAGCCAGGAGCGCCGGTTGTGCGCCCGCGGCTCGGTGAAGGCCGTGCCGCTGAGCTGCTCGGCGTAGAGCCCGAGGGGGGCGCGCTGCGGCGAGTTCCGCCCCACGGGCAGCGCCCCGGGTTCGGCCTCGCTGCTGTGCTCGTTCCCGAAGCCGGAGAGATAGCTGAGGCTCTCCGCTGTCTTGCGTGCCTGCTCGGTGGTCGTGCCGGTGGTACCGCGGCTCATCGCCAACTCCCGCCGTGTAAGGGATTCCTGTGTATGACCATAGGAATCATGTGCGCACCCGTCAACGAGCCGCGCGTCACCAGGCCGGCCGCCGGCCGCCGGCTGCCCTTCCGCCCGGCCGGGGCAGTACGTTGGGCGCATGAACGCATACGACGGCATGTACACGACACACGAGGACCTGTACATCGACGGTGTGTGGCGCCCCGCGCTGGGCGGGGACGCGATCGACGTCGGCAACCCCGCCACCGGCGCGGTCCTGGCGTCCGTGCCCTCCGGCACCGCCGCCGACGTGGACGCCGCGGTAGGGGCCGCGCGCGCCGCGCTCCCCGGCTGGGCGGCCACGCCGCCCGCCGAGCGCGCAGCCCGGCTGGGCGCGCTGCGCGACGTGCTGGCCGCGCGTGCCGAGGAGGTCGCCGAACTGGTCACAGCCGAGCTGGGGGCGCCGCTCACCTTCTCCCGCAAGGTGCACGCCGCGGCGCCCGTCACCGTCTCCGGCAGCTTCGCCGAGCTGGCCGCCGACTTCCCGTTCGAGGAGAAGACCGGCAACTCCCGGGTGCTGCGCGAGCCCGTCGGCGTCGTCGGCGCGATCACCCCCTGGAACTACCCGCTGCACCAGATCGTCGCCAAGGCGGCCCCCGCGCTCGCGGCGGGCTGCACGATGGTCCTCAAGCCCGCCGAGGACACCCCGCTGACCGCCCGGCTCTTCGCCGAAGCCGTACACGAGGCGGGCGTGCCGGCGGGAGTGTTCAACCTTGTGACGGGGCTCGGCCCGGTCGCGGGCGAGGCGCTGGCCGGGCACCCGGACGTGGACCTGGTCTCGTTCACCGGCTCCACCGCCGTGGGCCGGCGGGTCGGCGCGCTCGCGGGCAGCGGCGTCAAGCGCGTCGCGCTGGAGCTGGGCGGCAAGTCGCCCAACGTCCTCCTCCCGGGCGCCGACCTCGCCAAGGCCGTCAAGCGCGGCGTCGCCAACGTGATGAACAACTCCGGCCAGTCCTGCAACGCCCTCACCCGGATGCTGGTCGACTCCGCGCGCTACGAGGAGGCCGTGGACCTCGCCGCCAAGGCGGCGGCCGCGTACGCCCCCGGCGATCCGCGCGACGAGGGCACCCGGCTCGGTCCCGTCGTCAACGCCCGGCAGCGCGAGCGCGTCACCGGCTATGTCGAGCAGGGCGTGCGGGAGGGCGCGCGGCTCGTCACGGGCGGTGCCGAGCCGCCCGAGCCGCCGCCGGGCCACGAGCGCGGGCACTGGGTGCGCGCCACCGTCTTCGCCGACGTCACGCCCCGGATGGCGGTCGCACGCGAGGAGATCTTCGGCCCGGTGCTGTGCCTGCTGCCCTACCAGGACACCGAGGAGGCGCTCCGCATCGCCAACGACACCGACTACGGGCTCGCGGGCGCGGTCTGGTCGGACGACGAGGAGGAGGCCGTCGCCTTCGCCCGGCGGCTGCAGAGCGGCCAGGTGGACATCAACGGCGGACGCTTCAACCCGCTCGCCCCGTTCGGCGGCTACAAGCAGTCCGGGGTGGGCAGGGAGCTGGGCCGGTACGGCCTGGAGGAGTACCTGGAGACGAAGTCCCTGCAGTTCTGACGCCCTGCCCCGCCCCTCCCGGACCGCCTCACATCCCCAAGGGAGCCACCGTGATCCGTGCAGCCGTTCTCACCGCACGCTCGGCACCGCTCGCCGTCTCCGCCGTCGAACTCCCCCCGCCGGGGCCCGGACAGGTGCGGGTCCGGCTCGCCGCCGCCGGGGTCTGCCACTCCGATCTGTCGCTCTCCAACGGCACCCTGCGCCAGCCCGTGCCCGCCGTCCTCGGCCACGAGGGCTCGGGCACGGTGCTGGCCGCGGGGGAGGACGTCACCGGGGTCCGGCCCGGCGACCGGGTCGTGCTCAACTGGGCGCCCTCCTGCGGCTCCTGCCCCTTCTGCGCCGAGCTGGCCGAGCCCTGGCTGTGCGAGGAGGCCAACGCGGCGACGACGGCGCCCTACGCCCGCACCCCCGGCGGCGAAGCGCTCTACCCCGGGCTCAGCGTCGCCGCCTTCGCCGAGGAGACCGTGGTCCCGGCGGGCGCCGTGCTGCCGCTGCCGGACGGGGTCCCGCTCCAGGACGCCGCGCTGCTCGGCTGCGCGGTGCTCACCGGGTACGGCGCCGTGCACCACAGCGCCCGGGTGCGGACGGGCGAGTCGGTGGCCGTCTTCGGCGCGGGCGGGGTCGGCCTGGCCGCGCTCCAGGCGGCGCGGCTGGCCGGAGCCGGGCGGATCATCGCGGTGGACGTCTCAGCGGAGAAGGAGGAGCTGGCGCGCGCCTCGGGGGCCACGGACTTCGTGGTCGCGGCCGCCGGCCCGGACGCGGACCCGCGCGCCACCGCGAAGGCGGTGCGCGCCCTGACGGACGGGCGGCGCGGCACCGACGTCTCGCTGGAGTGCGTGGGCCGCTCCGAGGCCGTCCGCACCGCCTGGGACGCCACCCGGCGCGGCGGCCGGACGACGGTCGTCGGCGTCGGCGGCAAGCAGGACCAGGTCGCCTTCTCCGCGCTGGAGCTCTTCCACTCCGCCCGGACGCTGAGCGGCTGCGTGTACGGCAACGGCGTCCCGGCGCGCGACCTGCCGGTGCTGGCCGGGCATGTGCGCGAGGGGCGGCTGGACCTGGGCGCGCTGGTGACCGAGCGGATCGGCCTGGACGAGGTGGAGGGGGCCTTCGAGGCGATGCGGGCCGGGCGCGGCGGGCGGTCGCTGATCGTATTCTGAACCGCCATGGACGACCTTGTGACGGAGCGGCTGACCCTGCACCCGATGAGCCTGGCCGAGGCGGGGCGGGTGGCCGCGGGCCGGCCGGCGGACGGGGACCGCTGGGCGCCCGGGTACCCGGCGGCGGCCGATGTGGAGGGGGCGCGGCACTTCGTGAGCAGCTGGGCGACCCACGGCGACCCGCGGCCGTACGGCAGCTACGAGATACGCCGCCGCGCCGACGGGGCCGCCATCGGCGGCACCGGGTTCAACCGGCCGCCGGACGGAGACGGCACCGTCACCATCGGCTACGGGCTGATCCCGGCCGAGCGCGGGAAGGGGTACGCGGCCGAGGCGCTGCGCGCCCTGCTGCGGTTCGCCCGCGAGTGCGGGCTGACCAGCGTGCGGGGCGACGCGGACCTGGACAACGTCGCGTCCCAGCGGGTGATGGCGGCCGTCGGGATGCGCTGCATGGGGGAGGACGAGCGGGTGCGGTACTACGAGATCGCCCTCCCCGCCGACGATGCCTAGGCCGTGTCCGGCGGATCATGGTTGCCCTCCGTCGGGGCAGCCGGGTCGGGGCTGCCCCTGCCCGTGTCCTGCGGTCTGCGGCTGGGTTGTGGCCGGTCGCGCAGTTCCCCGCGCCCCTGAAGCGCCCCTGCGGGGCGCCAGGGCGCGCCCAGGGGCGCGGGGAACTGCGCGAGCAACCTCCCCCAAGCTCTCGGCTTCGCTCGAGCAGGGGGACCCCCATCCCAGCCGCGGACTGCGACGCACCGGCAGGGGCAGCCCCTGCCCAGCACGATCCGCCGGACATCGCCTAAGCGGACGCTCATGTGCGGGATAGGGTGACGCAATGACCGCTGAGACCGACGAGTCCTTCGGGGACGTGACGCCGGACGCCGCGCGCAGGCTGCTGCTCGGCGCGGTGGAGGCGTTCGCCGAGCGGGGCTTCCACGCCACCACGACGCGCGATATCGCGGGCCGTGCGGGCATGAGCCCGGCCGCGCTCTACATCCACTACAAGACGAAGGAAGAGCTGCTCTTCCAGATCAGCCGCGTCGGTCACGAGCGCTCCGTGCACCTGATGGAGGAGGCGACGGCGGGTGACGGCAGCGCGGCCGAGCGGCTGGCGCACGCCGTACGCTCCTTCGCGCGCTGGCACGCCGAGCACCACACCACGGGGCGCGTGGTCCAGTACGAGCTGGCGGCGCTGAGCGAGCAGCACTACGCGCAGATCGTGCGGCTGCGCCGGCGCACCGAGGACATCCTGCGCGGGGTGCTCCAGGACGGCGTGGCCTCGGGGGAGTTCGCCGTCGGGGACATCCGCGGGACGGCGCTCGCGGTGCTGTCGCTCTGCGTCGACGTGGCGCGCTGGTTCCGCCCGGACAGCCGCCGCACACCCGACGAGATCGGGGTGCTCTACGCCGACCTCGCCCTGCGGATGGCCGGGCACCGGGCCGGCTGACGGGACGGGCCCGCCGGGGCGGGCCGCGCGTCACCAGTAGTAGCGGCTGAGGCTCTCCGCCACGCACACCGGCCGGTCGCCGCCCTCGCGCTCGACGGTCACCTTCATCGCGACCTGCACGCCGCCGTCCGGGGTCTCGTCGGCGCCGGCGAGCTCGGCGTGTGCGCGCAGCCGGGAGCCGACCGGCACGGGCGCGGGGAAGCGGACCTTGTTCACGCCGTAGTTGACGCCCATCCGCACGCCGTCGACGCGGATGATCTGCGGCAGGAAGGCGGGCAGCAGGGAGAGCGTCAGATAGCCGTGCGCGATGGTGGAGCCGAACGGGCCCTCGGCCGCGCGCACCGGGTCGACGTGGATCCACTGGTGGTCGCCCGTCGCGTCGGCGAACCGGTCGATCCGCTGCTGGTCGACCTCCAGCCAGTCGCTGGCGCCCAGCTCCTGGCCGACGGCCGCCGCGAGGTCCGCGGCCGAGGTGAAGACGCGGGGCGAGGTGGAGACGCGGGACTCAGCCATCCGTACACCTTTCCGTGCGCCGAATAAGCGGTTGCTCAGCTGCGTGGGCCAGCATGCCAGTACCGCCGGCCGGGCGCCAGGCCGGGCCCGTCCGGCCGTGCCGGGCACGGGCGGGGGCACCCCCGCTAGCCCTGGGAGGAGGCCATGGTGCGCCGTCCGGCGGGGTGTCCGTAGCGGCCGTCCATCGCCGAGATCATACGGCGCAGCACCTCGGCCAGCCGGGGCGTCGGCGGCTGCGCGGGATCGCAGCGCAGCAGCGAACGGCCGCCCCAGGTGAGCCGGTGCCACTCGTCCAGGGCCGTCGGCTGTCTGATGCCCTCGCGTTTCTCCCGTCTGCGCCGCGCCGCCACTTCGGACTCGTACGCCAGCCACACGGACCGCGCCTCCTCCAGTTCCTCCAGGGCCGCGACCAGGAGCGAGGGGTCGGGCTCCCGGTCGTCGGGGTGAAAGCCCGCGCTGGCGCACAGGTGCTGCCAGGTGGCGCGGTGCCCGTAGGGCGCGAAGCGCTCCAGGCACTTGCGGAGCGCCTGTCTGCGTTGTGACGGCGCTCTGTGGGGGTCGCGTACTTGCTGGGCGAGAGCTCTGAATCCGGCCAATCATCCCACCTCCGGCGGAGAGGACCAGAGTCGTTCGGGGGTGTGACGTACTGACTCCCGATTCGGATCCCTCTCCGTTGCAGTGTGCTACGGCGTGGCGGAATACCCTGGATCAGGGCTTCTATTCCTGTACGCGGGAATTGCTCGTACCAGCGGCCGCTCCCGGGCCGTCGGGTGCCCGCTCGTCACAGAGCGGGCGGGGCGCGCGCCCGGGGGCGAGCCCGTCGCACCCCGGGCGGGGTGGCGCACGCGCAGGCGCCCCGGAGCATATGCCGGAGCGGACGGCGGCCGGCGCGGTGCCGGGGCGGGCCCGGGGTTCCGCAGCGACATACCGACTGGTTAGTCTGCCGCGACGGGAGCGATGACGACAGCGCGATGACGACGGTGCCGGGCAACCGGCCGGAAGGGGCTGCGCCATGGACGGGGTACGCGGCAGAACGGTGGTCGTGACGGGCGGCGGCCGCGGCATCGGCGCCGCACTGGCCCGCCGCTTCGCGGCGGGAGGCGCCCGCGTCGCCGTCAACGACCTCGACGCGGACAGCGCCCGGTGCGTGGCCGCGGAGACCGGCGGCGTCGCGGTGCCCGGGGACGCCGCCACCGTCGTCCCGGCCGCCCGCGCCGCGCTCGGCGGCACCGTCGACATCTTCTGCGCCAACGCGGGGTGCGCGCACGAGGGCGGCCCGGAGGCCGACGAGGCGTCCTGGGCGGCGTCCTGGGACCTCAACGTCATGGCGCACGTCCGCGCGGCCCGGGAACTCCTCCCCGAGTGGCTGGAGCGCGGCGAGGGGCGCTTCATCGCCACCGTCTCCGCCGCCGGGCTGCTGACCATGGTCGGCTCGGCCCCGTACAGCGTCACCAAGCACGCCGCGTACGGCTTCGCCGAGTGGCTCTCCGCCACCTACCGGCACCGGGGCGTCGCGGTGCACGCGGTCTGCCCCGAGGGGGTGCGCACCGGCATGCTCCGCGCCGGCGGCGCCACCGGGGAGCTGGTGCTCGCGCCCGGCGCCATCGAGCCGGAGGCCGTCGCGGACGCGGTCTTCGACGCGCTGGCCGACGAGCGGTTCCTGGTCACCCCGCACCCGGACACCGCACGCTCCTACGCCTTCCGCGCCGCCGACCCGGACGGCTGGCTGGCCCGGATGAACCGCCTCCAGGAGAAGGTCGAGACGCGGCTGGCGGAAAGGGAGGGGGA
>NZ_JAAKZZ010000026.1 GCF_011045075.1 Streptomyces boncukensis
CACCCGGCCCGTCCGGCCCGTCCGAATCCCCGTGCCCCCCTTCCGGCAGCGCTGACTCCGCTCGGCCTGTTCACCGTGCTGCTCGGCGCGGCGCTGCCCATGGTGGACTTCTTCATCGTCAACGTCGCCTTCCCGAGCATCCAGCGGGATCTGGACGCCTCCCCCGCCCTGCTGGAGATGGTCGTCGCGAGCTACGCCGTCGCCTACGCGGCCCTCCTGGTGCTCGGCGGGCGCCTCGGCGACACCTACGGCCGGCGGCGGCTCTTCCTGTGGGGCGTGGCCGGCTTCGGCGTCACCTCGCTCGCCTGCGGGCTCGCGCCGGACGCGTGGACGCTGATCCTCGCGCGGCTCGCCCAGGGCGCCGCCTCCGCGATGATGCTGCCGCAGGTGCTGGCCACCATCCACGCCACCACCGAGGGCGCGCGGCGCCACCGCGCCATCGGCCTGTACGGCTCGGTCGGCGGCATCTCCATGGTGCTGGGCCAGGTGCTGGGCGGGATGCTCGTCGCGGCCGACATTGCGGGCTCCGGCTGGCGCGCGATCTTCCTGGTGAACGTGCCCGTCGTGCTGCTGGGGCTGCTGCTGGGCGCCCGGAGCGTGCCGGACAGCCGCTCGGACCGGCCCGCGCGGGGCGACCTGGCCGGCACCGTACTGCTGACCGCGGCGCTGGCGGCGCTGCTGCTGCCGCTCACGGAGGGGCGGGCCGCCGGCTGGCCGCTGTGGGCGGTGGCGCTGCTCGTCGCCGCGCCGTTCCTCGGCTGGGCCTTCTTCGCGACGGAGGCGCGCTCGGAGCGGTCGGGCGGCAGCCCGCTGCTGCCGCCTTCGCTGCTGCGCGAACCGGGCGTGCGGCGCGGCGTACTGGCCGGGCTGCCCATGTTCCTGGGGTTCAGCGCCTTCATGTTCGAGATCGCCCTGGTGCTGCAGCAGGGGCTGCGCTTCGGCCCGATGCAGGCCGGGCTGGTGCTGGTCCCGCTGGGGCTGGCCCAGTTCACGGCGTCCTTCCTGGCCTCCCGGGTCACGGAGCGCTTCGGCCCCGGGCGGGTGCTCGTCCTCAGCGCCGCCGTCCAGGGCACCGGTCTGGCTCTGCTCGCGCTCGCCGCGCTGGCCTGGTGGCCCGGCCTGTCCTGGACGGGGTTCGCGCCCGGCCTCGTGCTGTGCGGCATCGGCCAGGGGTTCCAGCTGTCCACGTACTTCCGGCTGGTGCTGTCCTCCGTCCCCGCCTCCCACGCGGGCGCCGGCAGCGGGCTCGCCGGTACGACCCAGCAGTCGTGCCTCGCACTGGGCGTGGCCACGCTCGGCTCGCTCTTCCTCGCCCTGATCCCGTCGGTGGGCATCCGGGACGCGCTCGTGATCGCGCTGGGCGTGCAGACCGCCGGGCTGGTGGGACTGGCGGCGGTCGGACTCCGGGTGCAGGGCGCGCGGGACACCCGGTGACGCGGCCGTACGCGGCGTACGCCGCGTACGGCCGCGTACGCGAAAGGCCCGGTCCCCGTCGGTACGGAATCCGACGGGGACCGGGCCCGCTGGGCGTGTGGGGGCGCCGTGTGGCCTCAGCAGCCGATCAGGCGGCCTGCCAGGTAGCCCTCGATCTGGTCCAGCGACACCCGCTCCTGCTTCATCGTGTCGCGCTCACGGACCGTGACGGCGTTGTCGTCGAGGGTGTCGAAGTCGACGGTGACGCAGAAGGGCGTGCCGATCTCGTCCTGGCGGCGGTAGCGGCGGCCGATGGCGCCGGCGTCGTCGAAGTCGATGTTCCAGTGCTTGCGCAGCGTCTCGGAGAGGCCGCGCGCCTTCGGGGACAGCTTCTCGTTCCGGGACAGCGGCAGCACGGCGACCTTGACCGGCGAGAGGCGCGGGTCGAGGCGCATCACGGTGCGCTTCTCCATCTTGCCCTTGGCGTTGGGCGCCTCGTCCTCGACGTAGGCGTCGAGCATGAAGGCGAGCATGGCGCGGTTCACGCCGGCCGCCGGCTCGATCACATACGGCACCCAGCGCTCGCCGGCCTCCTGGTCGAAGTAGGACAGGTCCTGGCCGGACGCCTTGGAGTGGGCGGTGAGGTCGAAGTCCGTGCGGTTGGCGACGCCCTCCAGCTCGGAGAACTCGGTGCCGCCGAAGTTGAAGCGGTACTCGATGTCGGCGGTGCGCTTGGAGTAGTGGGAGAGCTTCTCCTGGGGGTGCTCGTACCACCGGATGTTCTCCTCGCGGATGCCGAGGTCCCGGTACCAGGCCCAGCGCTGGTCCATCCAGTACTGGTGCCATTCCTCGTCCTCGCCCGGCTTGACGAAGAACTCCATCTCCATCTGCTCGAACTCGCGGGTGCGGAAGATGAAGTTGCCCGGCGTGATCTCGTTCCGGAACGACTTGCCCGTCTGGGCGATGCCGAACGGCGGCTTCTTGCGCGAGGTCTGCTGGACGGCGGCGAAGTTGGTGAAGATGCCCTGCGCGGTCTCGGGGCGCAGATAGGCGACCGAGCCGGAGTCCTGGGTGGGGCCGAGGTGGGTGGCCAGCAGGCCGGAGAACTGCTTGGGCTCGGTGAAGCCGCCCTTGTTGCCGCAGTGCGGGCAGTTGATGTCGGCCAGTCCGTTCGCCGGCTCGCGGCCGTGCTTGGCCTCGTACGCCTCGATCAGGTGGTCGGCCCGGAAGCGCTTGTGGCACGAGGTGCACTCGGTGAGCGGATCGGTGAAGGTGGAGACATGGCCCGACGCCTCCCAGACCTCGGGGGCCAGGATGACCGACGAGTCGATACCGACGACGTCGTCGCGCGAGGTGACCATGGAGCGCCACCACTGGCGCTTGATGTTCTCCTTGAGCTCCACGCCGAGCGGCCCGTAGTCCCAGGCGGCCCGCTGGCCGCCGTAGATCTCGCTGCACGGGTAGACGAAGCCACGGCGCTTGCTCAGGCTGACGATGGTGTCGATCTTGTCGGCGGCCACGGTGCTCTCTTCATTAACGACGACGGAATACCTCACATTACTGGGACCGGAGGGGGGTGGATCAAATCGGTTCGGGGATCCGCCAAGATCGGCCGGGGGTCCGGGGGTTGCCCCCGGGGTACCGCAGTAAATCGGCTGCCTGTCAAGGGAGATCCCTACTCCGCTCACACAGCGCAAGGCTTTAGTTGACAATCGTTTCCATCTTCGGTGAAAATGAGTGTCATGAACACTCGTCAACGTCCTCGTCGCCCCCGCCGGCTCATACGCACCACCGCCGCCGCCGGCGCGCTCGGCCTCGGCGCCCTCGGCCTGGCGGCCTGCGGCAGCGACTCCGGCTCCGACGACGGCACGGTGCGGGTGGCCGCGTCCTTCTACCCCATGGAGTTCCTCGTCCAGCAGATCGGCGGCGACCATGTGAGCGTCGACAACCTCACCAAGCCCGGCATCGAGCCGCACGATCTCGAACTCAGCCCGAAGCAGACCGGCGAGCTGAGCAAGGCCGACATGATCGTCTACCTCAAGGGCCTGCAGCCCGCCGTCGACGAGGCGGTCGGGCAGTCCGGCGTCAAGAACATCGCGGAGGCCGGCTCCTTCACCACGCTGGAGAAGCACGGGACGGACGTGCACGGCGAGGACGACCACGGGGACGGCGACGACCACGACGACCACGGCGACCACGACGACCACGGCGGGGGCGACGCGCACGAGGGCCACGACCACGGCGACGGCTCCGCCGAGGACCCGCACATCTGGCTCGACCCGGTGCGCTACGCGCAGGTCGCCAAGGGCGTCGGCAAGACGCTGGAGAAGGCCGACCCCGACCACAAGGCGGCGTACCGGAAGAACACCGCGAAGCTGGTGAAGCGGCTGGAGACGCTGAACGACGACTTCAAGAGCGGCCTCGCGGGCAAGAAGTCCGACACCTTCGTGACCACCCACGCGGCCTTCGGCTACCTCGCGGAGCGCTACGGCCTGCACGAGGAGGCCGTCAACGGCATCGACCCGGAGTCCGAGCCCAGCGCGGCCCGGATGAAGGCCCTGCACAAGGTCACCGAGGAGGACGGCGTCGACACCGTCTTCTTCGAGGACAACGCGAGCGACAAGACGGCCAGGACGCTCGCGAAGGACCTGCGGCTCAAGACCGCGGTGCTCAGCCCGCTGGAGAGCGTGAAGGACCCTGCGAGCGAGGACTACTTCTCCCTTATGCGGCAGAATCTCACCGCTCTGCAGACCGCCCTCGGCGCGAAGTGAGCACACGGCGGGACACGCGAGAAAGAAGGCATCCATGGGCCAGTACGACGGAGACCCCGTCATAGCCCTGCGCGGCGCCACCGCGGCACTCGGCGCGCGCCAGGTGCTGCGCGGCATCGATCTGACCGTGCGGCGCGGGGAGACCGTCGCGCTGCTCGGGGCCAACGGCTCGGGCAAGTCCACCACGGTCCGCGCCGTGCTGAACCAGGTTCCGCTGACCGGCGGGGAGCTGGAGCTGTTCGGCACGCCGCTGGCGCGCTTCAGCGCATGGCAGCGGATCGGCTACGTACCGCAGCGCTCCACGGCCGCCTCCGGGGTGCCCGCGACCGTGCGCGAGGTGGTGGCGTCCGGGCGGCTGGGGCGGCGCCGGTTCCGGCCGCTGGGCCGCGAGGACCGGGCCGCGGTGCGCGGGGCGCTGGAACTCGTCGGGCTGGCTCCCCTGGCGCGGGAGCCGGTCGACGCGCTCTCCGGCGGCCAGCACCAGCGCGTGCTGATCGCCCGCGCGCTGGCCGGTGAGCCGGAGCTGCTGGTCATGGACGAGCCGCTGGCGGGCGTGGACCTCGCGAGCCAGCGCGTGCTCGCACACACCCTGCGCGAACAGGTCGCGCGGGGCTGCTCCGTGCTGCTGGTGCTGCACGAGCTGGGCCCGCTCGCGCCGCTGATCGACCGCGCCGTGGTGCTGCGGGACGGCCGGGTCGAGCGGATCGAGAACCCGGACCGGCTGCACGATCTGGCCTGCCACCCGCACGGCAGCGAGCCGGTGGGCGGGTCGGACGCGGCGCTCCGGATCGAGACGGGGAAGGTGGGGCTCGCCGCGGGCGAGGCGGACTCGGAGGCACGGGTATGACCGAGATGCTCGACTACGCGTTCATGCAGCGCGCGCTGCTGGCCGCGCTGCTCGTCGGGATCACGGCGCCCGCCGTGGGCATCTATCTCGTCCAGCGCCGCCAGGCGGTCATGGGTGACGGCATCGGCCATGTCGCGCTGACCGGTGTCGCGCTCGGCTTCCTGCTGAGCACCAACCCGGTGTGGATGGCCGTGCTGGTCGCGTGCCTGGGCGCGGTCGCGATGGAGGTCGTCCGCTGGTACGGGAAGGCACGCGGCGACCTGGCGCTGGCGATGCTCTTCTACGGCGGCATGGCCGGCGGCGTCATGATCATCAATCTGGCGCCGAACGGCTCCAACGCCAACCTCACCACCTATCTGTTCGGCTCCATCACCACGGTCTCGGACTCGGACCTCACCGCCATCACCTGGCTGTCCGTCTTCGTGCTGGCGGTCTCGCTGGGCCTGCGGCGGCAGCTGTTCGCGGTCTGCCAGGACGAGGAGTTCGCACAGGTGACGGGGCTGCCGGTGCGGCTGCTCAACCTGCTGCTGGCCGTCACGGCGGCGGTGACCGTGACCGTCGCGATGCGGGTGGTCGGGCTGCTGCTGGTCAGCGCGCTGATGGTGATCCCGGTGGCCGCGGCGCAGCAGCTGACCCGGGGCTTCGCCGCCACGCTCGGGCTCTCGGTGGGGCTCGGGGTGCTGGTGACGCTCTCCGGCACCACCCTCTCCTACCACGCGGACGTTCCGCCGGGTGCGAGCATCGTGGTGCTGGCCATCGGACTGTTCGCTCTCGTCACGGTGCTCGCCGCGCCGTTGGCCAAGCACAGGGCGCGGTCTGTCGCGCGAGGGGAGACAGAGGGCACCCTGGGACACAGCGAGGGCTCGGACCGGGCAGCGGCCACCCACCGCACCACCAGGGTGTGATGACCGGTGTAATGACCGCTCCACGGGAGTGCCTGGCACAATGGGCCCGCAGTGCATATGACGCCCAGAGAGCCGACGAACGAAGGAGCCAGCGCGTGACCACCGCAGGTCCCCCTGTACGCGGCCGGTCCACCCGGCAGCGCGCCGCCGTCTCGGCGGCTCTCGCCGAGGTGGAGGAGTTCCGCAGCGCGCAGGAGCTGCATGACATGCTCAAGCATCGCGGAGACTCGGTCGGGCTGACCACGGTCTACCGCACCCTCCAGTCCCTCGCCGACGCGGGCGAGGTGGATGTGCTGCGCACGGACGAGGGCGAGGCCGTCTACCGCCGGTGCCACAGTGACGACCACCACCACCATCTGGTGTGCCGGTCGTGCGGGAAGGCGGTCGAGGTCGAGGGCCCGGCGGTCGAGAAGTGGGCCGAGTCGATCGCGACCGAACACGGGTTCGTGGATGTGGGGCACACCATCGAGATCTTCGGCACCTGCGGGGAGTGTGCGGCGGCACGGCGGTGAGGGGCTGCCCCTGACCGTCCGCCGCGGAGGGCGCGCGCTACCCGCCCTCCCCCGCGACGAGGACCGCGACGCCGTCCAGGGTGCGGGCCAGGCCGAAGTCGAAGGAGGTGCCCGGCTCCTCGTCCGCCTCCCCCCGCTCCACCTCCCCGGACTCCAGCAGCTCGGTGATCGCGGGGAACCGCCGGGAGTCCGTCAGCCGCTCCAGCAGGAGCCAGTAGCGGTCCTCCATGTCGGCCCACGCCGTGCCGCTCTGCCGGTTCGCCTCGGCCATGTCCGTGAACAGCTGCATATGGTTGCGCACGAACCCGCTGAGCAGCGCCAGCACCCCCAGCCGCTCCTCGCCGGGGAGCCGTGTGCCGCGCAGATACGTCAGCGCCTGCTCCATCCACTCGACGTTGCGCGGTGACAGCGGCGGGGTGCTGATCGGGATGCGCAGCAGCCAGGGGCGCCGCTCGTAGACGGCGCCGAGCGACCGCGCCCAGTGTTCGAGCCCGGCGCGCCAGCCGTCCTCGGCGGGCGGGCCCGGCGGGGGCGGGCCGATCGCCGCGTCCTCCATCAGGATCAGCAGCTCGTCCTTGCCCGCCACATAGCGGTACAGCCCCATCGTCGAGGCGCCGGCCTCCGCCGCGACACGGCTCATGGAGACGGCCCCGAGCCCCTCGGTGTCCGCGAGGGCGACCGCCGCCGCCACGATCCGGCGGACGTCGAGGACGCGCGCCGGGCCCCGTGACGGGCGCTCCCGCAGCCCCCACGCGGTCTCGACCCCCGGCGGCAGCCCGGTGTCCGCCTGCTCCCGCTGCGCGCGCTCCTCCACCTGCTCCCGGTCTCCCCGCCCCGCTCGCCGTTCCGCCATGGTCCACCTTTCCCTCGCAATGCGTATAACATACGCACTAGCGCGTACGCGATACGCAATGAGGAGGGGCAACCATGGATTCCACACCGGCGGAGGGCTGGGCGATCGAGGCCCGCGGCCTGCGCAAGCGGTACGGCGCCGTCCGGGTGCTCGACGGGCTCGACCTGCGGGTGCGGCCCGGCAGCGTCTGCGCGCTGCTCGGGCCGAACGGCGCGGGCAAAACGACCGCCGTGCGCATCCTCACGACGCTCACCGCGCCCGATGCGGGCCGGGCCCGGGTCGCGGGCCACGACGTCGTCACGGCGCGCTCCCGGGTGCGCCGCGCCGTCAGCCTCACCGGCCAGTACGCCGCGCTGGACGAGGAGCAGACCGGCGAGGAGAACCTGCGCATGATGGGGCGGCTGCGCGGCCTGCCCCGGCGGCAGGCGGCCCGGCGCGCGGCCGAGCTGCTGGAGCGCTTCGGCCTGACGGACGCCGGGCGGCGCCGCGTCGTCACGTACTCGGGCGGGATGCGCCGCCGGCTGGACATCGCGGCGGGGCTCACCCGGGACCCCGAGGTGGTGTTCCTGGACGAGCCGACCACCGGGCTCGACCCGCGCAGCCGCCGCACGATGTGGGAGGTGGTCGCGTCCCTGGCGGAGTCCGGGGTGACCGTCTTCCTCACCACGCAGTATCTGGAGGAGGCCGACCAGCTCGCCCACCAGGTCGCCGTGCTCGACAGGGGGCGGCTGATCGCGGAGGGCGCCCCGGAGGAGCTGAAGCGGCGGGTCGCGGCCCGGCGTCTGGATCTGACGCTGGTCGACCGGCACGCGTACGAGGCGGTGCACGCGCGGGTCGTCGGCGGCGCGCTGCACGCCTCCCCCGGTGAGCTGCTGCTGAGCGTCCCCACCGACGGCAGCGCGGCCCATGTGCGGGCGCTGCTGGACGAACTGGACCCCGCCCGGGTGGAGATCGCGCGCTTCACCGTGCAGGGCGCCACCCTCGACGATGTGTTCCTGGAGCTGACCCATGAGTGACTACGCGGTGCTCGCCGCCCGTTCGATCCGGCTGAGCAGGCGCAACCTGGACGCGGTCATCGTCTCGCTGGCGCTGCCCGTGCTGCTGATGCTGGTCTTCGTCTACTTCTTCGGCGGCGCGATCGAGTCGGGCACCGGGACGTATGTGACGTATGTGGCGCCCGGTGTGCTGATCCTGTGCGCCGGATACGGCGCCTCGATGACGGCGACCACCGTCACCGGGGACATGACCACCGGCATCGTCGACCGCTTCCGCTCCATGGACACCAAGGGCACGGCCCTGCTGGCGGGCCATGTGGCCGCGAGCACGGTGCGCAACGCGGCAGCGACGGCCGCGGTGCTCGCGGTGGCCTTCGCCGTCGGCTTCCGGCCGCGCGCGGACGTCCCGCAGTGGCTGGCCGCCATCGGGATCCTGCTGCTGTACGTCGTCGCGCTGTCCTGGCTTTCGGCGGTCGCCGGGCTGCTCGCCACCTCCCCCGAGGCGGCGGGCGGGTTCACGTTCTTCGTGCTGTTCCTGCCCTACCCCAGCAGCGCGTTCGTGCCGATCGACACCATGCCCGGATGGCTGCACGGCTTCGCCGAGCACCAGCCCGTCACCCCGGTGATCGAGTCCATGCGGGCGCTGCTGCTGGACCAGCCCGCCGGGTCGGCGCCCTGGCGGGCGCTCGCGTGGTGCGCGGGGCTGCTCGCCCTGGCGGTACCGGCGTGCGCGCTGCTCTTCCGGCGCCGCACCCGGTGATCCGGCGGCTCAGCCCTGCGCGGCCTCCTCGTCCGGCTGGGCCCCGCCGAAGCGGCGGTCGCGCCGGGCGTACTCCAGGCAGGCCCGCCACAGGTCGCGCCGGTCGAAGTCCGGCCACAGCACGTCCTGGTACACCATCTCCGCGTAGGCGCTCTGCCAGATCAGGTAGTTGGAGGTGCGCTGCTCGCCGGAGGGGCGCAGGAACAGGTCCACGTCCGGCATGTCGCGGTAGTAGAGATACCGCGCGAAGGTCTTCTCGTTGACCTTGGACGGGTCCAGCCGTCCGGCGCGCACGTCCTCCGCTATGGCCCGCGCGGCGTCGGTGATCTCCGCCCGGCCGCCGTAGTTCACACAGAAGTAGAGCGTCATGGCGTCGTTGCGCCGGGTCTGCTCCTGGGCGACCTGCAGCTCCTGCACCACCGACTTCCACAGCTTCGGCATCCGGCCCACCCAGCGGATCCGGATGCCGAGCGCGTCCATCTCGTCGCGGCGGCGGCGGATCACCTCGCGGTTGAAGTTCATCAGGAAGCGCACCTCCTCCGGGGAGCGCTTCCAGTTCTCGGTGGAGAACGCGTAGAGGGAGAGGTTCTTGACGCCCATCTCCAGACAGCCCTTGAGGACGTCCATCACGACGGCCTCGCCCACCTTGTGGCCCTCCGTACGCGGCAGGCCGCGCTGCTTCGCCCAACGGCCGTTGCCGTCCATGACGATCGCCACATGGTTCGGGACCAGCTCGCCGGGGATCTTCGGCGGGCGGGCCCCGGAGGGGTGGGGT
Source organism: Streptomyces boncukensis (assembly GCF_011045075.1). Classification (GTDB taxonomy): domain Bacteria; phylum Actinomycetota; class Actinomycetes; order Streptomycetales; family Streptomycetaceae; genus Streptomyces; species Streptomyces boncukensis. Next base: position 9,832 of record NZ_JAAKZZ010000026.1, read on the forward strand.
TCGGGCGCTGCATACTCGGGGTACTCGCGCTGCGGCCAGGACAGCATTCCGCGGCGTGCCATCTGCGTGACTCAACTCCAGTGTGCGTGCCGAACGTGTTCTCTTGCGGCGGGACCCGGTCGAGCCTAGCGGCTCGGGCCCTGCCGCACGTATCTGAGGGAGCGCAGCCCGCGCTCCAGATGCCAGTGCAGATACGCCGAGACCAGCCCGGAGCCCTCCCGGCAGTGCCGGGGCTCGGCGGCGTCCGCGGTCGCCCAGTCGCCCGTCAGCAGCGCGCCCAGCAGCCGGAGCGCCCCCGGCGAGGGCACGACGCTGCCGGGGACGCGGCAGTCGCCGCACACCGCGCCGCCGGAGGCCACCGAGAAGAACCGGTTCGGGCCGGGGAGCCCGCACCGCGCGCAGTCCTCGAAGCTGGGCGCGTAGCCGCCCATCGCGAGGGAGCGCAGCAGGAAGGCGTCGAGGACCAGCCCCGGTCCGTGCTCACCGGAGGCGAGGGTGCGCAGACCTCCGACGAGCAGCAGATACTGCTGGACGTTCGGCTCGCCCTCGTGGTCGGTGAACCGCTCGGCGGTCTCCAGCATGGCCGTGCCGGCGGTGTAGCGGTCGTAGTCCGCGATGATGCCCTGGCCGTACGGGGCGATGGTCTCCGTCTGGGTGCACAGCGGCAGGCCGCGGCCCACCAAGTCGCTGCCGCGGGCGAAGAACTGCACGTCGACATGGCTGAACGGCTCCAGCCGGGCCCCGAACTTCGACTTGGTGCGGCGTACGCCGCGGGCCACGGCGCGCACGCGCCCGTGACCGCGAGTGAGCAGGCTGATGATGCGGTCCGCCTCGCCCAGCTTCTGGGTACGGAGCACGATGCCGTCATCGCGGAACAGCGTCATCGCCCCACCGCCCCGCGCCCCGGCCGGGGGTACGGGGGTCGCCCCCCGGAAGAACACAGCATGGGCTCATTCTCTCCCACCCTGCGCCCGGCGGGGCCCCGGGATCAGCGCAGGGCGTCCAGCCTGCGCTGGGCCGCGCCCAGCGAGCGCCGGTACCGGCCCGGCCGGGCCCACGGATCGCCCTCGTCCGCCAGCCGGTCCGGGACGGTGCGCAGCGTCCAGTGCCGCGGGCCCACGGATGCGTCCGCCAGCTCCTCCCACCGCAGCGGTGTCGCCACCGGCGCGTGCGGGCGGGCCCGGACCGCGTAGGGGGCGACGCCCGTCTGCGCGTACGCGTTCCGCTGGGTGTCGAGGTACAGCCGGCCGCGGCGCTTGTCCTTGCGCGGCTCGGTGGTGAGGCGGTCCGGGTGCTGCCCGGCCAGCTCGTCCGCGACGTCGCGCGCGAAGGAGCGCACCGCGTCGAAGTCCTCGGACCGGTCGAGCGGCAGCATCACGTGCAGCCCCCGGGACCCGGTGGTCATCACCAGCGGCTGGAGGCCGATCTCGGCCAGCAGGTCCCGGAGCGTGAACGCGGTCCAGCGCACGAGGCCGAAGTCGGAGTCCGGCGGGTCGAGGTCGAAGACGAGCCGGTCCGGATGGTCCGGCCGGTCCGCGCGGCTGAGCCAGGGGTGCAGGGTGATCGCGGCCTGGTTCGCGAGGTAGGCCAGCGTGGCCGCGTTGTCGCACAGCGGCATCGTCAGGCTGCCGTCCTCCTTCGCCACCTCGACCCGGCGGATCCACTCCGGGAAGTGTTCGGGCATCTGCTTGCGGAAGAACGACTCGCCCTCGTGCCCGTCCGGGTAGCACTCCAGGGTGAGCGGCCGGCCGCGCAGGTGCGGCAGCATCGCGCGGGCGACCGCGCGGTAGTAGTCCACGAGGTCCGCCTTGGTGAGGCCGTCCTCCGGGAAGAGCTCCTTGTCCGGCTTGGTCACCCTGACCCGGTCGGCCTTCGGCGCGGCGGCGGTCATGCGCCCGTCACCTCTCAGGACGTCGCGAACGCGTCGAGCATCGCCTCGTCGAACGCCTTCAGATCGTCCGGCTTGCGGCTGGTGACGAGCGTGTTCGGACCGGCGGTGCAGACCTTGACCTGCTCGTCGACCCAGGTGCCGCCGGCGTTGTGGATGTCGGTCCGCAGACTCGGCCACGAGGTCAGCGTGCGGCCGCGGACCACATCGGCCTCGACGAGCATCCACAGCGCGTGGCAGATCGCCGCGACCGGCTTGCCCGCCTCGAAGAACGCCTTGACGAATCCGACGGCCCGCGGACTCAGCCGCAGCGCGTCGGGGTTGGCCACGCCGCCGGGCAGCACCAGGCCGTCGAAGTCGTCCACCGCCGCCTGGTCGACGGTCAGGTCGACCGGGAAGCTGTCGCCCCGGTCCAGGTGGTGGAAGGCGCGGATCTCCCCGGGGCGGGTGGAGACCAGCCGAGGAGTCTGCCCGGCCCGGACGACTGCCGTCCACGGATCGGTCAGCTCGATCTGTTCGACGCCCTCGGGCGCTGCGAGGAATGCGATGGGCATGGCTTCCCTCACCTCTCTTCTCAGCGTGTGCGGTACCGCCGAGCCCTCTCGCACCAGTGTGCGACGCACAGGGTGCGCAACGCAGGCGCAGCGCGGGCCCGACTACCCGGCGTGACCGCATGGACCGCTCCGGGTACCCCGGCCGGAGGGCCCGACACATGGCGCAGCGCGGAGTGGGCGCGGCGATGCGGGGCACTCGCCGGTGCCGGTCGCCGGTGCCGGGCATCGGCGCGATCCTGGAGGGGACACGGACGGCACGGCACGGCACTCCAGCGCGATACGGCACTCCGGAGGAACCCATGTCCACCGGCTCCGCCACGGGCGGCAAGGACCCCCTGCGCACGTACCGGAGCAAGCGGCGCTTCGGCACCACCACCGAACCCGAGGGCCGCGAAGAGAGCGAAAGCGGAGCGAGCGGCGGGGAGAGGGGCGGGGAGTCCCGGTTCGTCGTACAGATCCACGACGCGACCACGCTCCACTTCGACTTCCGGCTGGAGGTCGAGGGGGTGCTGAAGTCGTGGTCGGTGCCCAAGGGCCCGTCCACCGATCCGCACGACAAGAGGCTGGCCATGCCCACCGAGGACCACCCGCTCGCGTACCGCACCTTCGAGGGCGTGATCCCCGAGGGCGAGTACGGCGCGGGCCCGGTGATCGTGTGGGACACGGGCGGCTACGAGCCGCTGAAGCGGGACTTCCCCGGGGCGCTGGACCGGGGCCATGTCTCCTTCGCGCTGCACGGCTCGAAGCTGCACGGCGCGTGGGCCCTCACCCGCTTCCGCGACGGCGGGGACGGCGAGCGCGAGGCGTGGCTGCTGGTGAAGGAGAACGACGGCCGCGCCGGCCGCAGGCACGGCACCCCCGATCCGCTGCGCGCCCGCTCGGCGCTCAGCGGCCGGACGCTGCGCCAGGTCGCGGACGCGGGCGGCCCGGCGCCGCCCTGAGCCCCCCGGGGCTTCTCACTGGGCGCCCGGGGTCACCAGGCCGGACTCGTACGCCGAGATGACCAGCTGGGCGCGGTCCCGTGCGGCGAGCTTCCCCATGACCCGGCTCACATGGGTCTTCGCCGTCAGCGGCGAGAGCGCGAGCGACTCCGCGATCTCCGCGTTGTTCAGCCCGCGCGCGACCAGCGCGAGCACCTGCCGCTCGCGGTCCGAGAGCGTCTGGAGCCGCGCGTCGCCGGGCGGCGTGGGCGCGTCCGGCGACCGCAGCACCCGGGCGATCAGGCGTGAGGTGGGGCCCGGGGACAGCAGCGCCTCGCCCGCCGAGACCGTACGGATCGCCTCCAGCAGCTCGGCCGGTTTGGTGTCCTTCACCAGGAAGCCCGAGGCTCCGGCGCGCAGCGCCTCCACCACGTGCTCGTCGGTGTCGTACGTCGTCAGGACCAGCACCCGGGTCCCGCCCAGCGCCGCGTCCGCCGCGATCCGGCGGGTGGCCTCGATGCCGTCCAGGTCCGGCATCCGGATGTCCATCACGACGAGGTCGGCCCGGGACTCGCGGGTGAGCGCCACCGCCTCCCGGCCCGTCCCGGCCTCGCCGACCACGGACATGTCAGGTGCCGACTCCACGAGCATGGCGAAGGCGGAGCGCACCAGTGTCTGGTCGTCGGCCAGGACGACGCGGATGGACGGCGTGTCCGTCATGTCGGTACCTCTCGGGGAGCGGGGGCAACGGGAACAGCGGAAGCGAGGGGGATCCGGGCGAGCACCTGGAAGCCGGGCGGGGCCGGCCCGGCCTCCACGGTGCCGCCCACGCTGCGGGCGCGTTCGCGCATGCCGACCAGGCCGAAGCCGCCGCGCTCCGGCGTACGGTCCGCGGGGGCCGGCGCCGTCCCGGTCCTCCCCGCGCCGTCCCCGGAGTCCCCGGCTCCGGGGCCGGCGCCGTCGGGGTTCTCTCTCCCGGCGCCGTCGTCCCGTACGCATATCCGCAGCAGTCCGTGCTCCGCGGACACGGCGGCCTCGATCCGCACCTCGGGGCCCGCGTGCCGTACGGCGTTGGTGAACGCCTCCTGCACGATGCGGTACGCCGCCGCGCCCACGGCGGGCGGCGGCGCGGCGGCCAGCGCGGAGTCGCGCACGGTCAGTTCGACGTGCGCCCCCGCGCCCCGGGCGGCGCGCGCCAGGTCCGCGAGCCCGGAGAGGCCGGGCAGCGGGCCGTGCGCCTCCGACTCGTCGCCGCGCAGCACCTCCAGCGTGGTGCGCAGCTCCGCGCGGGCGTCCCGGCAGGTGTCGGAGATGCCGTCGAGCGCCTTGGCGACGGCCTCCCGGTCCAGCCGCTCCGGGTCCGCGACGAGCACATGCGCGGCGACCGAGGTCTGCACGCCGATCAGGGTGATGCTGTGCGCGAGCAGGTCGTGCAGATCGCGGGCGATCCGCAGCCGCTCCTGCGCGACGCGCCGCGCCGCCTCCTCCTCCCGGGTGCGCTCGGCCCGCTCGGCCCGCTCGACGATGGCACCGACGTAGTTGCGGTGGATGCGGACGCTCTCGCCGATGAGGACGCAGACGAACAGCCAGCCGGACGTCCGCAGCATCTCGGCCAGCGCGTGCTGGTTGCCCCGGCCGAGCATGATCACCGACATGATGCCGATGATCACGCCGATCGTCAGGAACGAGCGCAGCGGCGGACCGGCTGCGGCCATGAAGTACAGCGCGATCAGGGCACTGGGTACGGCGGCGGTGTGCGCGAAGTCCAGCGAGTGGTACGGGGCGACGAGCGCCAGCACCGCCAGCACCGCCAGCCAGGGCGCGCGGCGCAGCAGCACCAGCGCGAAGGCGCTGGCGGTGAGCAGGGTCCAGCCCAGCGCGTCGGGGGTGCGCCCGTCGCCTGCCGGTGCCGCCAGCGCGGCCACGGTCTGGACGACCGCCACCGCGGCGGCCACCGCGATGTCCCGCCGGGCGATTCCGGGCGGGCGGCGCGCGGCCGAAGCGGCGGCCGCGGGCGGTTTCTTCGGCATCTGCACTGTCCTATCGTGCGGCACGCGGCGGCACGCGGCGGCGGGAGGGGCCGCAGCGTGCCCGGCGTCACTCAGCCCGTGCGGTCCCGGAACAGCCTGCCCGGCCACCAGATCCAGCGGCGCAGCAGCATACTGGCGGAGGTCACCAGGTAGGTCCGCACCAGGAAGGTGTCCAGCAGCACCCCGACCGCTATGACGAAGCCGAGCTCGGCCATCAGCACCATCGGCATCGACGCCAGCACACAGAACGTGGCGGCCAGCACGATGCCGGCGGAGGCGATCACCCCGCCCGTCGTCCGCAGCGCGTCCAGCGCGGCCCGGGGCACGGCCTTCCCGCCCAGCGACTCCTCGCGCATCCGGTGCATCAGGAAGATGCCGTAGTCGACGCCGAGCGCGACGAGGAAGACGAACGACAGCAGCGGAATGGCCGGATCCAGCCCCTCGAAGCCCAGTACGGGCTCGAAGACCAGTCCGCCCAGCCCCATCGCGGCGCCCCAGGAGGCGACGACGGCCACCACGAGGACGAGCGGCGCCGTCAGGCTCCGCAGCAGCGCGATGAGGACCAGCAGCACGGCGCCCAGCACCAGCGGGATCACCACGCGGCGGTCGGAGGCGTTCGTGTCGGACAGGTCGAGCTGTTCGGCGCTGGGCCCGCCGACGTACGCCTCGGCCCCGTCGAGCGCGTCCAGTTCGCCGCGCAGCGCGCGGATGGTGTCCAGCTCTCCCGGCGACTCGGGCTTGTCCCGGGCGAAGACGCTGAGCTCGGTCCAGCCGCCCCCGCTGCGGCCCCGCTCGACGCGTGCGACACCGTCCGTGGCGTCGGCCGTGCGCTGCGCCCGCTCCGCCTCCGGGGTCCGCGTCAGCACGGTGATCGGCTGGCTGCTCTGCTGAGGGAACGCCTTCTCGACGGCCCGCAGCGCGGTGACCGACTCCGGTGTGCTGGTGAACGTGTCCTCCTGCCGCAGGTCCCCGGGGAGCGCGGCGGAGCCCACTGCGAGCCCGCCCAGCAGCAGGACGCCGGACAGCAGCACCGTCACCGGGCGGCGGCCCGCCGAGGTGCCCATGACGGCGAACAGCGAGCGCCGCGCGGAGGGTTCACTGCCGAACGCCGGGACGAGCGGCCAGAACACCCGGCGCCCCAGCAGCACGAGCAGCGCGGGCAGCAGCGTGGTCATCGCCGCCAGGGCGCACACGACGCCGATGGCGCCGACCGGGCCGAGCGCGCTGCTGCTGTTCAGGTCGGCCGCCAGCAGGCACAGCAGCCCGGCCGCCACGGTCCCGCTGGAGGCGAGGATCGCGGGCCCGCAGCCGCGCAGCGCGGTCAGCATCGCCTCGTACGGCCGTTCGTGGCGGCGCAGTTCCTCACGGTAGCGGGCGACGAGCAGCAGCGCGTAGTCCGTGCCGGCGCCGAAGATCAGCACCGTCATCACGGAGGTGTTCATGGTGCTGACGGTGAGGTCGAGCGCCTGGACGAGCCCGTAGACCACGGCCATCGCGGAGAGCGCCGCGGCGCCGACGACGGTCAGCGGGACGAGCCACAGCACGGGGCTGCGGTAGGTGAGGATGAGCAGCACCGCGACGACCGCCGCGGTGCCCAGCATCAGGGTGCCGTCGACGGATTCGAAGATCTCGTCCATGTCGGACTGCAGCGCCCCGGGGCCGCCGACCCACACGCTCAGCCCCTCGGGCGGCGCGGGGCCGCCGCCCGCGCCGCCGCCGTCCAGCCGGTCGCGGATGTCGTGCACGGCGTCCGAGCGCTGCTCCTCGTCCAGTCCGGTGAGGGAGACGGCGGTGAGCAGCGTGCTGCCGTCCTCGGAGGGAACGGTGCGCGGCGGGCCGCCGCTGTGCCGGTACGCCCCGGCCACCTCGCGCGCCTGGTCGCGGGCCACGCCGCGGTCGGCCGCCGTGAGCCCGCCGTCGCGGTGGTGCACCAGGAGGAGGTCCGTGCTGCCGCCGCCCGGCAGCTTGTCGGTCAGCTCCTGGACGCGGGTGGAGTCGGCGCTGGCCGGGAGGTAGTCGACGGGCTCGTCGCGGGTGACGCCGCTCAGTTTGCCGCCGAACGGGACGGCGAGCAGCAGGACCACCACCCACAGCCCGAGCATGGCCCAGGGCACGGTGCGGCGTGGTCTCCTCGCCCTGCCGGGCGGGGCGGCGGACGGCTTGTCCGTCGTCACAACGGGCCCCATACGAGCCCCCTTCTCTGGTCGCGAATCTCCGGTCGCGACCAGAGTCCCGCCCCGCGGGGCCCACTTCGTCGCTCGCTGGGCCGAACTGGCGGTTACCGCCCGGGGTGTGGCCGGCCGCCCGGTGCTCCCCCCGGTGTACTCCCCGGGGAGGCGCGCACCCGGTCCGGGTCAGCCCCGCCGCTGGGCCCGCAGCGCCTCCCGCAGCCAGCGGTAGGAGTCCCTGGGGGTGCGCGCCAGCGTCGCGTAGTCGACGTGCACGAGGCCGAAGCGCCAGCCGTAGCCCTCGGCCCACTCGAAGTTGTCCAGCAGCGACCAGACGAAGTAGCCGCGTACGTCGAGGCCCTCGGCCAGCGCCGTGTGCAGCTGGCGCAGATGGGCGTCGAGGAAGGCGATCCGGCGGGCGTCAGCGGTGTGCTCCGGGTACGCGCAGCCGTTCTCGGTGATCAGGACGGGCGGGAGCCGGTCGCCGTAGCGGTCGCGCAGGGTGCGCAGGGTCTCGGGGAGGCCCTCGGGGACGACGGCCCAGTTGCTGCCGGTGCGCTCGCGGCCGGGTATCTCGCGGATGCCGAAGGGGAGTTCGGCGGGCATGCCGATCCCCGCGAACTCGCCCGCCTGCTCCAGCGGGTCGGGGGCGCCGACCAGGGCGGGCTGGTAGTAGTTGACGCCGTAGAAGTCCAGCGGCTGCGCGATGGTCTTCAGGTCCTCCGCGACGGGGCCCGGCAGCATGGCGGCCAGGCCCTCGTCCGGGTAGCGGCCGAGCAGCGGGGGCTCGGCGAACAGCCGGTTGGTGAGGACGTCGTACAGCTCCGCCGCGCCGGTGTCCTCGGCGCTCGCGGAGAGCGGCCAGACCGGGCCGTGCGAGTTGGTGAGGCCGAGCGAGCGCACCCCGCGCGCCCGCAGCGCCTGTGCGGCCAGCCCGTGCCCGAGCAGCTGGTGGTGGGCGGCGGGCAGGGCGTCGAACAGCAGCCGCCTGCCGGGGGCGTGCTCGCCCAGCCCGTAGCCGAGGAGGGTGACCTCGGCGGGCTCGTTGAGGGTGATCCAGTGGCCCACGCGGTCGCCCAGCCGGGCCGCGACGGCGTCGGCGTAGTCCGCGAAGAGCCACGCCGTGTCGCGGGACAGCCAGCCGCCGTCCCGCTCCTCGACGGGCAGCGGCGTATCCCAGTGGTAGAGGGTGACGACGGGGGTGACGCCCGCCTCGGCGAGGGCGTCGACGAGGCGGTCGTAGAAGTCCAGCCCCGCCGCGTTGAGTTCGCCGCCGCCGGAGGGGAAGACCCGCGGCCAGGCCACGGAGAAGCGGTACGCGCCGACGCCGAGGTCCCGCAGCAGCGCCAGGTCCTCGCGCCAGCGGTGGTAGTGGTCCGTGGCGGTACGGGCGGTGCCGCCGTCCCGGATCCGGCCGGGTTCTGCGGTGAACATGTCCCAGCCGGCGGGGCCGCGGCCGTCCTCGTCCACGGCGCCCTCGATCTGGAACGCGGAGGTGGCCACCCCCCAGAGAAACCCGTCCGGAAAGCGCGGGAGCGATGTCGGGTCCGTCATGACGGGACCCCATCAATGCGGGAGAAACGGTGTCAACACCCGTATCTCCCCTGCCCCGTACTAGTGCCGCGACCGGAAAGGTGCACCGCCTCGCGCCACCCGGCACTACGACGGCATCCGGGCCTCGGCGAGCAACCGGTCCACGTCACCCGCACCGATCTCCAGGGCCCGCCCGACAGCGGCCAGGACCTCCCGCTCCTCCGCCCCGTACGCCCCGTCGGCCAGCGCGATGCGCGCCCCCTGGAGCAGCAGGCTCTCCCGCCCCGGGACGGCGAGGTGCGGGGCCAGCGGGGCCAGCGTCTCGTGCAGCTCGATCTCCAGGCACACCCGCCCGTCCGCCGTGAGGGCCGCGAGCAGCGCCGTCAGCTCCTCCTCGCCGCAGTCCGGGAAGCCGGCGCCCCGCACCGCCTCGACGGCCGCCTCGCGGGCGGCGCGCGCCTGGGTGCCGCCCGCCGCCAGCACGGCGAGCACCACGCTGTGCACGGCCTCGCGGAGCATCGCGGACAGCCGGGTGGTGGTGGGGTGATCGAGGCAGTCGGGCGTGAAGTGGCTGCCGCAGCCGCCGCACTCGACGACGGGGCCCGCCGCGCCGCGGGGCAGCAGCGGGACACCCAGGAGCACAAAGCGGCGGCGGCCGCTGCGGAGGCGGTAGCGGCGGTCCCCGCCGCAGGCGGCGCAGAAGAAGTCGCCGTCGTCGACGGTGCGCCAGCTGGTGCGGACGCCCGCCGGACGGACGCGGCGCATTCGTGGGTGCATCGCACCGCACCTCCATCAGCATCACGATTCGGCATCGTCGCCGGTGACGTGATGTTAACCACAGTCGCCCCTCCGCGTCAGCACCTTGAGCACCACTCGGGTGTGGCAGGGCACTCGCGTTCGGCCACGGGGGGACGGCCGGGAGACGCCCCTCCCCCGCGGGCCCCGGCGGGAGAGGCGAGCGCCCCGACTCCGCTACCGGGAGGCGCGGTTGACCGCGGAGACCGCGGCCTTGATCGAGGCCCGGACGATGTTGGCGTCGATGCCCACGCCCCACAGCACCCGGTCCCCGATCGCACACTCGATGTAGGCGGCGGCCTGGGCGCCGACGCCCTCGCTCATCGTGTGCTCGACGTAGTCCAGCAGCCGCACGTCCGCCTCGACGACGTCGCGCAGCGCGTCGAAGAACGCGGCCAGCGGGCCGTTCCCCGTCCCGCTCAGCGTCACCGGCTCGCCGTCCACCACGGCCTCCACGGTGAGCGCGTCGTGGCCCTCGCTGGTGGTGGAGGTCTGGGTGTCGCGCAGCGCGATACGGCCCCAGCTCCCGCCGGGCGTCGGCAGGTACTCGTCCTGGAAGACCGACCAGATCTGGGCGGGCGAGACCTCGCCGCCCTCCGCGTCCGTCTTCTCCTGGATGATCCGGGAGAACTCCACCTGCATCCGGCGCGGCAGGTCCAGGCTGTGCTCGCCCTTCAGCACATAGGCGACGCCGCCCTTGCCGGACTGCGAGTTGACGCGGATGACCGCCTCGTACGAGCGGCCGACGTCCTTGGGGTCGATCGGCAGATAGGGCACCGCCCACGCGATGTCGTCCACTGTCTTCCCGGCCTCGGCGGCACGGATGTCCATCGCCTCGAAGCCCTTCTTGATGGCGTCCTGGTGGGAGCCGGAGAAGGCGGTGTAGACGAGGTCGCCGGCGTACGGGTGGCGGGGGTGGACCTCCATCTGGTTGCAGTACTCGTAGGTGCGGCGGATCTCGTCGATCCCGGAGAAGTCGACCATCGGGTCGACGCCCTGGCTGAACAGGTTCATCCCCAGGGTGACCAGGTCCACATTGCCGGTGCGCTCGCCCTGCCCGAACAGGCAGCCCTCGACGCGGTCGGCGCCCGCCATCACGGCCAGCTCGGCGGCGGCCACGCCGGTGCCGCGGTCGTTGTGCGGGTGCACGGACAGGCAGACGTGCTCGCGCCGGGACAGCCTGCGGCTCATCCACTCGATGCGGTCGGCGTAGGTGCTGGGCACGGAGACCTCGACCGTGGCGGGCAGGTTCAGGATGATCTCGCGGCCCTCCTCGGGCTGCCAGACGTCCATCACCCCCTCGCAGATCTCCAGCGCGAAGTCCAGCTCGGTGTCGATGAAGATCTCGGGGCTGTACTGGTAGCCGAAGGCCGTTTCCCGGCCGCGCCCGTCCAGCAGCTTCTCGGCGTACTCGACGACCATCCGGGTGCCGTCCACGGCGATCTGCCTGACCTGCTCGCGGCTGCCGCGGAAGACGACGTCGCGGAAGAGCGGCGCGGTGGCGTTGTACAGGTGGACGGTGGCGCGGTGGGCGCCGACCAGGGACTGGACGGTCCGCTCGATCAGCTCCTCGCGGGCCTGGGTGAGGACGGAGATCGTCACGTCCTCGGGGATCGCGTCCTCCTCGATGATGGAGCGTACGAAGTCGAAGTCGGTCTGCCCGGAGGAGGGGAAGCCGACCTCGATCTCCTTGTAGCCCATCCGCACCAGCAGGTCGAACATCTCCCGCTTGCGGGCGGGCGACATGGGGTCGATCAGCGCCTGGTTGCCGTCCCGCAGATCGGTGGACAGCCAGCGCGGCGCCCGGGTGATCCGGTTGCCGGGCCAGGTGCGGTCGGCGATGTCGACCGCCTGGTACGGCCGGTACTTGTGCACCGGCATCCCCGAGGGACGCTGGCGTACCGTCGAGGCCGTGATCGGGGTGGCGCGACCGACAGAGGCATGAGAGGTCATGATGCGTAGGGCTCCTGCGAGAGAGTGCGCGCGGGGCGCGCAGGGCTTCGTGGGCCGACCGGACAGCACCGCACTCCGCGGGGAGGGGGTCGGCCGTACGGCTACAGGCCCTCGCCGCGGCAGCTAAGAAGAAGCAGCCCGAAACGCATGGTCCGGCCAGCATAGCCACATCCGCCCCCCGCGCCAGTGCCGTATCACTATGCGATACGGCGCATGGGTGGCGCGGCGTCAGCACAGGCCCCCGCGCACCCTCCCTTCCTACGAATCCTGTCAGCGAGCAGTGACAGCGCGATGACGCAGTGCCACATTGCGCGCATGAGTACCCACCACGCACCCGCACCCCCCGCCTTCTGCACCATCGTGCCGCCGCACCTCCTCGACCGGCTGGCCCGCACCGGGGAGGCCGCGCTGGCGGCCCCCGCACGGCGCACCCTGGAGCGCGACGCCCTCCAGCGCACCCGGCGCCGGATCACCACGGTGCGCATGGCCGCCCCGGCCGAGCCCGCGGCGGCGCCGGAGCCGTCCGCCGGGGAGCCGGAGCGCACGCCCCGGCGCACCATCTACGACGCCAAGAACAAGGAGACGCTGCCCGGCAAGAAGGTCCGCGGCGAGGGCGGCAAGCCCGTCAAGGACGCCACGGTGAACCGCGCGTACGCCGGGCTGGGGGCCACCTTCGAGCTGTTCCTGAACGTCTACGGCCGCTGGTCCATCGACGGCCGGGGCCTGCCGCTGGACGCCACCGTCCACTACGGCGAGGAGTACGGCAACGCCTTCTGGGACGGCGAGCGGATGGTGTTCGGGGACGGCGACGGGGAGGTCTTCCGCGACTTCACCCTGCCCGTCGACGTCATCGGCCACGAGCTCACCCACGGCGTGACCCAGTACACCGCCAACCTGGCGTACTTCGGCCAGTCGGGCGCGCTCAACGAGTCGTTCTCCGACGTCTTCGGCGCCCTCATCAAGCAGTACGGGCTCGGCCAGGACGCCGGACAGGCCGACTGGCTGATCGGCGCCGGGCTCTTCACCGACCGCGTGCAGGGCGAGGCGCTGCGCTCGATGAAGGCACCGGGCACGGCGTACGACGACGATGTGCTCGGCCAGGACCCGCAGCCCGCCACCATGGCGGACTACGTGCACACCAGCGCGGACAACGGCGGCGTACACATCAACTCCGGCATCCCCAACCACGCCTTCTATCTGCTCGCCACCCGCCTGGGCGGGCACGCCTGGGAGCGCGCGGGGCAGATCTGGTACGACGCGCTCACCTCGGGCTCCCTGCAGCCGGACGCGGACTTCGCCGCCTTCGCCCACGCCACGCGGGACGCCGCGACGGAGCGGTACGGGGACGACAGCGCGGAGCGGGAGGGAGTGATGAAGTGCTGGGGCCAGGTCGGCATCCCGCTGGACGGCGAGGACGCATAGCGGGAGGAGAATGGCCGTATGCGTATCACCGTCACCCGCACGGGCGGCTTCGGCGGGCTCACCCGCCGGGCCTCCCTGGACACCGCCGGGCGCGCGGACGCCGCCGAGCTGGCATCGCTGGCCCGGGAGGCGGTCGCCGAGGGCCGGGGGCAGCAACAGCCGGGGGTGCCCGACGGCTTCCACTACGAGCTGGTCGTCGACGGCGAGACCGCGCACTGTGCCGACCCGCGGCTGACCGAGGCCCAGCGGGCGCTCATCGGCAGAGTGCTGAAGGAGGGGGCGTGACGGCTCAGGGCAGGTAGTACATCGGGTTCGGCATCTTCACCCGGCGGTCGGCGTGGCCGCCCTTCAGATCGCTGTACTGGTCGCCGAAGTTGGCGAGGATGTCGTAGCCCTGGCGCTCGATGTGGGCACGGGTGCCGGACTTGTACTCGACGGTGCCGCAGTCGGTGCCGCACTCCAGGTAGGGCGGCGGGTTCTTGTCGTCCTTGAGGTAGAAGTGCGCCTTGTCGACGGGCACCGCGTAGCCGGCGCTCTTGAGGTTCCGGACGCTCCAGTCGCGCTGGTACTCCTTGCGGCCGGTGAGGAAGAAGACAGTGACGCCCTTCCGGTGCGCCCAGTTGACCAGTCGCGTCATCCCGAAGACCGGCTTCATGTCGGTGGTGCGCAGGTAGTCGTCCTGTGCCTCGGGCGTGAAGTGGTAGCCGATGCGGCGCTCGAAGTTGTAGGTGAGCAGGGTGGTGTCGTCGACGTCGAGGACGATGGCGGGCTTCTCGCCGTGGTGCTTCGCGAGGTCCCGCTGCAGGTGCCGCCGCGCACCGGCGGCGATGTGGCGCACCTGGCGGGCGTAGCTGCTGTGCGGGGACGCGTGGTGCTCGCCGTCGGCGGTCTCGGTGTCGCCGTAGTACGCCTCGATCTTCTCCTTGACCTGGTCGAGGTTGGGGATCTCCCGGTCGGACCCGGGCACGGAGTGCTCGGCCGTGGCCTGGCCGGCGCCGAAGAGGGCCGTACCCGCCAGGGCGGCTGCGGCGAGGAGGGGGAGAGCGGTCTTGAGCGGGCGGCGCATGCGCAGCTCCTCGGGGGACGAGGCGGTGGTGACGGGAGTGACGGGGTGCCGGGGGCTCCGGGAGGGCGACGCGAGGAACGTAGCAGCGGGCCGCGCCAGGGTTCTACGCGCGGAGAATCAACACTTCGCAAAACGTTCCGGACCGCTCCCGGCCCGTCTCACCCCGCCCGGAATCCCAGCGTCGGGACCGCCCGGCGGGGGACGGCCGTGCACTCGTAGCCGGACAGCAGCGCGTCCAGGAAGGCGAAGCGCGGGTACTCCGCGCAGCGCTCCCGGGCCAGGTGCCACCAGCGCGCGACCTCCGCCCAGCTCGGCGCCGACAGCGAACCGCCGAACTCCTGCACCGACAGCGCCGCCGTCAGCCCCGCGAAGGCCAGCCGGTCCGCCAGCGGCCAGTCCGCCAGGCTCGCGGTGACGAAGCCCGCGACGAACACGTCCCCGGCGCCCGTCGGGTCCAGGGCCTCCACCGCGATGCCCGGGACCTCTGCCGTCTCACCGGTGCGCCCGTCCACCGCGTACGCCCCCTCGGCGCCCAGGGTGACCACCGCGAGCGGCACATACGCCGTCAGCGCGTGCGCGGCGGCGCGCGGGCAGTCCGTCCGCGTGTAGCGCATCGCCTCTGCCGCGTTCGGCAGGAACGCCTCGCAGTCGCCCAGCTCGGCGAGCGCCGCCAGGTCCCAGCTGCCCGTCTCGTCCCAGCCGATGTCGGCGAAGACCCGGCTGCCGCGCCGCGCCGCCGTGGCGATCCACTCCTGCGGGCGCCCCGGCACCAGCGAGGAGACGCAGGCGCGGGCCCGCGGCGGGCACTCGGGGGCCTCCGGGTCGTACCCGGCGGTCTCCTTGGGCGGGGCCTCGTGCCCGTGCGAGATCATCGTGCGCTCGCCCTCGTACGCCATGGAGACCGTCACCGGCGAGTGCCAGCCCGGCACGGTGTGCGAGAAGGACAGGTCGATGCCCTCGCCGCTCTCCAGCGCCTCCCGGCAGTAGTCGCCGTACATGTCGTCCCCGAAGGCGGCGGCCAGCGAGGTGCGCAGGCCGAGCCGGGCCAGCGCCGTGGCCATGTTCGCGATGCCGCCGGGGCTCGACCCCATGCCGCGCGCCCAGGACTCCGTACCGCGCACGGGCGCGGAGTCGAGCCCGGTGAAGATGATGTCCAGGAACACCGTGCCCGTCAGATAGACGTCCCACTCCGGGTCCCCGGCGGCGCGCAGCGCCGCGAGCGGGTCGAACCACTGCTGACGGCGCGCCCTGGGGCCGAGGATGTTACGCGTGCTCACCGTGCTCTCCCTGTCCGGCGGGGCTCTGGAGCGGGGTCCGTACCGCGGGTTCGGTGCCAGTCGGGTGCCACACCAGCGGTACGGCCGACCCTAGTCCTTCGCGGTGACAGCGCACCCCGGAACAGCCGTGCCGGGTGCGGTACGTTCCGCCTCATGAGGCTGACGATTCTCGGCGGGGGCGGCTTCCGCGTCCCCCTGGTGCACCGCTCGCTGCTGGCCGGAGGCGACTGCACGGAGCTGGTGCTGCACGATACGGATCCGGCCCGGCTCGCCGTTGTCGCGTCCGTCCTGTCCGCCCAGTCCGAGGGCGTACCGGGCGCCCCGGCGGTACGGGTCACCGAGGACCTGGACGAGGCGCTGCGCGGCACGGACTTCGTCTTCTCCGCGATCCGCGTGGGCGGCACGGCGGGCCGCGTACAGGACGAGCGGGTGCCGCTCGCGGAGGGCGTGCTCGGCCAGGAGACGGTCGGCGCCGGCGGCGTGCTCTACGCGCTGCGCACCGTCCCCGTCGCCCTCCGGATCGCCGAGCGGGTGCGGGCGCTGGCGCCGGACGCCTGGGTCGTCAACTTCACCAACCCCGCGGGGATGGTCACCGAGGCGATGTCCCGGGTGCTGGGCGAGCGCGTCATCGGCATCTGCGACTCACCGGTCGGCCTGGTGCGCAGGGCGGCGCGCGCCGCCGGGGCCGACCCGGACGCGGTGACCTACGCCTACACCGGGCTCAACCACCTCGGCTGGCTGACCTCCCTGCGCGACGCGGACGGCCGCGACCTGCTGGCCGCGCTGCTGGCCGACCCGGACGCGCTGACCTCCTTCGAGGAGGGCAAGCTCTTCGGCGCCGAGTGGCTGCGCGCCCTGGGGATCCTCCCCAACGAGTATCTGCACTACTACTACTTCCGGCGCGAGACGCTCGCGTCCGTCCAGGCGGCCGCCGAGACCCGCGGCGCGTTCCTCGACCAGCAGCAGGGCGGCTTCTTCGCTCGCGCCGCACCGCTGACCGGCGATCCCGCCGCCGTGCGCGAGCTGTGGGAGCGGACCCGGCTGGAGCGCGAGGAGACGTACATGGCCGAGAGCCGCGAGGCCACCGGCGGCTGGCAGCGGGAGAGCTGCGATCTGGACGGCGGCGGCTACGACCAGGTCGCCCTCGCCCTGATGCGGGCGCTCTCGGGGCGCTCGCGAAGGGAGGGCGCCCGGCTGATCCTGAACGTCCGCAACGCGGGCACCGTGCCCGCGCTCCCGGACGACGCGATCGTGGAGACCGTCTGCGAGGTGGACGGCGGCGGACCGCGCCCGCTGCCGGGCGCTGCGCTGGGCGAGGCGGAGCTGGGGCTGATGCTCCAGCTCAAGGCGGTGGAGCGGGCGGCGGTCGAGGCGGGCGCCGAGGGCTCGCACCGCGCGGCGCTGCGGGCCCTGGCGCTGCATCCGCTGGTCGACTCCGCGTCGGTCGCCGAGCGCATTCTGCGACGGTCGGGCTACTAGCGCGCTGTCGGCGCTCCGGGCTGGGTCCGGGGTGCCCCTTGCTGTTCGTCGCAGGGTGCGGGTGTGTCGGTGGTTGCGCGCGCAGTTCCCCGCGCCCCTGCGGGGCGCGCCCTGGCGCCCCGCAGGGGCGCTTCAGGGGCGCGGGGAACTGCGCGACCGGCCACGGCGACCGCCGCAGTCCGCAGGGCACGGGCCGGGGCTGCCCCGGGCCCGTGCCCTGCGGAGGGCAGCGGCCACGCTCAGGCCGGTTTCGAGGGGGGCAGCAGGACGAACGGGGCGCCGCTCGGGTCCGTGCACACCGCGAAGCGGCCGACGCCCTCCGCGTACTCGGGGCCCAGCGTGACCCTGCCGCCGCTCTCGGTGACCCTGGCGGCCGTCGCGTCGCAGTCCGCCACGGCGAACGCGGGCTGCCAGTACGCGGTGCCGCCGGGCAGCTCCTGCGCCGGCATCTCCACGGCGCCGCCCGCCGCCCGGTCCTCGCCCAGCCCGGCGGGGGTGATGAGCCGGTACGTGCCCTCGCCGCCCGGCATCGCCATGTCCTGGGTCTGCCAGCCGAAGACCTTGACGTAGAAGTCCGTCGCCGCCGCCAGGTCGCTGGTGCACAGCTCGGTCCAGCACAGGGTGCCGACCGTGTCAGCGGCCTCCATTCCGGGCACCTGCCCCGGCTCCCAGACGCCGAACCGCCCGCCCAGCGGGTCCGTGAACTGCCCCAGCCGGCCCTCGTCGCCCATGGTGTACGGGGCGGTGCGCACCGTACCCTCGGCGGCCTGCACGGCGGCGGCCGCGGCGTCCGCTTCCGGGGCGCTGAAGTAGGGCGTCCAGCCGGGCCCTGCGCCGTTGTGTATCCGGCCGACCACGCCGACGGCCTTGCCGTCCTGCCGGAAGAAGCCGTACCGCTCGGTGACGCGGTCCAGCTCCCAGCCGAACACCGCGCCGTAGAACTCCCCCGCGGCGTCGATGTCGGGCGCCGTGAGGTCGACCCAGCAAGGGGAACCCGGCACGAAGTCTGTGGTGATCATGGCGAAACCCCTTATGCCCGCTCGCGGAAATGCCTGCAGGCTTCCACCGAGTCCGCGCGTGAAAACCCCTGCGGCGGTGTCAGGGGGGCGTCGTAGGCTGGAAGCCCAGAGGACACCAGCGCAGAGAGGGAGATGAGCTGGCCCCAGAGGCCGCCCATGACGCAGACAACCCACCCAGAGACGGCGACCGCCCGCTTCACCGTGCCGGCCAAGCACCCCATGGTGACCGTGCTCGGCTCGGGAGATTCCCTGCTGCGCGTGATCGAGAAGTCCTTCCCCGAGACGGACATCCACGTGAGGGGGAACGAGATCAGCGCGACCGGGGAGCCCGCCGAAGTGGCCCTCGTCCAGCGCCTGTTCGACGAGATGATGCTGGTGCTCCGCACCGGCCAGCCGATGACGGAGGACGCGGTCGAGCGCTCCATCGCGATGCTGCGCAACCAGCAGAACGGCACGGGCGCCACGGACGAGACACCCGCCGAGGTGCTCACCCAGAACATCCTGTCGAACCGCGGCCGCACCATCCGCCCCAAGACGCTCAACCAGAAGCGCTACGTCGACGCGATCGACAAGCACACGGTCGTCTTCGGCATCGGCCCCGCGGGCACCGGCAAGACGTATCTCGCCATGGCCAAGGCCGTGCAGGCCCTGCAGTCCAAGCAGGTCAACCGGATCATTCTGACCCGCCCGGCGGTCGAGGCGGGCGAGCGGCTCGGCTTCCTGCCCGGCACGCTGTACGAGAAGATCGACCCGTATCTGCGCCCGCTGTACGACGCCCTGCACGACATGCTCGACCCGGACTCCATCCCCCGGCTGATGGCGGCGGGCACGATCGAGGTGGCGCCGCTGGCCTATATGCGCGGCCGGACGCTCAACGACGCCTTCATCATCCTCGACGAGGCGCAGAACACGAACCCCGAGCAGATGAAGATGTTCCTCACCCGCCTCGGGTTCGAGTCGAAGATCGTCATCACCGGGGACGTCACCCAGATCGACCTGCCGGGCGGTACGAAGAGCGGCCTGCGCCAGGTCCAGCAGATCCTGGACGGCGTGGAGGACGTGCATTTCTCGCAGCTCACCAGCACGGACGTGGTCCGGCACAAGCTCGTGGGCCGTATCGTCGACGCATACGAACGCTACGACAACGGCCCGTCCCAGGAAGTCAGCCACCCGCACCATGTCCATTGACGTCAACAACGAGTCCGGCCGGGCGGTCGACGAGGAGTCCCTCCTCGACATCGCGCGCTACTCCCTGGCCCGGATGCGCATCCACCCCCTCTCCGAACTGTCAGTGATCGTCGTCGACCCCGGCACCATGGAGCAGCTGCATCTGCAGTGGATGGACCTGCCGGGGCCCACCGACGTGATGTCCTTCCCGATGGACGAGCTGCGCCCGCCGTCCCGGGACGAGGAGGAGCCCCCGCAGGGCCTGCTCGGGGATGTCGTGCTGTGCCCGGAGGTCGCGGAGCGGCAAGGCGCCGAGGCGCCCACCCAGCACTCCATGGACGAGGAGCTGCAGCTGCTCACCGTGCACGGCGTGCTGCATCTGCTGGGGTACGACCACGAGGAGGCCGCCGAGCGGGCCGAGATGTTCGGCCTGCAGTCGGCGATCGTGGACGGCTGGCGCGCCGAGCACGGTCTTCAGGGGCCCTCCCCGGCCCCGACCACGACCTCATGAGCCCGGCGAGAGGCACGGGGAGCGGCACGGGGAGCGGGTGGTGAGCACCGTGACGGCCCAGCTGGGCGCGGCCGCCGTCCTGCTGGTCATCGTGGCGTGGCTGGCCGCGTGCGCGGAGGCGGGCCTGGCGCGGACGACGAGCTACCGCGCGGAGGAGGCCGTCCGCCAGGGGCGGCGCGGCGGCGCCCGGCTGGCCGCCGTCGCCGCCGACCCGACCCGCTATCTGAATCTGGCGCTGCTGCTGCGGGTGGCCAGCGAGATGGCGGCTGCGGTGCTGGTCACCTACGCCTGTCTGCGGGCCTTCGAGGTGAACTGGGAGGCGCTGACGGTCGCGATCGTGGCCATGGTCCTGGTCTCGTATGTCGCGATCGGCGTCTCGCCGCGCACCATCGGCCGCCAGCACCCGCTGAACACCGCGACGGCGGCGGCGTACGTCCTCGTCCCGCTGGCCCGGATCCTCGGCCCGGTGCCGCAGCTGCTGATCCTGCTGGGCAACGCGCTCACCCCGGGCAAGGGCTTCCGCAAGGGCCCGTTCGCCAGCGAGGCGGAGCTGCGCGCGCTGGTGGACCTGGCGGAGCGCGAGTCGCTGATCGAGGCGGAGGAGCGGAAGATGGTGCACTCCGTCTTCCAGCTGGGGGACACCCTGGTGCGCGAGGTGATGGTGCCGCGCACGGATCTGATCACGATCGAGCGGTTCAAGACCATCCGGCAGGCGCTGACGCTGGCGCTGCGCTCCGGCTTCTCCCGGATCCCGGTCGTCGGGGAGAACGAGGACGACGTCGTCGGCATCGTCTACCTCAAGGACCTGGCGCGGAAGGTGCACATCAGCCGGGAGGCCGAGACGGAGCTGGTGTCCACCGCGATGCGGCCCGCCGCCTTCGTCCCGGACACCAAGAACGCGGGTGACCTGCTGCGCGAGATGCAGCAGGACCGCAACCACGTCGCGGTGGTCATCGACGAGTACGGCGGCACGGCCGGGATCGTGACGATCGAGGACATCCTGGAGGAGATCGTCGGCGAGATCACCGACGAGTACGACCGCGAGCTGCCGCCCGTCGAGGATCTCGGCGACGGCTGCTACCGCGTCACGGCCCGGCTCGACCTCGGCGACCTCGGCGAGCTGTACGGGCTGGCCGGGCTGGACGACGAGGATGTGGAGACGGTCGGCGGGCTGCTGGCCAAGTCGCTGGGCCGGGTGCCGATCGCGGGCGCGACAACGACCGTCGACGTCACCGAGGACCGGCTGGACCCCGCGCTGACCGGGCTGCGGCTGACGGCCGAGTCCCCGGCGGGGCGGCGCAACCGGATCGTGACGGTGCTGGTCGAGCCGGTGCGGGAGGCCGCGGGGGCGGAGGGCGAGGGCGAGAAGAGCTGAGCCCGCTTCCCCGTGCTCCGCGAGCGGGCACGGGGA
>NZ_JAAKZZ010000270.1 GCF_011045075.1 Streptomyces boncukensis
GACCGGGGCCGGGGCCGCGGAGTACGGGGCACCCTGGCAGGCGCCGCCCGGCCCCGAACCGCTGGGCGCGCTCGTGCTGCCGGTGGTCCCCGGGCCGCGTGCCGACTGGTTCACACCGGAAGCCCTGCGCACCCTCGCCGCCGGGACCTACCGGGTCTCCCCGGCGAGTAACCGCATCGGCCTGCGGCTGGAGGGGCCGCGCCTGGAGCGCGCGTACGAAGGCGAACTGCCCAGTGAGGGCATGCCGCTGGGCGCTCTCCAGGTGCCGCCGGAGGGCCGCCCCGTGGTGTTCCTCGCGGACCACCCCACGACCGGCGGCTACCCCGTCATCGGGGTCGTTCCGGAACCGGCGCTCGCCGCCGCCGCACAGGCGTCGCCAGGAACTCCTGTTCGCTTTACTCTGACGTAAGGATTACTTCTCAGTAGGCCGCGGTATTCGCCGTGCATTTCTCACGCCCGCCTCATGACAAACATGACTGTTGTCCGCGCGCACGGTATGGGACTCTCTTTCCCGTGCTGCCAGAGGGGGGCCGATGGACAAGCGGTACGAGATTTTCTGCCTGGCCGACAGATACTTCTACGACACTCCGGAGAGCCTGTCGGAGCGCCAGGAGTCCGCGGGCCGCGGCACCGGCACGGACGATGTGCTGCCCGCCGCGCGGCGCGACGTTCCCGCCGCCTGGCGCCGCTCGCGCCAGGCCGACTGGCTGGAGCACTGGCCCGACCGGTACGCCGGGCGCGGCACCGGAGCCGGCGCGTTCCCCGCGCAGGGCTGGAAGGTGCATGTCTCGGCCTGTCTGGAGAACGCGGCACGGATAGCGGACGCCGTATGGGACTACTGCGTTCCGCGCGGCATACCCTTCAAGTTCGTCCCCTCCCGCACCCGGCTCCATCTGCGGAATGCCAAATACGCGCCCCGGTCGGGAAGCGGGAAATTCGCCACCCTCTACCCCAGAAGTGAAGAGCAACTTCACACGGTTCTCACAGAACTCGGCGCCGAGCTCGCCGGGGAGCCGGGACCGTATGTCCTCACCGATCTGCGCTGGGACGAGGGCCCGCTCTATGTGCGGTACGGCGGATTCACCCCGCGCTATCTCCTCTCGCCCGAAGGCACCCCCGTCCCCGCCATCGAGGACCCGCAGGGGCGGCTGGTGCCCGACCGCAGGGAGCCCGCCTTCCATGTGCCGGAATGGGTGGAACTGCCCGCCTTCCTCCAGCCGCACCTCGACGCGCGCGCCGCGGCCACCCTGCGCGAGCTGCCCTACCGCGTCGAGCGCGCCCTGCACTTCTCCAACGGCGGCGGCGTCTACGGCGGCACCGACCAGCGCACCGGAGAGCGGGTGGTGCTCAAGGAGGGCCGGCCGCACGCCGGGCTCGCCGCGGACGGCGCCGACGCCGTCGCCCGGCTGGAGCGCGAGAAGGCCGCCCTCGACGCGCTCGCCGGGCTCGACTGCGCCCCCGGCGTCCGCGACTGGTTCACCCTCGACGGCCACTGCTTCCTGGTCCTGGACCACCTGCCGGGACAGCCGCTCAACGCCTTCTTCGCCCAGCGCCACCCGCTGCTGACCGCCGAGCCCGACCCCGGGGCCGTGGCCGAGTACACCCGCTGGGCGCTGCGTATCCACCGGCTCGTCCAGGAGGCGGTGGAGACGGTGCACGCCCAGGGCCTCGTCTTCAACGATCTGCACCTGTTCAACGTGATGGTCGCCCCCGACGAGCGGTCCGTCGCGCTCCTCGACTTCGAGGCGGCCGGGCGCGCGGCGGACGGGGCGCGCCAGGTCGTCGCCCACCCCGCCTTCATGGCCCCGTCCGACCGCACCGGCTACGACGTCGACCGCTACGCCCTCGCCTGCCTGCGGCTCGCGCTGTTCGTCCCGATGACGACCGTGCTCGCCGTCGACCGGGGCAAGGCCGCGCACCTCGCGCGGATCGTCGAGCGCCAGTTCCCCGACGTCCCCCGGGACTTCCTCGCGGAGGCGGTCGCCACCATCCAGGGCCCCGCCGCCGCTGCGGAGCGCCCCGCACCGGCGACCGGGGCCCGGTCGACCGGGCCCCAGCCCCAGTCCCAGCCGTACGAGCCCCCCGTCGCGCTGCCGGACGCGCTCGACCCCGCCGGCTGGCCCGGCGTACGGGACGCGCTGGCCGGCGCCGTACGGGCCTCCGCCACGCCGGAGCGGGACGACCGGCTCTTCCCCGGCGACCTCGCGCAGTTCGAGCCCGGCGGCGGACTCGGACTCGCGTACGGCGCGGCCGGGGTGCTCCACGCCCTCGCCGAGAGCGGGGCCGGCACCTACCCGGACGGCGAGGAGTGGCTGCTGCGCCACACCGACCCGCCCCCGCGCGGCACCCCGCTCGGCCTCTACGACGGACTGCTGGGCGCCGCCCTCGCGCTCGACCGGCTCGGCCACACCAAACGCGCCGTCGAGCTGGCCGGGATGGTGGCCGACGAGCGCGCCGGATGGGACCGCCTCGGGCCCGCGCTCTACGGCGGCCTGGCGGGCATCGGCCTCGCCTTCGACGAACTCGCGGCGCGCACCGGCGACACCGGGCTGCGCGACGCCGCCGACCACGCGGCGCGGCTGCTCGCCGACCGCGCCGGCGACATCGGGCAGCGGGCCCGCGGCGGGCTGCTGTACGGCGCCTCCGGCGAGGCCCTGTTCCTCCTCAGGCACTACGAGCGGACCGCCGAGCCCGCGCTGCTCGACTCCGCCGCCACCGCGCTCCGCGCCGACCTCGCCAAGTGCCGCCCCGGCCGCGCCGGCACCTGGCTGCTGGAAGAGGGACACCAGCAGCTTCCGTACCTCGGCGAGGGCAGCGTCGGCGTCGCCGCGGTGCTGGACGAGTACGCGCGGCACGCGCCGGTCGGCGAGGAGTTCGCCGCGGCCCGCGCCGCCATCCTGCCCGCCGCCAAGGTCCGCTACTGCGCCCAGCCCGGCCTCTTCCGGGGCCGCGCCGGACTGCTGCTGCACCTGGCCCGCACCGCGGCTCCGGGCGTCACCCGGGCCGAGCTGGCGGCCCAGCTGGACGGGCTGTCCTGGTACGCCATGGACTACCGCGGCCATCTCGCCTTCCCCGGCGAGCAGCTGATGCGGCTGTCGATGGACCTGGCCACCGGAACGGCCGGCTGCCTGCTGGCGGTGGCCGCCGCAGCGGCCCGCGGCTCCGCGGCGTCCGTACCGTTCCTCCCCTTCCTGTCGCCCCCGCCCGCACCGGCGGGCCGCGGCGGCACCGAGACCGGCCCCGTCGAGGGGCCGTAGCAGAACAACAACAGAACAACAGCAGAACAACGGCGATACACAGTCCCCAACCCGAAGGAAAGGACCACATCATGGCGCTTCTCGACCTGCAGACGATGGAGCCCGAGGAGACGGCGACCCACGGTGGCGGCGGCAGTGTGGCCAGCCTGCTGCTCTGCGGCGACAGCGCGCTGAGCCTCGTCACCTGCCACCACTGACCCCGCGTCCGATCAGTGCACCGGCCCCGTGAGGAGCCGAGATGTTCCCTTCCCGTACCCTGAAGGGGCGCGGGGCTGTGTCCAGGTTCGGCTCCGCCGCGGGGCGCGATCGGCCACCATGGCGCCGCAGCCTGCGACGCACGGCAAGAGGCAGCCCCGATTCAGCAGCCGGTGCCGGGGGCGGAGCGGAAGGGGCCCGCTCTCTCATCCTGGAGGCCGCCCGGCCGGGGACCCGTACCCTCGCCCTCTTTCTCGCCGGCACGGCCGCCGCGGCCGTCACCCTGCTGCTCCCCGCCGTCCTCGGCCGCGCCCTCGACGCGCTGCTGGCGGGGGAGGACGCGGGCCGCTGGCTGGCGCTGTGCGCCGCGCTGGCCGGTGCCGCCGTGCTGTGCGACGCCGCAGAGACCGTGCTCACCGGCACGCTCAACTCCCGTACGGCGGCGAGGCTGCGCACCGGGCTCGTGCGCCATCTGCTGTCCGCTGCCCCCGGCGCCCACCGCTTCAGCGCGGGCGACCTGGTCACCCGCGGCACCCTGAACGCCGCGCACGCCGGTACCGCGCCCAGCGCCGCCGCCTCGGCGTTCGCGGCGCTCGCGCTGCCCGTCGGCGGCGTGGTGGCGCTCGCGCTGCTCGACCCCCGCCTCGCGGCGGTGTTCCTCGCCGGGATACCGCTGCTCGCCCTGCTGCTGCGCGCCTTTCTGCGCACCACCTCCGACTGCGTCACCCGCTACCAGCACGAGCAGGGCCGGGTGGCCGGACGGCTGGTGGAGGTGCTGGACGGGGCCCGTACGGTCGCGGCGGCCGGGACGTACGAGCGCGAGGTCGACCGCGTCCAGGGCCCGCTGCCCGCGCTGAGCCGCCAGGGGCACCGGATGTGGCACGTCCAGGGCCGCTCGACCGCGCAGGCCGCCGTGCTGGTGCCGCTGCTGCAGATCGGTGTCGTCGGCGCCGGCGGACTGCTGCTCGCGGCCGGCGAGCTGAGCGTGGGCGGACTGGTCGCCGCCGCGCGCTACGCGGTGCTCGCCGCGGGCGTCGGCGGACTCGTCGGGCACCTCAACGGGCTGGTGCGCGCCAGGGGCGCTGCCCGGCGGCTCGCCGGGGTGCATGCGCTGCCGCCGCTGCGGCACGGGACCGCACGGCTCCCCGACGGCGGCCCCGGGCGGCTGGAGCTGCGCGGCGTGCGCGCCGTACGGGACGGCGCCACCGTCCTGGACGCCGTGGACCTCACCGTGCCCGGCGGTGCCACCGCGGCCGTCGTGGGCCCCTCCGGCTCCGGCAAGTCGCTGCTGGCGGCGCTGGCGGGACGGCTGGCGGAGCCGGAAGCGGGCCGCGTGCTGCTGGACGGCGTCGACCTCGCGGAGCTGGAGCGGTCCGAGCTGCGCCGCGCCGTCGGCTACGCCTTCGCGCGCCCCGCGCTGCTGGGCGGCACCCTCGCCGGGACCATCGGGCTCGGGGCCGGGCCCGGCCGGCCCGACCCCGAGCGGGTGGCGGCCGCGGCCCGTGACGCCTGCGCCGACACGTTCATCCGCACCCTCCCGGCGGGCTACGACACCGCCTGCGCCGATGTGCGGCTGTCCGGGGGCGAGATCCAGCGCCTCGGCCTCGCGCGCGCGTTCGCACACCGCGGGCGGCTGCTCATCCTGGACGACGCCACCTCCAGTCTGGACACGGCGACCGAACTGCGCGTCACCGAGGCGCTGCTGGGCACGGTCGCGCACACCCGGCGCCCGCGCACCCGGCTGATCGTCGCGCACCGCGCCTCGACGGCCGCCCGCGCCGATCTGACGGTGTGGCTGGAGGCCGGCCGGGTCCGCGCCGTCGCCCCGCACGACCGGCTGTGGCAGAACCCGGCCTACCGGCGGCTGTTCACCCCGGACCCGTACTCGGACCCGTACTCGGACCCGGCGGCGGAGGCCGAAGCGCCATGACGGAGCGGCTTGTACGGCGCGGCCTGCCGCGGGCAGGCGTCCGCTTCCTCGCGGACCGGCGGGGCGCCGTGGCGGCGCTGGCCGGATGGTCCCTGCTGGAGTCGGCGCAGACGTTCGCGCTCGGCTACGCGCTGGCCCGTGCCCTCGACGACGGCTTCCTCGCAGGCAACACCGCGGCGGGCCTCGGCTGGCTGGCCGTGGCCGCGGTCGGGGTGCTGGTCGGGGCGCTGGGCACGGCGCGCGTCTACCGCGCGGTGGCCGCGCTCGCGGAGCCGCTGCGGGATCTGCTGGTGGGCCGCGTGGTCCGGCACGGGCTCGCGGAGGCGGTGCTGCGCGACGGCGCGAGCGGACCGCCGCCCGGCACGGGCGGCGCCGGGCTCGTCTCCCGCGTGACCCACCAGGTGGAGCTGGCCCGGGACAGCTTCAGCGGTGTGGTGATGGTGGCCCGCTCCTTCGTCTTCACGGCGCTGGGCGCGCTCGCGGGCCTGCTCGCCCTGGCGCCCCCGCTCCTGCTGGTGGTGCTGCCCCCGCTGCTGCTGGGCCTGGCCCTGTTCTTCGGGACGCTGCGCCCGCTGGCGCGCCGGCAGGCGGAGTTCCTGGCGGCCGACGAGCGGCTGGCCGCCGAGCTGGGCTCGGTGGCCGCGGGCCTGCGCGACGTGGTCGCGGCGGGTGCGGAGGAGCGGACGCGTACGGCGCTGGCCGCGCGGGTCGAAGCGGAGCGCCGCGCGGCGGACGCGCTCGCCCGCTGGAGCGTGTCGCGCGCGCTGGCCGTCGGCCTGGGCGGCCGGGCCCCGCTCGTGCTGCTGCTGGTGCTGGCGCCCTGGCTGCTGGACCAGGGGGTCACCCCCGGCGCCCTGGCGGCGGCCGTGACCTATCTGACGCAGGCTCTCCTCCCCGCGCTGGAGGGCCTGGTCCAGGGCTTCGGCAGCGCGGGGGCGCGGCTGGCCGTGGTCATCACCCGGCTGACCTCCGGCTCCCCGCACCCGGCACCGGGGCCGCGGCCGGCCGCCGCAGCAGACCCGCGCCCCGCGACGCCCCGCGAGGGGCAGCCCGTACCCGGCAACGCCGTCGAGGCGCACGGGGTGCGGTTCGGGTACGGCGAGGCCGACCGGGACGTCCTCGCGGGGCTCGATCTCGTCGTACCCCGGGGAGGCCGGCTCGCCGTCGTCGGCCCCAGCGGAACCGGAAAGTCGACCCTCGCCCTGCTGATCGCCGGGCTGCTCACCCCCCGCGCCGGGGAGATACGCGCCGACCCGCGCGTCCTGATCCCGCAGGAGGCGTATGTGTTCACCGGCAGTGTGCGCGACAACCTGCGGTATCTGCGGACGGACCCCGTCCCGGACGCCGAGGTGCTGGCGTCGGCCGCGGCCGTGGGCGCCGGCCGGCTGGTGGCGCGGCTCGGCGGACCGGACGCCGACCTCGACCCGGCCGCGCTCTCGGCGGGGGAGCGGCAGCTGCTCGCGCTGGCCCGCGCCCACCTCTCACGCGCGCCGCTCGCCGTGCTGGACGAGGCGACCTGCCACCTCGACCCGGTGGCGGAGGAGCGCGCGGAGCGCGCTTTCGCACAGCGGCCGGGCGGCACGCTCGTCGTCGTCGCGCACCGCATCAGCTCAGCGCGCAGGGCGGAGCGCGTACTGGTGCTGGACGGCGCCCGCGCCGTCGTCGGCACGCACGACGAGGTCGCCGCGCGCTCGCCGCTCTACCGCGATCTGGCCGGAATATGGGCGGTCGGCGACCGCTCACAGCCAGCCGGCCCCCCGGGAGATACGGATGGCATCAATCCGGTTGCGCGCCCCGGTCTTGCGGGTGATGGCCGACATGTAGTTGCGCACCGTCCCGTCGGCGAGGCTCAGCCGGTTCGCGATCTCCGCGATCGAAGCGCCCTCGGCGGCGACTGACAGCACGCACAGCTCCCGCGCCGTCAGCGGCACGTCCTCGGCGCGCAGAAAGGCCACGGCGAGCGCGTCGTCCACGAACCGCTCGCCGCGCGCCACCCGCCGCACGCCGGTCAGCAGCACCTCGGGGCTGGCGTTCTTGTCGACGAACCCGAGGGCCCGCGCGGCACGTGCCCGGCGCAGTGCGCCCGGCCGGCTCGCGCTGCCCAGCACCAGCAGCCGGTTCGCGGGGCGCGCGCTGCCCAGCTCCTCCAGCGAGGGGCCGCCGCCCGAGTCCGCGTCGGCCACGCACACGTCGGCGGGCTGCTCCCGTATGGAGCGCAGCGCTCTGCCCGCGGGCGTGGATCTGATCACCATGTCGTGTGCCTTGCCCAGCAGTTCGGCTAACCCGGATCGCAGTAGTCTGAGATCGTGCACGACAAGCACCCGAATCACGCTTTCCACCCTCCGTGGCCTCCCCCAGCCGTATGGGCACGCGTTCAGAACGCATCGCCCCGTCCTTCATACCCGCGACCGGGGAGTCGCGCGAGGGCGGAGAACCGGCCAGCCCGTGCTGCGCCGACCGCCCCTGGCGGCCCGTCAGGGGCACCTTGGTCGGCTCGTGGATCAGGCTTCCGTCACATCGATCAGGCGGCAGACCGTCTCGATGTCGATCTTCACCTGGGCGATCGAGGCGCGCCCCGACAGCCAGGTGATCAGCGCGGAGTGCCAGGTGTGCTCGATGACCCGCACCGCGGACAGCTGCTCCGGCGTCGGCTGCCCCTCCAGGCCCATCGCGTCCAGCACGATCGCCGTCGTCAGCCGTGAGACGGTGTCCACCTCGGGGCTGACGGAGCGGTCGGCGAAGGTGAGGGCGCGCACCATCGCGTCGGCCAGGTGCGGCTCCCGCTGCATCGCCCGGAACGCGCGCATCAGCGTCTCCGCGACCCGCGCCGACGCCTGCTCCTCGGCGGGCGGGCGCTTGTGCAGCGTCGCGTGCAGATGCTGCAGCTGGTCGTGCATGGTGGCGACCAGCAGATGGATCTTGGAGGGGAAGTAGCGGTACAGCGTGCCGAGGGCCACGTTCGAGGTCTCGGCGACCTCCCGCATCTGCACCGCGTCGAAGCCGCCGCGCCGCGCCAGCTTCGCGCTCGCGTGCAGGATGCGGCGGCGCCGCTCCTCCTGGCGCTCGGTGCGCGGGGGAGAGGCGGCGGGGGACGGCGGTGTGTGCGGCGTCTGCGGTGTCGACTGGGTGGGCATGAATCCGTTTCCGTGGCCTGCCCGGCCGGGTACGCGCCGCCGGGCGCCGTGCATTCTCGCAGGCGGTCCCGGGGTGGCGCGAATCACCGGAGCCCCTCGTTCCAGGGAAGTGACCGGCCGGTAGATTCGTAGCCGATGAGCGGCGGGACCGCGTGGAACCTGTCAATCATGAAACTTGTTCTAGGTTAGCGCGAGCGGCTACGCTCCGCCGGAAACGCAGCGACGAAGGGGGCGGCGAGTGACCGCTAGGGCCGTACGCGAACGTCCGCTGCGCATCGGACTGCTGACCTACAAGGGGAACCCCTACTGCGGCGGCCAGGGCGTCTACGTCCGCCATCTGTCCCGCGAGCTGGCGCGGCTCGGCCACACCGTCGAGGTGATCGGCGCCCAGCCCTACCCCGTCCTGGACGAGCACCCCGGGCTCACCCTCACCGAGCTGCCCAGCCTCGACCTCTACCGGCAGCCCGACCCCTTCCGCACCCCGGCGCGGCACGAGTACCGCGACTGGGTGGACGCGCTGGAGGTCGCCGCCATGTGGACCGGCGGCTTCCCCGAGCCGCTGACGTTCTCGCTGCGCGCCCGCCGCCATCTGGCCGCCCGGCGCGGCGCGTTCGACGTGATCCACGACAATCAGACGCTCGGCTACGGCCTGCTCGGCGGTGCCCGCGCCCTGGGCGCCCCGCTGGTCACCACCATCCACCACCCCGTCACCGTCGACCGCCGCCTGGAGCTGGCGGCCGCGGCCGCCGAGGGCTGGAAGCGCCGGCTGTCCGTACGCCGCTGGTACGGCTTCACCCGGATGCAGCAGCGGGTCGCGCGGCGGCTGCCCAGCGTGCTGACCGTCTCCGGCTCCTCCCGCCAGGAGATCGTGGACGACCTGGGCGTGCGCCCCGACCGGGTCCATGTCGTGCCGATCGGCGCCGACACCGAGCTGTTCGCGCCGGACCCCGCGGTGCCCGAGGTGCCGGGCCGGATCGTGACCACCTCCAGCGCCGACGTCCCGCTCAAGGGGCTGGTGTATCTGGTGGAGGCGCTGGCGAAGGCGCGGGCCGAGCGGCCCGAGGCGCATCTGGTCGTCGTCGGCAAGCGCCCCGAGGAGGGGCCGGTCGCCGCCGCGATGGAGCGCTACGGACTCGCCGACGGCGCCGTCGAGTTCGTCAAGGGCATCAGCGACGCCGAGCTGGCGGCGCTGGTGCGCGGCGCGCAGGTCGCCTGCGTCCCCTCGCTCTACGAGGGCTTCTCGCTGCCCGCCGCCGAGGCCATGGCCACCGGCACCCCGCTGCTGGCCACCACCGGCGGGGCCATCCCCGAGGTCGCCGGGCAGGACGGCGAGACCTGTCTGGCGGTGCCGCCGGGCGACGCGGGCGCGCTCGCCGCCGGGCTGGTGCGGCTGCTGGGCGACCCCGGGCTGCGCACCCGGCTGGGTGCCGCCGGACGCGAGCGGATCCTGTCCCGCTTCACCTGGGAGCGGGCTGCCAGGGGAACCGTCGAGCGCTACCGGGCCGCGATGGACGCCGGAGCGTCCGCCTCCGCCGCGTCCCGGCCTCTCCCGCGGCCACCCGCCGAGGCGGCACCCGCCGTCGCCGAGCGCGCGTGACCGCCGCCCGTCCCGCTGTCCCGCCC
>NZ_JAAKZZ010000271.1 GCF_011045075.1 Streptomyces boncukensis
CCTCCTCCCCCTCCCCGCACGGGACGCCCGACCGTCACCCTCACCCCGGGATCCGCCACATGCTGCGTACAGCCCTGCGCAACGTCCTCGCGCACCGCGCCCGACTGGTCATGACAGCGCTCGCGGTCCTGCTCGGCGTCGCCTTCGTCTCCGGCACCCTCGTCTTCGGCGACACGGTCACGAACGCCTTCCGCGCGGCCTCCGCCAAGAGCCTCAAGGACGTGGCCGTCTCCGTGCAGGCGGACAGCGCCCCGGCGGACGACGGCAAGCGGCGCACCGTCCTGGACGCCGCGCTCGCACGGAAGATCGAGCGGCTGCCGGGCGCGGCGTCGGTGCGGCCCACCGTCAACGGCGAGGCCACCCTGGCGGCCAAGGACGGCAGCCCGGTCAACGCGGACAACGCCTGGGACAACCTCGCCGTCAACTACCGCCCCGGCCCGGACGGCAAGGACAGCCGCTATCCGCTGAAGGAGGGCCGCGGACCGGCCGCCGCCGGAGAGATGGCGCTGGACGCCGGGACCGCGGCGCGGGCCGGGTACCGGATCGGCGACACCGTCCGCTTCGCCACCGAAGGGCCCGCGCTGACCAAGAAGCTGGTCGGTACGGTCTCCAGCGGCGATCCGCGGGTCACGGCGGGCGGCACGCTGGCGCTCTTCGACACGCGGACGGCGCAGCGGCTGTTCCTCACGCCCGGCCGGTTCGACGAGATCACCGTCGCGGCCGCGCCCGGTACCGACCAGCGCGCGCTGACCGCCCGAGTGCGGGCGCTGCTGCCCGCGGAGGGCGCCACGGCGACCAGCGGCGACCGGCTCGCCGCCGAGCAGTCCCGCCGGGCCGGCGAGAGCACCGCGTCGCTGACCAAGACGCTGCTGGTGTTCGCGGGCATCGCGCTGTTCGTCGGCGTCTTCATCATCGCCAACACCTTCACCATGCTCATCGCCCAGCGCAGCCGCGAGATCGCGCTGCTGCGGGCCGTGGGCGCCTCCCGCCGCCAAGTCGTGCGCTCCGTCCTCGTCGAGGCCGCGGTCGTCGGGCTCGGCGCCTCCGCCGCCGGGTTCGCGCTCGGCCTCGGGCTCGCCGTCCCGCTGCGCCCGCTGCTCAACGCGGGCGGCGCCGAGCTGCCGGACGGACCGCTGGTCGTGTCGCCGTCGACCGTGCTGTGGTCGCTGGCGGTCGGCGTCGTCGTGACCGTCCTGGCCGCCTGGCTGCCGTCCCGCAAGGCCGCGCGGATCGCGCCGGTCGAGGTGCTGAGCAGCGTCGATCTGACGCCGCCCACCCGCGGCCTGGTGGTCCGCAACGTGCTCGGCGCGCTCCTGACCGGGCTCGGTGTGCTGGTCATGCTGTACGTCTCCACACAGGAGAACGGCTCCGAGCCGAACCTGATGTTCGCGATGCTCGGCTCCGCGCTGACCCTGAGCGGTGTGATCGTGCTGGCCCCGCTGCTGTCCAAGCCGCTGATCACCCTGGCCGGCCGCGCCACCACCCGGCTGTTCGGCGTCAGCGCCAAGCTGGCCAGGCAGAACGCGCTGCGCAACCCGCGGCGCACCGCCGCCACCGCCTCGGCCCTGATGATCGGGCTCAGCCTGATCACCGGGCTGACCGTGGCCGGGTACTCCACCCAGCGGGCCGTCGACCGGGCGAGCGGCCTGACGGCCGACTACCGGATCTCCAACAGCTCCGGCCACGGCCTCGAAGCGGACACCGGGCGGAAGGTGGCGAAGCTGCCGGGCGTCGCCTCCGCCGTGCCCGTCGCCTCCGCGGGCCTGACGACGAAGGGCGGGTACGCGCAGTTCACCGGGACCGACCCGGTGGCGTTCGGCAAGGTCACGGACCTGAGGTTCCGCGACGGCTCGCCGCGCCGCATCGGCCCCGGCCGGGTCGCGGTCTCGGAGACGTTCGCCGGCCGGGCCGGGCTCCGGGTCGGCGACACCCTCGACACCGAGCCGGACCGGGGGGAGGGCGGCGGGCGGACGAAGCGGCGCGCCCTGACCGTGGTCGGTGTCTACGCCGATGCCGCCACCGCGGGCGACGCGCTGGGCACGCTGCCGGACGTGCTGCCGTCCACCGACTTCGGGAAGCTGGAGAACGTCCTGGTGAAGGCGGCGCCCGGCCGGTCCGGCGGGCTGCAGCGGGAGATCCGCCGGGCGCTCGGCGACAGCCCGCTGCTGCGGGTGCAGAGCCAGGAGCAGATCACCAGGGCCGACAGCGGGCAGATCGCCACCGTCCTCACCATGATGTACGGGCTGCTCGGCATGGCCGTCGTCATCGCGGTGCTCGGCGTGGTCAACACCCTGGCCATGTCCGTCCACGAGCGCACCCGCGAGATCGGGATGCTGCGCGCCATCGGGCTCGACCGGTCCGGCGTCCGGCGGATGGTGCGGCTGGAGTCGGTGGTGATCTCGCTGTTCGGCGCGGTGCTCGGGGTGGTCACGGGCGTCTTCCTGGCCTGGGCCGGGGGCAGTCTGACGACGTCGTCGCTCCCGGAGTACGAAACGGCCCTGCCGTGGGGGAGGCTCGGACTCTTCCTGGCGCTGGCCCTGGCCGTCGGCGTGCTGGCGGCGATCTGGCCGGCCCGCGCGGCGGCCCGCCTGAGCCCCCTGCGGGCGATCCAGGCCCAGTGACCCGGTGGCCCAGTGGCCCAGTGACCCAGTGGCCCCGGCGAGTCCGGGTACTGGGTACCGGGCGCCGGGTACCCCTGACGGGGCGCGGTCAGCCGGAAGGGAACCGCACGCGGATGGTGAGGCCGCCCTCCTGGTTGGCCGTGGCATCGGTGGCCGCACCGTGCGCGCGGGCGATCGAGTCGACGATCGAGAGGCCCAGGCCCGCGCCGCGGTCCTCCGGGTCCCGGGGCCGGCCGCGTGCCTGGGCCCGGCGGAAGGGCTCGAAGAGGAGCGGTACGTCCGAGGACGGCACCCTCGGGCCCGTGTTGGCGACCTCCAGCCCTTCGCTCCCGACGCGTACCCGGACGGTGCCGCCGGGGTGATTGTGCCGGAGTCCGTTGGCGACCAGGTTGTGCACCGCGTGTTCGAGGAGGACCGGGTCGCCCGCGACGGACAGCGGTTCCGGCGGCTCCACGCGCAGCGCGACGGAGCGCCGGGCCGCCTCGTCGCGCAGGTCCTCCGCGCAGCGGGACGTGACGTCGTGCAGCGCCACCGGTTCGTGGTGCTGCAACTGCCGGTCGGACACGGCGAGCAGCAGGAGGGACTCGATCAGGCGCTCGCTGTCGTCGGCGTTCTCCATCAGTTTGCGCCGGATCCGGGCGACCTTCTCCGGGGGCGGCCCGTCCGCGAGCCCGATCTCGGCGGCGGCGCGCTGCACGGCGAGCGAGGTGCGGAGTTCGTGTGCGGCGTTGGCCGCGAAGCGCTGGCGGGCCGCGACCAGCTGCTCGATCCGGTCGAGCATCTGGTCGAAGGTGTCGGCGAGCTCCTTGAGTTCGCCGCCGCGGGACCTCAGGGCGATCCGTTCGTGCAGGTTCGACTCCGAGAGCTTCCGGGCCCTGGCGGTGACGACGCCGACGGGGCGCAGCACGCGGCCCGCCATCCACCAGGCCAGCGCGGCGGAGACGAGGGTGAAGACGGCCAGGGACACCCCGGAGACGGTCAGCAGACGGCTCAGCGCCGCGTCCCCTGCGGCGGTGCTCACTTTCTCGACCGCCGTCCAGTCGCCCTCGTTCTTGGCGGGCTTCGCGGTCCGGGCGAGGGAAACCCCGGCGCTCCCGGGCAGGCGCTTCGCCGGTACCACCTGGGTGACCGCGCTGCCGATACGGGTGTCGAGGCTCTGCTTCAGCAGGATGTAGACGAGCCCGGTCAGCAGGGCGCCGGCCAGGACCAGCAGCCCGGTGTAGAGGGCGGTGAGGCGTGCCCGCTCGCTGTTCACGCGCCGGTCCCCAGCCGGTAGCCGGAGCCGGGAACCGTCTCGATCACCGGTGGGTCGCCGAGCTTGGCGCGGAGTTTGGACAGGGCGACCCGTACGGCGTTGGTGCGGTAGCTGGTGTCCTCCTCCCACACCTGCTCGATCAGGTCCTCGCCGCTGACCACCGCGCCGTCGGCCCGCAGCAGCGTCTCCAGCACCGCGAACTCCTTGCGGGACAGGGCGAGATAGCGGCCGTCCCGGCTGGCCTGGCGCCGGGCGGTGTCCAGGACCAGCCCGGCCCGTTCCAGCACCGGCGGCAGCGCCGGCTGGGCGCGCCGCCCGAGAGCGAGGACGCGGGCCAGCAGCTCGTCGTACGCGAACGGCTTGCTGAGGTAGTCGTCCGCGCCCAGGCCGAGCCCCGCCACCCGGTCCCGTACGTCCCCGGCCGCGGTCAGCATCAGGATGCGGGTGAGCAGCCGCTGCCGTACGACCCGGCGGCACACCTCGTCGCCGTGCAGCAGCGGCAGATCGCGGTCGAGGACGAGGACGTCGTACGCGCCGAAGCGGAGCTTGTCCAGCGCGGCGCGGCCGTCGTGCGCCACGTCCACGGCGACGGCGTCCCGCCGCAGCCCCTCGGCGACCATCTCGGCCAGGAACTCCTCGTCCTCCACCAGCAGTACGCGCATGGGGCCCGTTCTACCGGAGGAGGGGGTTTCGCCGGTGTAAACGGATGTGCTGAGAGAAACGAAAGGCGCTTGTGCGGGACGGTCTGCGGGTCCGCGATCACCAAGAGGAGATCTCGATGCAGACGACCGCACAGACCACCGCACAGACGACCGCACGACAGTCCTCAGTCCGCTTCTTCGCAGCCGCCGCCGTCTCGGCGGCCGTCCTGGGCCTGTTCGGCACGGCGTGCTCCGCCGGTTCCGACGGCGGCGACGGCGACGGGGACGCGAAGGGTTCCGGGACGGCGAGCGGTAAGAACGACGAGGACCAGGCCGTGGTGTACCGCAAGTGCCTGCGGGACAACGGCCTGAAGGTTCCCGAGCCCAAGGGCGACGGCGACCAGAAGGGCGTCGCGATCGGCGGGGACAACAAGGCGGCCGTGGAGAAGGCGATCAAGGCGTGCCGGGACAAGGCGCCGGAGGGCAGGGGCGGCGGCAAGGCGTCGCAGGCCGACAGGGACAAGATGGTCAAGTTCGCCGCGTGTATGCGCAAGCACGGCGTGGACGTCCCCGTGCCCAAGGCCGACGGCGGCGTCGCGAAGGCCCGGCCGATCCCGAAGGGCGAGGCGGAGAAGAAGAAGCACGAGAAGGCCAGCAAGGCGTGCGAGGGCGAGCTGCGGTGAAGCGACCCCGGATGAAGCGCGGAACCGTGCTGGTGGCCGCGCTGGCGCTGGTGGCCGTGGTCGGCGGCTCCACCGCGTTCGCCGCGCTGGACTCCTCCGACGGCGGCGGCACGTCCCGGGACGCGGGGCTGCCCCCGGACACCGCCGCCGTCGAGCGGGGCGACCTGAGCGAGAGCGTGCAGGCGGACGGCACCCTCGGCTTCACGGGCAAGCGGAAGATCAACGCTGCCGCCGCCGGCACGCTCACCTGGACGGCCAAGACCGGCTCGGTGGTCGAGCGGAACGGCAGGCTGTACGCGGTCGACGGCGGCTCCGTGCGGCTGATGTACGGCTCCCAGCCGATGTACCGGACGCTGAAGGAGGGCGTCGAGGGCGAGGACGTACGGCAGCTGGAGAAGAACCTCGCCGCGCTCGGCTACACGGGCTTCACCGTCGACGACGAGTTCACCGGCCTCACCGCCGACGCCGTGCGGAGCTGGCAGGAGGCGAACGGCGAGGAGGAGACCGGCTCCGTCGCCCCGGAGCACATCGCCTTCGCGTCCGGCGCCGTACGGGTCGAGAGCACCGCCGGTGCCGTCGGCGACATGGCGGCGCCCGGCCGGCCGGTCCTGACCACGACCGGCTCCGAGCGCGTCGTCACGATGAAGGTCGACGTCGCGGAGAGCGGATCGGTGAAGAAGGGCGACAAGGTCACCGTCACCCTCCCCGACGACACGTCGGTGCCGGGCCAGGTCCGTGCCGTCGGCACCTCGGCCAGGAAGGACAAGGACGGGGGCGACTCCGGGGACGACGCGGCCAAGGTCGAGGTCACCGTCTCACTGGACGAGCCGGGGAAGGCGGACGCGCTGGACCAGGCGCCCGTGACCGTGGAGCTGAAGGGGCAGACCCGCAAGGACGTGCTGACCGTGCCGGTCGAGGCGCTCCTCGCGATGCCCGGCGGGGGCTTCGGCGTGCAGGTCGTGGAGCGCGGCAAGGCCCGCGACGTACAGGTCGAACCGGGCCTCTTCGCGCGGGGCAGGGTCGAGGTCGGCGACGGCCGGCTGCGTGCGGGCATGAAGGTCGGGGTGCCGAAGCTATGACGCGGGTCGTCGGCCTGACGGGGGTCACGAAGGAGTACGCGGGCGGCGTGATGGCGCTGCGCGAGGTGGATCTCAGTATCGAGGAGGGGGAGTTGGTGGGCATCGTCGGCCCGTCGGGTTCGGGGAAGTCCACGCTGCTGCACATCGTCGGCACGCTGGACCGGCCCACGTCCGGGTCGGTCGAGATCGCGGGGTTCGACGTGGCGGCGCTGTCCGACCGCGCGCTGTCCGCGGTGCGGGCCCGGCACGTGGGGTTCGTCTTCCAGGCGTTCCACCTGGTGCCGGGGGTCAGCGCGCAGGACAACGTGGCGGAGGGGCTGCTGTACTCCGGCCTGCCCCGCGCCGTGCGGCGGCGGCGTGCCGCCGAGGCGCTGGAGCGCGTCGGACTCGCCGACCGCGCCCGGCACCGGCCGCACGAGCTGTCGGGCGGTCAGAAGCAGCGGGTGGCGATCGCGCGCGCTGTCGTCGGCGATCCGGGACTGCTGCTGGCGGACGAGCCGACCGGCGCGCTGGACTCCGCGTCCGGCGAGTCGGTGATGGCGCTGCTGCACGAACTGAGCGCGGCGGGAGCGACGATCGCCGTCATCACCCATGACACGGAGGTCGCCGACCAGCTCCCGCGCCGGGTACGGCTGCGGGACGGAGCCGTCGTGGACGACACGCGGGGCGGTCCCCGGACGGACACCCGGACCGGCATCCGGACCGGCATCTGGACGGGCGCCTGATGCCCCGCCGCACGCGCGAGCACCGCCGCGACTCCGCACGCTCCGATCCCGCACGCTCCGACTCCGCACGCCGCGATCCCGTACGCCGCGACCTCCGCCCGGCCCGGCTCAGCCCGCGCGACGTCCTGCACGTCGGCTCCGGCGGCCTGCGCAGCCGCCCGCTGCGCGTCGTGCTCTCCGCCCTGGGCATCGCCATCGGCATCGCCACCATGGTCTCCGTGGTCGGCGTGTCCGCCTCCAGCCAGGAGAAGCTGCTGCGGCAGCTCGACCGGCTCGGCACCAACATGCTGGTGGCGTCCCCGGGCGAGTCGATGTTCGCCGGCGAGGACGTCAAGCTGCCGAAGAGCGCCGTCGGCATGGTCAGCCGCATCGAGGGGGTGGAGGAGGCGGGCGCGACCGGCACCGTCGAGGCGACCGTACGCCGCAACGAGAAGCTCCCCGAAGAGGACAGCGGCGGCATCGCCGTCCAGGCCGCGTCCCTGGAGCTGCTGAGGACCGTACGGGGGACGATCGCCAGCGGCAGCTGGCTGAACGGGGCCAACGGCCGCTACCCCTCCGTCGTCCTGGGCCATGTCGCCGCTCAGCGGCTCGGCGTCGGCAAGGCGGGGCAGCAGGTGTGGCTGGGCGACCGGTACTTCACGGTCGTCGGCGTCCTCGACCCGCTGCCGCTGGCCCCGGAGCTCGAACGGTCCGCGCTCGTCGGCTGGGACGCCGCCGAGCGGCTGCTCGGCTTCGACGGCCACCCCACGTCGGTGTACGAGCGCTCCCAGGACAGCTCCGTGAGCGCCGTACGCAGCCTGCTCGCGCCCACCATCGACCCCGAGAACCCGCAGGACATCAAGGTCACCGACCCGTCGGCGAAGCTGCAGGCGCGGGCGGCGACCGAGGGGGCGTTCAGCAGCCTGCTGCTGGGGCTCGGCGGCATCGCGCTCCTGGTGGGCGGTGTCGGCGTCGCCAACACCATGATCATCTCGGTGCTGGAGCGACGGTACGAGATCGGGCTGCGGCGCTCGCTGGGCGCGGCGCGGGGGCAGATCCGCATCCAGTTCGTGACGGAGTCGCTGCTGCTGTCCGGCCTGGGCGGGGCGGTCGGCGTCGCGCTGGGTGCTGCGGCGACGGCGGTGTTCGCGCAGGTCGAGGGGGTGCCCTGGGTCATTCCGCTGTGGTCGGTGGCGGGCGGCTTCGGGGCCACCCTGGTCATCGGCACGCTCGCGGGCCTCTACCCGGCGATCCGCGCGGCCCGGCTCTCCCCCACCCTGGCGCTGCACGCGGCGTGACCCTCCGAGGGGCCGGACAGCTCTGGGCGGCGGACGGGGGCGGCGCCCGCGGCGCGGTGCTCGTCGCGGTGCTCGTCGACGCGGCGCGGCACCGCGTCCCCGTCGCCCAGGCGATCGCGATCGATGCGACGAACGGCCGGGGCCCCGGGGGGCAAGGGTGCGGTCAGGGCTGGTCCAGGGCCCGTTCGAGCGCGCGGCGGGCCCGGCCCGCGGCCGCCGGGTCGTGCTGGAGCTGCATGGCCGCGTTCAGCGCCAGTCCGGTGGCGACGATCTCGAACAGCGCCTGGTCGACGTCGAACCCGGCGGGCAGCTCGCCGTTCTCCACCGCCGCGGCCAGGTCGGCGCGCAGCTGTCCCCGCCAGCGCGACCACACCTCGGCCACCGCGTCGCGGACCCGGCCGGGGCGGCTGTCGTACTCGGTGAGCGCCGCGGTCATCAGACAGCCGCCGGGCAGCAGCGGCGCCTCCAGGTAGTCCACGGAGTTGGCGCACACCGCGCGCAGCCGCCGCAGGCCGGGCGGCTGGACCCGGGCGGGTTCGACCACCCGGTGCCAGAAGTCGACGAACGCCTTGTCCAGCGTGGAGATCTGCAGCGTCTCCTTGGTGCCGAAGTGCTTGTGCACCCCGGACTTGCTCATCTCCAGCTCCTCGGCGAGCCGGCCGATGGTGATGCCGTCCAGCCCCTCCTCGGAGGCGATCTCGGCCGCGCGGCCGAGGATCCGGCCCCTGGTGGCCTGCGCTTCGGCCGCTGAGCGTCGTGGTGACATACGGCAAGAATAGCGCACGGCCGTTCGCTATTGATTTAGCGAACGACCGTACGCTACGTTCGGGGCAACCACGGGAACAAAGGAGTGCGAGATGCGGGTACGACGACTGGGCTGGGCCGGAGTGGAGATCGAGGCAGCCGGCACACGACTGCTGATCGACTACGTCCGGGACCTGTCACCGCTGTTCACCGGGTGGAAGCCCGGCAAGGGGGTGGCGGCGCCGAGCGGGAAGGCCACCGCCGCGCTGGTCACCCACCTGCACCGGGACCACACCGACGCGTCCGCGCTCGCGGACACGCTGACGCCGGGAGCCCCGGTACTCCGCCCGGCGCCCGGCCACGGCGACGACGTGGACAACCAGACGACGCTGCTCGCCGAGCGCGAGCTGGCCCAGCACCGGCTGGCCGCCGAGACCGTGGACGCCTGGACCACCCGCGACCTCGGGCCGTTCCGCGTCACCGCCGTCCCCTCCGTCGACGGGCTGGGCGACCCGCAGCTGAACTGGGTGGTGGAGGCCGAGGGCCAGCGGATCTTCCACGGCGGCGACACGATGTTCCACGGCTACTGGTGGCTCATCGCGCGCCGGTTCAGCCCGTTCGACGCGGCCTTCCTGCCCGCCAACGGCCCGGTCGTCGACGCGCCGCACCTGCAGCCGCCGAGCCCGCTGCTCGCCGCGCTGGACCCGCAGCAGGCCGCCGCGGCCGCGGACATCCTCGACGCCCGCTACGCGGTCCCGATCCACTACGAGCCGGAACAGCCGGAAAAGATCGCGGGCTACGTCGAGGTCCCCGACCCGGAGAAGGAGTTCCGCACGCACGCCGGACACCGCGCACACGTCCTGGCCGTCGGGGAACGGCTGGACCTGACCACGCGGTGAACCTCGTCAAGGCGCGTCTGTCGGCGGACCTGTTGGCGGTCTACGGCCGCGGGCGCGTCCCCGGCGGATGAGGCTCCCCCGTTATGGTCTTCGCGGTCCTGCAAGAGGGCTGCTGGCCTCCGGGCCCGGCATGGCTGTTCCCCCCTGTTGGAAGTCGATGACCTGGGGGGTGGTGCCACCGGGCCCGAGAGGCGCCGTT
>NZ_JAAKZZ010000272.1 GCF_011045075.1 Streptomyces boncukensis
GCGCTGGGGGTTCGTGGGTCCGGGGGGCCGCCGGCTTCCGCTCCAGCCCCCGGCACAACGCCCTCGCCGCCGTCCTCCTCGTCGAAGAAGACGGGGCCGGTCTCCTCCGCGCGCGGGGACGGGGCGCCGGACGGCGCCGTCGGGGTGTGCGCGGGCCCGGCCGCCGAGGCGGAGGACGCGACGGCGGGCGGCTCCGGCATCGGTTCGCCCTCGCGGGGCTCCGGGCGGCTGGTGCCCGGCACCCACGCGGAGCCGTTCCAGTAGCGGATATATCCGGGGATGGACGGATCCGGGTAATACCCCGAACGGGGTACATCGCCACTGGCACCGGAAGGCCCCACTGCCCCCAACTCCCCTCACGTACGAGTCTGCTGCGCTGGTGGCCGGACGGGGCTGCCCGTCGGCCCAAGGAGGACAGTAACGAAGAAGGCGGCGACAGGCGGAGCGAGACCGCGCGGTTGACCGCGTTCGAGCGACCCCGCGGCGTGGGCCCGCGCCGCGCTGGGTGGCCGGAATTCGTCGCCGAAAGCCGTGTAAGAAACCCTGACCTCCGCCCTCTCTCCAGTGCAGCGCCGCGGCAGCGGCACGGGCACAACCGGAAGGGGCACCCCTGATGCACACCGTCGTCGAACGTGAGCTGGAGATGAAGCTCGTGCTCTCCCCGGAGCGGAGTGCGGCCGTCCCCGTGCGGCTCTGCTACCGCTCGGACGACCCCTTCGCCGTCCACGTCGTCTTCCACATCGGCTCCGCCTCC
Source organism: Streptomyces boncukensis (assembly GCF_011045075.1). Lineage (GTDB taxonomy): Bacteria > Actinomycetota > Actinomycetes > Streptomycetales > Streptomycetaceae > Streptomyces > Streptomyces boncukensis. Next base: position 755 of record NZ_JAAKZZ010000272.1, read on the forward strand.
CCCGTCCACTGGACCTTCTCCCGCGAACTGCTGGTGGAGGGGGTGTTCCGGCCGTGCGGACAGGGGGACGTCCGGGTGTGGCCGACCAAGGTCGGTTCCCGCGACGTGATCTGCATGGCGCTGACCTCGCCGGACGGGGACGCGCTGCTGGAGGCACCGTCGCTGCCGGTGTCGGCCTGGCTGGAGCGGACACTGCGCGTCGTGCCGCCGGGCCGGGAGCGGGAGGCGCTGGAGATCGACGAAGGGCTGAGCGCGCTGCTGCGCTCGGCCACGCCGACCCCGGGGGACGAGCTGTACCTCGCGGACCCGTGGCAGAACGATGAGGGCCGCGAGAGCGGAACGTAGCGGAAGGCCAGCAACCGCCCAGCGGGTTACCGGAATTGGTCCGTCAGAGAGAGGAAACCCGACATCATTCCGCCTATGCCACAGGACGACGAGGAGCATGTGCCCGCTGTGCGGGAGGCGGGCCTGCGCGTGGAGCACCGCCTCCGCGACCTCGCGGAACGTCTCGACCCGGCCTCCTTCGAGCTGCTGCTGAAGGTGATGAGCGGGGTGAACGCCGCGTTCGCCCGCCGCAGCGCGCCCATCGACATCGAGCTCACCGACCAGGAGCGGGAGCTCTACACTCCCGCTCTCCAGCGGGAGGTGGCGGCGCTGCTGGAGCTGGCCCGGGTGCCCCCGGACCGGGTCCGGACGGGAGGTGCGGAGGGCCCGGCTGCCGCTCCGGTCAGCGAGCTGCCCCGGCGGCCCGGCTCCTCCTGGCCGTACGCTCCCTGAAGGCGAGCGCAGTCACGGCGCCCGCCAGCATCAGCCCGACGCCGGTGAGCAGCGCGGTGTCGGCACCGTGTGCGAGCGCGTCCGCGGAGTCGGCCCCGGGCGCCGAGGTGGCGACGACGATGGTGAGGGAGAGCCCCATGGACGAGCCGATGTAGCGCGCGGTGTTGTTCGCGCCGGACCCCATGGACGCCCGGTCGGCGGGCACGCTCTCCACGGCGAGCCGGGGCAGCGCGGCGTTGAGCAGTCCGCTGCCGACGCCCGCGACGAGGAAGCCGGGGACGGTGCGCGCCCAGGAGCCCGCCTGCATGGCGCCCAGCATCGAGAGCGCCCCCACGGCCGACAGCGCGAAGCCGAGGGCGAGTTGGTGCCGGGCCGTGAACTGCGGGGGCAGCCGCTTGGCCTGCAGCGCCACCAGCAGCGCCGTGCCCGACCAGAGGCAGAACAGCCAGGCGGTGCCGAGTTCGGGCATCCCGATGGTCTGGTGGAGCAGCGCGGGGAAGTAGCTGAACAGCCCGATCACGCCGAGCCCGACGAACAGCGCGCCGCTGGTGGCCCCGAGGAACTCCGGGCGCCGGAAGAGCGCGAGGTCGAGCATGGGCGCCGAGCTGCGGCGCTCCGCCACGACGAAGGCGGCGAGCAGCACGGCCGCCGCACCGGCGAGACCGCCGACGGCGGGCCGCAGCCAGCCGTCCCTGCCGACGGTGAGCGCGGCGAGCAGCGCGGTCAGCGCCAGCCCGAGCAGCGCCGCGCCGAGCAGGTCGGGCTTTCCGGGGCGCGGGGCGCGGGACTCGGGCAGGGTGCGGGCGGCTATGGCGGTGAGGACGAGCGCGGCGGCGGCGTAGAGCACGTAGCAGACCCGCCAGTCGAGGGTGCCGAGTCCGGCGGCGGCGACGGGGCCCGCTGCGATGCCGCCGCTGAGGGCGGCGCCCCAGACGCCCATGGCGCGCACCCGGTGGCGCCCGGCGGGGAACGCCTGCGCGATGAGGCCCAGGCTGCTGGCGATGACGGCCGCGCTGGCGAAGCCCTGGGCGATCCGGGCGAGGGTGAAGATGAGGGTGGAGGGGGCCGCGGCGCCCAGCGCGACGGTGACGGCGAGCCCGGCGGTGCCGGTGACGAAGGCGCGCTTGCGCCCGTAGTCGTCGGCGAGGCTGCCGGAGACCAGCAGCAGCGCGGCGAGGCCGAGCGGGGTGGCGTTCATCAGCCACGCCTGGCCCGAGACGCCGGTGCCGAAGGAGGCGGTCATGCCGGGAAGGGTGAGCATCGGCGCGGTGTAGTTCATCAGGGCGACGAGCGTCACCAGGGCCACGGTGGCGAGCACGGCACGGGCGCCGCGTACGGGCGCTCCGGGCACTCCGTCCGCTCCGTCCGCTTCGGGGGCCGCGGGGCGCCGCGGCGCCCGTGAGGTCCGGAACCCGGGCAGGGTCTCCACGACAGACTCCTAGATTCGGTGAATGAACCAATAGTGGATTCGGTGAATGAACCAACAGGGACGCGACCCTAGCACCGCTGGTTCGGTGAATGAACCATGGAGGGGTAAGCTGGCCGTATGGCACTGAAAAAGGGCTATGCGGCGCAGCACTGCTCGCTCGCCCGGACGCTGGAGCTGGTCGGCGAGCGCTGGACGATGCTGGTGGTCCGCGACGCCTTCTACGGGGTGCGCCGCTTCAGCGACTTCCAGGCCCACCTCGACGTGCCCCGCGCGGTGCTCTCCGCCCGGCTGGGGACGCTGACCGAGGCCGGGATCCTGGAGAAGCGGCGCTACGAACAGGCGCCGCCGCGCGACGAGTACGTGCTCACGGAGCGCGGCCGCCAGCTGTGGCCCGCGCTCTACGCGCTGCTGGCCTGGGGCGAGGCGCACGCCTCCGGCTCCCGCCCGGTGCGGCGGTACTTTCTGCACCAGGCGTGCGGCTGCCGGCTGGACCCGGCCGGCGGGTGCCCGGAGTGCGGCCTGGGCACGGTGCCGCCCGGCGACATCGAGGTGCACCCGGGCCCCGGCGCGGACCACCCCGACCGGCAGGACCCGGTCAGCCGGGCCATGCTGCGCCCGCACCGGCTGCTGGAGCCGCTGGACACGGTACCCACGGGGAGCGGCGCGGCCGAGCAGCAGCGCAACAGCCGCTGACGGCCGGGCCGGGCCGTCAGCGGCTGTTGCGCTGGTCGGAGCCGAAGAAGAAGCCGAAGGCCGCCGAGGCGAGTGCGACGACGGGCGTGAACAGCGTGCTGACCTCGCGGAAGTCCGCCTCGGTGAACTTGGTCCAGCGCTGCAGGATCAGCGCGAGGATCGGCAGCACCGCGACGACCGCGACCAGCCAGAACAGCCGGATGGCGAGCGCCCTTCGGGTCTGGTGGATGTGCATCTCGGGCGTCGAGTAGACCTGGCCCTGGCTGGGCGGTTCGTCCTCGCGGAGCTCGCCGGACACGACGTACGCCGGCCCCGCCGAGGACCCCTGGATCACCCCGTCCTCCGCGGGGCCCTCACTCACGGCTCCCCCCGCAGTCGGGGGCGCACGGGGACGCGTCGGTGTCCCGGAGCCGCGCGACCGGCCCGCTCCCCGGCACCTCGTTCTCGAACAGCGGGCCCGGGACGGCGCGGCCGGACGCCGGGGCCTCGGCGTAGGGGCGCACGACCGCGTCCGGGGCGCGCAGCCGCGGGCACACGGCCTCGGCGTCCGACCGGAGGCAGGGGCAGGACGCCGGAACGTGTCCCTGCTGATGGTGGGGCCGCGGGTCCTGCGAAGTCGACACTCCCGTCACCCCCTCTCCGTAACTTCCGTCTGTCTGGGGACGGTTGGCCAGCCCTCTCAGTTCCCGTCACTCTACGAAATCGCAAGGCTACCATGGCGCCCCGCGCGCGCTCCGTACGGACGGCGCATTCGAAGCACACCTGTTACACACAGGATCCACATCGAGTGCATCTCTTTGGTTGACAGAGCCCGCATTGCCCTCCAAGCTTGGTAGGGACACAGAGAGCGGCGCCGGGGGAATCGTCCGGGCCTGCGCGCCCATTGCTTGATACGGAGGAGTCCTCATGTCCGAGATGAACAGAGCTGTTGCGCATCCGCAGCAGGACGGTCAGGACAGGCCCGGCCCCACGACGCGACTGAGTGTCAACATCGGCGAGGCGACGGCGCAGGTGCTGCAGAAGCACAAGGCCCGCGGCATCTCGATCACCGAAACGGTGCGGCGGGCGTGTGCGGTCTATGACCTGATCGAGAGCGAAGCGGCCAAAGGAAGCAAGATCCAGATCGTGGACCGGGACGGCACGACGCGCGAGTTGCTGCTGATCCCCTGACTGCGCGGCAGCAGCGCGGGATCAGCACCCCGGGTCAGGGCCGTCAGAAGACCTTGCCCGGGTTCAGGATGCCCAGCGGGTCGAAGGCGGCCTTGACGCTGCGCTGTATCTCCAGTCCCACCGGCCCCAGTTCCCGGGCCAGCCACTCCCGCTTGAGCACGCCCACCCCGTGCTCTCCCGTGATGGTGCCGCCCAGCCGCAGGCCGAGTTCCATGATCTCGTCGAAGGACGCGCGCGCCCGGTGCGCCTCGTCCTCGTCCCGTGCGTCGAAGCAGACGGTGGGGTGGGTGTTGCCGTCGCCCGCGTGGGCGCAGACGCCGATGGTGAGCCGGTGCCGCTCCGCGATGGCGGCCGTGCCCTCCAGCAGCGCCGCGAGCGCGCTGCGCGGCACGCACACATCGTCGATCATCGTCGTACCGCGGACCGCCTCCAGCGCGACCAGCGCCGCGCGCCGGCCCTGGAGCAGCAGCTCCGACTCGGCGGGGGTGTCGGCGGGGACGACCGCGCTCGCGCCCGCCTCCTCGCACAGCGCGCCGACGGCCGCGAGCGGGCCGCTGGGCTCCGGGGTGTCGAACGCGGCGAGCAGCAGCGCCTCGGTGGACTCCGGCAGCCCCATCTTGGTGAGCGCGTTGACCGCGCGGAGCGTCGTACGGTCCATCAGCTCCAGCAGCGAGGGGGTGTGCCCGGCCTCCATGATCCGGCACACGGCCTCGCAGGCGGCCTTCGCCGAGGGGAACTCGGCGGCGAGCGCGAGCTGCCGGGGCGGCTCGGCGCGCAGCGCGAGCGTGGCGCCGACGACGACGCCGAGGCAGCCCTCCGAGCCGACGAACAGCCGGGTGAGGTCGAGCCCGGCGACGCCCTTCGCCGTGCGGCGGCCGGTGCGCAGCAGCCGCCCGTCGGCGAGCACCACGTCCAGCCCGAGCACGTACTCGGCGGTGACCCCGTACTTCACACAGCACAGGCCGCCGGAGGCGGTGCCGATGTTCCCGCCGAGCGTGCACTCCTCCCAACTGGAGGGATCCGGCGGGTAGGAGAGACCGTGCGCCGCGACCTGGCGGGAGAGGTCGGCGTTGACGACGCCGGGCTCGACGACCGCGATCCGGTCCACCGGACTGATCTCCAGGACGCGGTTCATCCGGGTGAGCGAGAGCAGGACGCAGCCGTCGGTGGCGTTCGCCCCGCCGGACAGCCCGGTGCGGGCGCCCTGCGGGACGACCGGGGTCCGCAGGGCCGTCGCCGTGCGCATGACGTGCTGGACCTCTTCGGTGGTGCGGGGCAGCACGGCGGCGGCCGGGGTGCCGGCGGGGCAGAAGCTGGCCATGTCGTGCGCGTAGCCGCCCAGGATGTCGGGGTCGGTGACGACGGCGTCCCCGGGGAGGCCCTCCCGGAGCCGGGCGATCAGCTCACTCATGCCCTCAGGGTCCCAGCCGTTTGATCGAGGGGGAACCCGTCGGATCCCCCCTCTGACCTCTCGCCCGGCACCGGGGCTCAGGGCGTCAGCGGGCGCACCGCCTCACAGGTTGCCCCGCTTCTCCTGCTCCCGCTCGATCGCCTGGAAGAGCGCCTTGAAGTTGCCCTTGCCGAAGCCCATCGAGCCGTGCCGCTCGATCATCTCGAAGAAGACCGTCGGCCGGTCCTGGACCGGCTTGGTGAAGATCTGCAGCAGATAGCCGTCCTCGTCGCGGTCCGCGAGGATCTTCAGCTCGCGCAGCTCGTCGAGCGGGACGCGGGTGTCGCCCACCCACTCCCCCAGCGTCTCGTAGTACGAGTCGGGGACGTCCAGGAACTGGACCCCCGCGGCGCGCATCTCGCGCACCGAGGCGACGATGTCGTTGGTGGCCAGGGCGATGTGCTGGACGCCGGGGCCGCCGTAGAACTCCAGGTACTCGTCGATCTGGGACTTCTTCTTGCCGACTGCGGGCTCGTTCAGCGGGAACTTGACCTTGCGGGTGCCGTCGGCCACGACCTTGGACATCAGCGCGCTGTACTCGGTCGCGATGTCGTCCCCCACGAACTCCTTCATGTTCGTGAAGCCCATGACCTTGTTGTAGAAACCGACCCACTCGTCCATCCTGCCGAGCTCGACGTTGCCCACGCAGTGGTCGATCGCCTGGAAGTACCTTGTGGGGGACGCCCCCACGCCCCCGGCGCGCCTGTCGGGCGGCGCGACCAGCGGCTTGGCCGTCTCGAAGCCGGGCAGGTAGGGCCCGTCGTAGCCGCCGCGCTCGACCAGGGTGTGCCGGGTGACGCCGTAGGTGCCGATCGCGGCGCGCACGATGGTGCCGTGCTCGTCCGTGACCTCGTGCGGCTCCTCGATGCCGCGCGCGCCGTGCTCGACGGCGTACGCGTACGCCGCGCGCGCGTCCGGCACCTCGATGGCGAGGTCCACCACGCCGTCGCCGTGCGCGGCCACATGGTCGGCGAGGAAGCGGCCCCAGTCGCTGCTGGGCCTGACGACGGAGGTGAACACGAACCGGGCGGCGCCCGATTCGAGGACGTAGCTCGCGGTCTCGCGGCTGCCGTTCTCCGGTCCGGAGTAGGCGACCAGGCGCATGCCGAAGCCTGTGGAGTAGTAGTGCGCGGCCTGCTTGGCGTTGCCCACGGCGAAGACGACCGCGTCCATCCCCTTGACCGGGAAGGGGTCGGCCTGCCGGGCACTGTCGGGGGCGTCGGGGGTCTGGTGGGTTCCCCTCTGAGGTGCAGTAGTCATGGGGGAAGGCTCCCGCCAGTCCACAAGGTGCGCAATAGTTTGCGTAATCACTGGACATCATGTCCAGGCAATGCCCGACTCCACCGGGCGATCTGTACAAGCTGCTCACCTCCCCCCACCCCGCAGAGCGCTACGGAGAGGAATGCCATGGCCATCGACCGACTGGACGGACGGCTGCTCGAACTGCTCGCCGAGGAGCCCCGGATCGGGGTGCTGGAGGCGTCCCGGCGGCTCGGCGTGGCGCGCGGCACGGCGCAGGCCCGGCTGGACCGGCTTAAGGCGAGTGGAGTAATCCGCGGCTTCGGACCCGATGTGGATCCGGCGGCGCTCGGCTACCCGGTCACCGCGTTCGCCACGCTGGAGATCAAACAGGGGCAGGGGGCGGACGTACGGGCGCACTTGGCGACCGTCCCCGAGGTGCTGGAGCTGCACACCACGACGGGCCACGGCGACATGCTCTGCCGGCTCGTCGCGCGCTCCAACGCCGATCTCCAGCGGGTGATCGACCGGGTCGTCGGCTTTGATGGCATCGTCCGGGCCTCCACGGCCATCGTCATGGAGAACCCGGTGCCGCTGCGCATCGTCCCGCTGGTGCGGCAGGCGGCATCGGGCGACGCTCCGGGGGAGCACCCCGGGCCCACCGAGCGACGGAAGGGGACCGAGTGAACTTCTGGGAATACCTCGGCAACCGGCACGCCCAGTTGCTGGCGGACTCGTTCCAGCACGCCAGCGCCGTCTTCCAGTGCATGGTGGCGGCCACCGTGATCGGCATCCTGCTCGGCGTCCTCACCTACCGCAGCGAGTGGGCGGGCAACCTCGCCACCACGGCCACCGCGAGCATTCTGACCATCCCCTCGCTGGCCATGATCGGCCTGCTGATCCCGATCGCGGGCCTCGGGGTGGCGCCGACGGTGATCGCGCTGACGCTGTACGGGCTGCTGCCGATCGTCCGCAACGCCATCGTGGGGCTGCGGGGCGTCGACCCCGCGCTGGTGGACGCGGCGCGCGGGATCGGCATGTCCCGGCTGGGCCGGCTGCTGCGGGTCGAGCTGCCGCTGGCCTGGCCGCCGATCCTCACCGGGATCCGGGTCGCCACGCAGATGCTGATGGGCATCGCCGCCATCGCCGCGTTCGCCTCGGGCCCGGGGCTGGGCAACCTGATCTTCCGGGGCGTCGCCTCCCTCGGCAGCGCCAACGCGCTCAACCAGGTGCTCGCGGGCACCCTCGGCATCGTCATCCTCGCGCTGCTGTTCGACGCCGGGTATGTGCTGATCGGCCGGCTGACCATTTCGAGGGGGATCCGTGCCTGAGACCTCCGCCGCACCCGCGACGCCCGGTGCGTCCGGTGCCCCCATCCAGCTGGAGAGCCTGACCAAGCGCTATCCGGGCGCCTCCGAGCCCGCCGTGGACAACGTGAGCATGGAGATCGCGGCGGGCGAGACGGTGATCCTCGTCGGCCCCTCCGGCGGCGGCAAGACCACCCTGCTCAAGATGATCAACCGGCTGATCGAGCCGACCTCGGGCCGGATACGCATCGGCGACGAGGACGTTACCGACATGGACGCGGTCAAGCTGCGCCGCAAGATCGGGTATGCCATCCAGGCGTCTGGGCTCTTCCCGCATATGACCGTCGCCCAGAACATCGCACTGGTGCCGAAGATGGTCGGCTGGTCCAAGGCCCGCACCCGGGCGCGCGTCGAGGAGATGCTGGACCTGGTCGGGCTGGAGCCGGGCGAGTTCCAGGGCCGCTATCCGCGCCAGCTCTCCGGCGGCCAGCAGCAGCGGGTGGGCGTGGCACGGGCGCTGGCGGCCGACCCGCCGGTGCTGCTGATGGACGAGCCGTTCGGCGCCGTCGACCCGATCACCCGCGACCATCTGCAGGACGAGCTGATCCGGCTGCAGCACGAGCTGCGCAAGACGATCGTCTTCGTCACCCACGACTTCGACGAGGCCATCAAGATCGGCGACCGGATCGCGGTGCTGCGGGAGCGCTCGCACATCGCGCAGTTCGACACCCCCGAGGCCATCCTCACCAACCCCACCGACGACTTCGTCTCCGGCTTCGTCGGCGCGGGCGCCGCGCTCAAGCGGCTCAACCTCACCCGGGTGCGGGACGTGGCCATCGTCGACTTCCCCACCGTCACCATGGAGCAGCCGCTGCGGGACATCTTCGAACTGCTCGGATCCGGTACGGCCGCGCACGTCAACGAGGTGCTGCTGCTGGACCGGCACCGGCGCCCGTACAAGTGGCTGCGGCGCGGCGACCTGATGCGCGCCAAGGGCTCCCTGGCGCGGGCCGGAACGCTGGTGAACGACACGGTCACCCGGGACGCCACGCTGCGCGACGCGCTGGAGGCGGTGCTCACCGACAACGCGGGCCGCGTCGCGGTGACCGGCAAGCGCGGCGAGTACACCGGCGTCGTGGACATGGAGACGCTGATGAACTCCGTGCACGAACTCCTCGACGAGGACCGGATGGAGGCCGTCGAGCACCAGCACCGGCTGGAGGAGCAGCAGGAGGCGTCGCAGGAGCGGGGGGACGGGCC
>NZ_JAAKZZ010000273.1 GCF_011045075.1 Streptomyces boncukensis
CCTCCCCCGCTTCCCCCGTCTCCCTCGCGCTTCCCGGTCTTCGGCGCGGTGAGCTGGATGTACTTCTCGCCGAGCAGGCTGGACTGTTCGAGATGGGCGTAGGCGCCCCGGGGCAGCTCGACCTTGCCGTTGACCTTCATCGTCACGGTGGCGTGCCACTGCCCCTCGCCGAGCGAGACCTTGGTGACCCGGCCCACCGCCACGTCGTTGACCTTGACCGCGGAGTGCGGGAAGAGGTTGACGACGTTCCGGAACTCGGCGGTGACGGTGTAGGGGTGGCCGCCGAGGTCGGCCCCGCCCGGCAGCGGCAGGTCCTCCAGACCGTCGAAGCGGGGGGAGGGGAAGCCGCCGGGGACCAGGGCGAGTCCGACCAGGCTGACCCCCGCGCACAGGGCGATGCCCGCACGGGCGGCGCGGCGGTTCACCGGCCCGCTCCCTTCGCGCCGCCCGCCGCGCGCGGCGGGGTGCCGTAGACGCCGCCGACGGGCGGCAGCGGCAGCGCGGAGCGGTCCTTTCGCTGCTCGCGGGCGCCCGCGCGGAGCTCGTTGATGTTCACCCGGCCGTCGATGGTCCGGGTCCGCTTGTTGTACGCGTTCTCCACGTTGGACGCGGCCAGCGGCAGGGTGTCCAGCGCCTCGGCGACGGACGCGCGCTGCTTGACCACGGTCCGGGTGAGCGCGGCGAGCTTGTCCACGTTGGAGCCCAGCCGGCGCCGGTTGTCCCGGACGAAGGTCTTGACCTTGCCCAGCGCCGTGCCGAGTTCCTTCAGCGCGGCCGCCAGATGCCCCCGGTCCTCGGAGAGGAAGACGGCCACGTCCGACAGCTGGGTGACGGCCTTGCGCACCCCCCCGTCGTTCCTCTTCAGCATGGTGGTGAACTTCTGCAACTGCCGGATGGTGCCGACCAGGTCGCCGCTGCTGTCGTCGAGCACCTTCGCCGCGCCGCCGAGCTGCCGGACGGTGTCGCCGATGGCCTTGCCGTTGCCGTCCAGGTTCTCCGCGCCGACGTCGAGCAGCCGCGACAGCGCACCGTCCTTGTCGGCCCCCTCGGGTCCGAGCGCGTCGGACAGGTCGGTCAGGCTCTGCAGCAGCTCGTCGATCTCCAGCGGGGTCGCCGTGCGCCGGGCCGGCACGACGCCGCCGTCCGGCATCCGGGGGCCGCCGCCGTAGGCGGGGCTGAGCTGCACGAAGCGGCCGGAGACCACGCTGGGCGAGACCACCACGGCCCGCACCATGGCCGGGACCGGGACACCGTCGCGCACCCGCAGGGTGACCTTGACCCGCTCGCCGCGTGGCTCGATCCGCCGTACGCTGCCGACCCGCACCCCCAGGACCCGTACGTCCGAGCCCTCGTGCACGCCGATCGTCCGGTCGAACCAGGCGGTGATCCGGGTGCCCTCGGGGGAGCGCAGCGTCCGTACTCCGACCACCGCTGCGGTGCCCAGCAGGACGAGGGCCAGGAGCAGGGCCAGGGCGCGTCCGGCGCGCCCTGTGGCGAAGCGGCGGCGGACACGGGCCCCGCGCCCCTTCGGGCCGCCCGGCGCGGGCCGGGAACGCGGGAACCACCGGGAGTCCATCAGCGTCCACCTCCTCGTTTCGGCGGCATGCAGCCGGTGGCCGGAGGCGTACCGGCGGGCAGGTAGTCCCGGGGCACCAGGCCGCACAGGTAGCTGTCCATCCAGCGGCCGTTGCCCAGCGCGTTGCCGACCAGCCGGTAGTAGGGGCCGGCGGTGGCCAGCGCCCGGTCGAGGTACCTGCGGTTCTTCGCGAGCACCCCGGTCACCCGGTCCAGCGCGTCGAGCGCCGGGCCGATCTGCCGGCTGTTGTCGTCCACCAGGCCGCCGAGCTGCTTGCCGAGATCGCGGGAGCCGGTGAAGAGGCGGTGGATCGCGTCGCGCCGCGCACGGACCTCGGCCAGCAGCGTGTTGCCGTCGCGGATGAGGTTCTCGAACCGCGTCCGCTGCTTGCTGAGGGTGCCGGTGACCCGGTTGGCGCCCCGCAGCAGCTCGGCGAGTTCCGTGTCCCGGGTGGAGACCGTGCGGGAGAGCGCGGAGAGCCCCTTGGCGGCCTTGCGCACATGCGGGGAGGTGTGCGCGAACGCGTCGGAGAGCGCGTCGAAGCTCTTGGCGATCTTGTCGGTGTCCAGCTCCCCGACGGTCTCGCCGAGCCCGGTGAACGCGTCCACCACGTCGTAGGGGGACGTGGTCCGCTGGAGGGGGATGCGCCGGTCCGGGTCCTGCTCCCGGGCCCCGCGGGGGTCCACGGCGAGGTACTTGGCGCCCAGCAGCGTCTTGACGCCGATGGCCACGGTGCTTCGGTCGCCGATCCAGGTGTCCTTGACGGTGAAGCGCACCTTCACCTTCGGGCCGTCCAGCCCGACGCCGTCCACCTCGCCGACCCGCACCCCGGCGACCCGGACCTCGTCGCCCTTCCGCAGCCCGGCGGACTCGGCGAAGTCCGCGCTGTAGCTGGTGCCGCCGCCGAGCAGCGGCAGCGACCGGGCGTTGAACGCGAGCAGCCCGGCGAGGACGAGCAGGACCAGGCCGACCACCGCGACCGCGACCGGGTTCCGCTCCCGGACCGGCCGGCCCCAGGGGCGGGGGACGCGGAAGCGGCGCGCGGGGGCCGCACGGAGCGGAAGCCGCCTCATGGCCGGCACCTCGCATCCGTGAGGGCGACCCCGGTCGGCGGCGGACTGCCGTCCCCGGTGGTCACGCCCGTCACCCTCGCCTCGCAGAGATACAGGTTGAGCCACGAGCCGTAGGAGGCGGTGCGCCCGATCGCCCGCATCTTGCGGGGGGTGCGGCGCAGGAAGTTCTCGACCTGCGGGGCGCTGTCGGCCAGGTTGCCGGACAGCCGGGAGACCTCCCGGATGTTCCGCTTCAGCGGCGCGCGGCCGTCCCGCAGCAGGCCGCTGGTGCTGGCGGACAGCGAGCCCATCGCGTCGACGGCCTCGCCGATGGGCTTCCGGTCCTCGGCGAAGCCGTCCACCAGCCGCTCCAGCGTGGTGATGAGGCCGGAGAACTTCTTCTCCCGCCTGTTGACGGTCCCCAGCACGGTGTTGAGGTTGTCGACGACCTCGCCGATCACGTGGTCCTTCCGCGCCAGGGTCGTGGTCAGTGAGCCGATGGTGCGCACCAGCCCGGTGACGGTGCCGCCCTCGCCCTGCAGCACCTGGACGAGGGAGCCCGCCAGCTCGTTCGTCTGCCGCGGGGACAGGCCCTGGAACAGCGGGCGGAACCCGTTGAACAGCTGGGTCAGATCCAGCGCCGGGGTGGTGCGCTCCAGCGGGATGGTCGCGCCGGGCCGCAGCGTCCTGCCGACCTCGCCGGTGCCGCGCCGCAGCGCGAGATAGCGCTGGCCGACCATGTTCAGGTACTTGACCGAGGCGGTGGCGGAGGCGGGCAGTGCGCGGTCCTCCGCCACGGTGAACTCCACCTGCGCATAGCGCCGCTGCACCACCTCGATCGACGTCACCTCGCCGACCTCGACACCGCCGATGCGGACCGAGTCGCCCTCGATGAGCCCGGTGGTGTCGGTGAACCACGCCTTGTAGCGGTTCGTCGAGCCGACGGAGGTGCCGGCGACACTGAGCGCCAGCATGCCGGTGGCCAGCGCGGTGACCAGCACGAAGGCGAGGGACTTGAGCACCGGTCCGGTCAGGCTTGTGCGGGTCACTTGAGCTTCACCTCCGTGCCCCGGAACGCCGGCCCTCCCAGCACGCTGGACCAGTCGGGCAGCGCGCCGGGCTGCGCCGCGCCCGAGGCCGCCAGCAGCTCGTTCAGCAGCTCGTTCTCGCCGGGGGAGTTGGCCGGGCCCAGTCCGTCGTGCAGTGAGGCGACCGGCCCGCCGCCGCGCGGCGCACCGCGGCCGCTTGCGCCGCCGCTGGTACCGCTGCCGCCGTCCGCGGGCCGGGCCGGGGTGCCGTCCCCGGTCCACGGCACCGGATAGCAGCGCGGGCCGCCGCCCGCGCCGTACGCGGGCGCGTCCCGGCCGGGCCGGTACCTGCCGCGGGGCTCGACCACCCGCACCCCCACCTGCAGCCCGGGTCTGCGGGTGCCCTTGCCCAGCGCCCGGTCCATGGCCGGTACGAAGTCGGCCAGGGTGCTCAGCGTGCAGGGGAACGACGGGGCGTAGCGGCGGAACAGCTCCAGCGTCGGGCGGCTGGTGGCGGTCAGCCGGATCAGATTGCGCCGGTTCTGCCGCAGCCAGCCGTCCAGATCGCGGGAGCCGGTGGTCACGGACGCGTACAGCCGGGACAGGTCCGCCTTCTTCGCGGCGAGGGTGGCGCTGGTGGTGGTGGCGTCGTGCAGCGCCTCGACGATGCCGGGCGCCGCCTTCGCGTACGTCCGGCTCGCCTCGGCGAACCGCTCGATGTCCCGGGTGAGGGTGGGCAGCTGGGGGTTGAGCCTGCCCAGATAGGCGTCCAGCTCGACCATGCTCCGGCCCAGCGCCGCGCCCCGTCCGCGCAGCGCCTGGGCCACCGCGGTCAGGGTGGCCGACAGCTTCTGCGGCTGCACGGCGGTCAGCAGCGGCAGCAGCCGGTCCAGCGCGTCCTGCAGCTCCACCGCGTTCCGGCTGCGGTCCTGCGGGATGACGCTGTCGCGGGCCAGCGGCTTGGGGGAGGGGTGCGGCGGCGGTACCAGGGCCACATAGCGCTGGCCGAAGAGGGAGGTGGGCAGCAGCTGGGCCCGTACGTCGGAGGGCACCCGGTCCAGCTGGTCCGGGTGCAGCGCCAGGGTGAGCCGGGCCCGCTCGCCGTCGCTGTCGACCCCGGTGACCTCGCCGACCACCACGCCGCGCACCTTCACCTCGGCGCGCTCGTGCATCTCGTTGCCGGCCTGCCCGGTCTCCACCACGACCGTGGCCCGGTCGGTGAACTCCTTGTTGTAGACGGCGAGGCAGAGCCAGGCCAGCAGGACGGGCACCAGGAGGTACGCCACCCCCGCCAGCCGCCTGCGGCGGGCCACCGCGCGCGCCCCGGGCCGGGTACGGGTACGGGTACGGCTGAGAGCACTCATCCGGCCACCTTCACCGTCGTCGTCGCGCCCCACAGGGCGAGGCTGAGGAAGAAGTCGGTGACGCTGATCAGCACGATCGCGGTGCGCACCGACCGGCCGACAGCCACCCCGACCCCTGCGGGCCCGCCGGAGGCCCGGAAGCCGTAGTAGCAGTGCGCCAGGATCACCAGCACGCTGAAGACCAGCACCTTGAGGAAGGACAGCAGCACGTCGGTGGGCACCAGGAACAGCTGGAAGTAGTGGTCGTAGGTGCCGGTGGACTGTCCGTTGAACAGCACCGTGACGGTGCGGGACGCCAGATAGGAGCCCAGCAGCCCGATGCCGTACAGCGGGACGATGGCGATCGCCGCGGCCACGATGCGGGTGGAGACCAGGAAGGGCATGCTGCGGATGCCCATGCTCTCCAGCGCGTCGACCTCCTCGTTGATGCGCATCGCGCCGAGCTGCGCGGTGAACCCGGCCCCGACGGTGGTCGACAGCGACAGCGCCGCCACCAGCGGGGCGATCTCCCGGGTGTTGAAGTACGCGGAGACGAACCCGGTGAAGGCGTCCGTCCCGATCTGGCTGAGGGCCGCGTACCCCTGCATCCCGACCACGGTGCCGGTGAAGACGGTGATGCCGATCATCACGCCGACGGTGCCGCCGATCACCCCGAGGCCGCCGCTGCCGAAGGAGACCTCGGCCAGCAGCCGCTGGATCTCCCTGGGGTAGCGGCGGACCGCGCGCGGGATCCACAGCAGGGCCCGCAGATAGAACAGCAGCTCGTCGCCCGGCCGCTCCAGCCAGGCCAGCCACCGGCCGCGCGGCCGGGCCCCCGGCACGGACTCCGGGCCCCCGTCCGGCTGCGGCGGCTGCTTCGCGTCGGTGAGGGCCATGTCAGATCCCCTTCGACGGGACGAGCTGCAGATAGATCGCCGTCAGCACCGCGTTGATGAAGAAGAGGATGAGGAAGGTGAAGACCACCGACTGGTTCACCGCGTCCCCCACGCCCTTCGGCCCGCCCTTCGGGTTCAGCCCGCGGTACGCGGCGACCACCCCGGCGACGAAGCCGAACAGGACCGCCTTCAGCTCGCTGATGTAGAGGTCCGGAAGCTGGGCGAGCGCCGAGAAGCTCGCCACGTACGCGCCCGGAGTGCCGTTCTGCATGACGACGTTGAAGAAATAGCCGCCCAGCGTGCCGACCACCGACACCAGCCCGTTGAGCAGCAGCGCCACCGCCATCACGGCCAGCACCCGGGGCACCACCAGCCGCTGGATCGGCGAGACGCCCATGACCTCCATGGCGTCCAGCTCCTCCCGTACGGTGCGCGACCCCAGGTCGGCGCAGATCGCGGAGCCCGCGACCCCGGAGATCAGCAGCGACACGATCAGCGGACTGGCCTGCTGGATCATCACCAGGACGCTGGCGCCGCCGGTGAAGGAGCGGGCGCCGAACTGCTCGATGAGCGAACCGACCTGGAGGGCCATCACCGCGCCGAACGGGATGGTGACCAGCATCGCGGGCAGGATGGTCACGCTGGCGATGAACCAGAACTGCTCGACGAACTCCCGCAGCTGGAAGGGGCGGCGGAACATCTGCCCCACCACATGCACCCCGAGCGCGAACAGCCGTCCGATCTCGCGGACCACGCCCAGGCCCGGCACTGGAAGCGGCGTCCGGGTCGCAGCCCGGGGCGCCCCGCGCGGCCCCGGGGCGCTCACGCGGACACCTCGGGTGCGAAGCCCGCGACGACGGCCCGCTGGGCGGCCGGCGGCAGCTCGTGCAGCATGGCCCGCACCCGCTCCTGCCGCCGTCTGACCGCCTGGCGCCGCGGCAGCCCGGGGGTGGGCTCCAGTTGCGGCATGACGGGCCGTCCTGCCGGGGTCTGCTCGACGACGCCCTGGGTCTCCTCGCGGTCGATGGTGGCCTGGTCCTTCTCCTCGGCCATCCCGATGGGCCCGGCGCGCCGCCCGCTGAGGAACTGGGCGACGACCGGCTCGTCGCTGGTCAGCAGCACCTCGCGGGGGCCGAAGGCCACCAGACCGCGCCGGAAGAGCATCCCCATGTTGTCCGGCACGGTGCCCGCGATGTCGAGATTGTGGGTGACGATCAGCATGGTGGCGTCGATCTGCGCGTTGAGGTCGATCAGCAGCTGGGAGATATAGGAGGTCCGCACCGGGTCGAGCCCGGAGTCCGGCTCGTCGATCAGGATGATCTGCGGGTCCAGGACGAGGGCGCGGGCCAGCCCCGCGCGTTTGCGCATCCCGCCGGAGATCTCCCCGGGCAGCTTGCCCTCGGAGCCGAGCAGCCCGACCATCTCCATCCGCTCCAGCACGATGCGGCGGATCTCGGACTCCTTCCTCCCGGTGTGCTCGCGCAGCGGGAAGGCGATGTTGTCGAACAGCGGCATCGAGCCGAACAGCGCCCCGTCCTGGAACATCAGCCCGAACCGCTTCCGGGCCTCGTAGACGTCCCGCTCCCGGCTCCCGACCATGTCCACCCCGTCGACGAGCACCCGCCCGCGCTCCGGGCGGACCAGCCCGACCAGCGACTTCAGAAAGACGGTCTTGCCCGTGCCGGAGGGGCCCAGCATCACGCTGATCTCACCGGCGGGCAGGGTGAGCGTCAGATCGCTCCAGATGTTCTGCCGGCCGAAGGTCTTGGTCAGGCCCTCGACGGCCACTTCGATTCCCATGCCCTCTCCCGTGGGGGTGTCGGTGCCCGCGGCTCACAGCTCGGGAAGTTCCGGTACCTGGTCCCTGCAGGCGGCTGCCGTGCACGGCACGCCCTGCCGGATCGTCAGCCGGTTGCCGGGTCCGGAGACCGCGGCGGTGAACAGCGGGTCCAGGTCCTCGCCGCCGGTCCCGCAGCCGGAGAACGGCGGGATGGTGACCTCGCCCTCCACCAGTCCGCCGGTGAGGAAGCTGTAGTCGCCGCTGAGTTCGGTGGTGAAGGGGCGTGCGGTGCGGCAGCGGGGGCCGACGTCCAGCGGCACCCCGTTCACCGCCACGTCGTGGAGGCGGATGGTCTGGTCGTAGCTGATGGCGGTGGAGAACGCGCCGCCCCGGTTGATGTTGACGACGGTGGCGGGTCCGGCCTCGAACTCCACCCGCGCGGTGACCGGCTGGAAGTCGAAGGCCAGGAACGTCGAGCGGGCGTCGGGCAGCTCGATCAGGCCCGCCGAGTCGCTCTCGGTGTAGCGGCCGTCCGGGGTCTGCACGGTGCGTTTGAGGTACGCCATCTCCAGCAGCCCGAGCCGCCGCGCCGGATCGTTGACGATCATCGCGCTGCCCTGTTTGCGCACGGTGGCGTAGCCGACGGGCACGACGCACAGCGGGAACGGGGTGCCGTCCCGCACCACAGCCCCGGGCGGCGGCTCGGGCAGCCGCCGCTCGTCTAGGTCCACGTCGGGCGCCTCGGACGGGCAGTCGCCCACGTCGGCGTCCGCGGCGGGCCCGACCGTCAGCCGGCGCCCGTCCGGCGCCGGGTCCTGCCGCCGCGAGCCGGACCCCGGGCCCCCGGAGCCGCGCGTATCGGAAGGGCCGGTGGAGTCGGAGGGGCCGGACGAGCCGGACGGGTCGCCGGAGGGCGAGGGGGTGGCCGAGCCGTCCGGTGCCGGTGCGACCGGCACCGTGGCCAGCAGCAGATTCTGGTCGCCGGGCCGGGGAGCGCAGGTCAGCCGTGCGGCGGCCGGAGCGGACGGCTCGCCCTCGCGACCGGCGCGTGCGCCGCCGGTGCCCGAGGCCGGGTCGCGCGGCAGCGACTGGAGGTCCAGGACCAGCTTTCCGGCCGTGAAGATGACGTCGCCCGGCGCTTCCACGGTGACCGGAGGCACCGGGCCGCGGTGCCGCAGGACCAGCGCGCCGCCGCCTGGCGGGTGCACCGGCGGCGCGGTCAGCCCCTTCCAGTCGGCCACCGCCCGCTCGCCCCGCTGGGTGACGGCCGTGCTCAGCGTCGCGATGCCGCCGATGCCGCCCGCCGCGTCCGGGAACAGGGCGCTGACCGTGCGTCGGGGCAGGGTGACGCGGACGGTCACCCCGTCCGGACGGAGCGGTTGGCGGGGGACACCGGCCTTGGGGAACCTCGTGGAGATCTCGGCCAGGACCGTGTGCTCCGGTCCCGGCGACGCGGTCTCGCACACGTACGCCACGCTGAGGGGAGACCGCTTCTCTCCGGCCGCCGCGGGGGTGGATCCGGGGGCAGCCGAGGCGAGCAGCAGCACGGCGGCCGCGGCGGCCAGGGCGGTGCGCGCGGGAGAGTCCGCGCGCACCGGTGTCACCAGGATGTCGATGACGCCTCCGCAGGTGAGGCCGACGGCGAAGGCGTCCTCGTCGCTGTAGCCGAAGGTCTGGAACCGGGGTGTGCCCGATTCCATCACCTCCTGGCACAGTTCGTAGACGGCGCCCTCCACGCACCCGCCCGAGACGCTGCCGACGGCCTCGCCCTCCGTGTCGACAGCGAGCGCCGCGCCGGGCTGCCGGGGGGCGCTGCCGCTGACCGCCACGACCGTGGCGACCGCGAACTCGCGCCCCTGCCCGCACCAGCGGCTCAGCTCGTCGGCGATGTCCAGCATCAGGTGCTCCTCACTGCGTCACTCGACACCCAGCCAGTGCTCGATCGGGCCGAGCGCGAAGTAGGCCAGAAAGACGGCGGCCAGTACCCACATCAACCAGCCGGGCTCGCGGAACTTCCCCTGCACTGCCCTGATCATCACATAGGAGATCACCCCGGCGGCGATTCCGGCGGTGATGGAGTACGCGAAGGGCATCAGCACCGTCGTCAGGAACACCGGGGCGGAGACCGCCGGATCGCTCCAGTCGATGTGCGCGGCGTTCGTCATCATCATCGCGCCGATGACGACCAGCGCGGCCGCCGCCACCTGCGGCGGGATGATCTGCGCCAGCGGGGTGAGGAAGAGGCACAGGGCGAAGCCGAGGCCGGTCACCACGCTGGCGAGGCCGGTGCGGGCGCCGTCCCCGACCCCCGCTGTGGACTCCACGAACACCGTCTGTCCCGAGGCCCCGGCCAG
>NZ_JAAKZZ010000274.1 GCF_011045075.1 Streptomyces boncukensis
CCGCCCCCGCCTCCGCCGACCGCCGCGTGGACCCGGCAGACGACGGTGCGGGAGGTGGAGATGTAGGAGTTGGCGCGGAGGGTGCGGGCGGCCTTGTCGAAGGGGACGTTCTCCTTCTCGTGGAACTCCTGCTCCTGGCCCAGCACGCGCGCGGCACGGACGGCCGGCGAGCTGAGGGAGCCGTGGCACAGCTCCTCGGCCGGGGTCGAGCCGGTGCTCCCGCTGGCCGTGCACGAGACCAGGGTGAGTGTCGAGACGATTCCGGCCGCCGGGGCCCGCAGCCGGATCAGCTGCCGCCGCGAGCCCGCCGCCCCCCGGTCAGCCCGGGTGCGGTGCGCCGCCCGCACGGGTGCCGCCTCGCGTGCCGACGGCCCGGTACGTCTCCTCGATGTCGTCTCCGTCCTCCGCGTCCACTGCATCATCCGCGTCATCCGCGAGATCCCCCTCCGGATCCAGCCCGGGACCGCTGTCCGTGAGGTACAGCTGCGCGAGGTACCGCTCCGGCGCGGTGCCCAGGTCGCGTTCGCCCCGGTCGGAGGGCGGGTCCCCGCCCTCCGGGGGCTCGGGCAGGCCGGGCCGCCGGGGATCGCGTCCCCCTGGCGGAGCCCGGTGAACTCCGTGAACTCCGTCGTGGCCGTCGTGGCCGTTGTGGCCGGTGCGGGCAATCGCGGGCGCCGCCCACGTCTCCTGGAACGTCACCGGACCTCCTCGCGCCTGCTCGCGCCCCTGCCCGTCCAGGTGTCCTGAACGGTCTGAACGGCGTGACGACCGGATGGCAGTGAACGTAGCGGCGGAAGGGGAACGGGGGGTGACATCGAGGCGGGCACTGGTTGACCGAGGGGCGTCCGCGGCTGTGCCGCCGGCCCCGGCCGTCGCTGTAGCGAAGTTGCAGCAGAAGTACGGCACGCCCGCGGTGGCTCCGCACGGCAGCGATCCGGTTGGCTGGCACCAGCCCCCGCGGGGGGAGAGGCGAGGGGGACGAGGGGAGCTCACGTGCCGGACCGTGGACTGTGCGTGCGGTGCCACCAGGTGACGGACGACCCGGTGATGATCGGGGCCGTGGAGTCGGGCTCAGGACCGGGCTCGATCCTGTACGCGTGCCCGCCGTGCGCACGGGAGTACGCGGAGAACTGGTTCGCGCCCGCGTGGTTGCGCGAGGAGCTGGCCGCCCGCGGCGACGATCCGTGAGCACCCCGCGCCGCGGGCGTCACCGGGTGGTGTAGCCGCCGTTGGCGAAGATCGTCTGGCCGTTGATCCACCAGCCGTCGGTGGCCAGGAACGTCACCAGCGGAACGATGTCCTCGATCTTGGTGAGGTCGTTCCCCAGCGCCTGCGACTTGTGGAACACCACGCGCTCCGGGGTCTCCTGCCCGTAGAAGAACGGGGTGTCCATCGGGCCCGGGGCGACGTTGTTGACGGAGATGCCGCGCCCGGCGAACTCCTTGGCAGCGGCCCGGCAGAAGTGCTCGACCGGAGCCTTGCCGCCCGCGTACGTCGAGTAGCCGTCGGTGAACGCCGCGAGCAGCGAGGTCACGATGGTGATCACCTTGCCGCCGTCGTTGAGCTGCTTGCCTGCCTCGCGGATGAAGAAGTAGGCCGCCTTGGAGTTGACCGCGAACATGCGGTCGTACTCCTCCTCGGTGGTCTCCACGATGGGCTTGCGCAGCACCATCCCCGCGGTGTTGACGGCGACGTCGATCCCGCCGAAGTGGTCCCTGGCGGTGCTGAACAGCTGCTCGACCTCCGGCACCCGCGTCAGGTCGCCCTGGACGACCAGGGGCTTGCCGCCCGCTGCCGCCACCGCGTCGGCGGTCCGCCGGGCGTCCGGCTCCGTGGCGTCGGAGTGGTAGTGGATGACGACATTCGCGCCGTCCGCGGCCACGGTGGTGCTGAGCAGGCCGCCGAGGTTCTTCGCCCCCGCGCCGACCAGGACGGTCTTGCCGGACAGTGAGTGCGTCGCGCTCATGGGTGCTTCCTTCCGTGGTGGTGGCACAACGTGCGCCACCACCGTCACCCGGCGGGGCCCGGCACTTCTTGAACGATCCGGCCGCTCTGGAACAAACGCACCACGGAAGCCGACCGCCGGTTATGCGATCACGTGACCCGTATGGCCAGAATGGATGTGTGTCCAGCTCACTGATCAAGCCGCACCTCGTGCACTTGTCGGGCAGCGGAACCGACCTCGGGCACGCCGTGGCCGAGCGCGACCGGGAGCTGGCCGCGGGGAAGCCCTCCGTGGCGCAGCCGGCGGTCGGCCCGAACACCCATGTGCTGGTGGTGCACGCCGGTGCGGCCACCAACCTGGGCTGGTCCGCCGACGGGTTCGTGCGCCGCGAGCGCTTCCACCACGGCCAGTCCCTGATCAACCCGGCCGGCTGGGCGGCCCGGCCGCGCTGGGAGGAGGACGTCGAGCTGATGCTCGTCGCGCTCGACCCCGGGTGGCTGGAGAGGCTGGCGGACGAGGGCGGCTTCCGGGGCACGCTGGAGATCACCCCCAGATACCACTGCAGCGACCCGCTGCTCTCGATGCTGGTGGAGCGCCTGGTGCTGGAGTACGAGGGCTCCGGTCCCGCCGACACGCTCTACGCCCAGTCGCTGGTCCAGGCCCTCGCGGCACATGTGATCAAGGTTGCCGCCTCCCGCGGCGGCGGACCCGGGCCTGGGGCCTCCGGTCTGTCTCCGCGCAGGCTCGCGCAGGTGACCGACTACATCCATGCCAACATCGCCGAGCGCATCAGCCTGGACGATCTCGCCCGGGTCGCCGGCGTCAGCGCCTCGCACCTCACCCGGGTCTTCCGCGTGTCCACCGGGCAGTCGCCGCACCAGTATGTGCTGAGGCTGCGGCTCGAACACGCCCGCCGGGCGCTGCTCGGTACGGACACCGCGATCGCGCGGATCGCGGACGCGTGCGGCTTCGCGGACCAGAGCCATCTCACACGCACGATGCGGCGGCATCTCGGCGTCACCCCCAGCGCCCTCCGTACCGGGCGCTGACGCGCCGCGCCCCGCTCGCTCTGCTCGCCCCGCTCACCTCGCCCGGACCGTGCGCACCGCCTCCGCCGGGTCCCAGCCCTCGCGGGGGACGGCGGCGAGCAGAGCGCGGGTGTAGGGGTCCTGGGGATCGGCGAGCACGTGCGGTGTGGGGCCCTGCTCCACGGCCCGTCCCTGGCGCATCACCAGCGTCTCGTCGGTGATGTACTGCACGACGGCCAGGTCGTGGCTGACGAAGACCAGGGCCACCCCCGTCTCCCGGCGGATCTCCTCCAGCAGGCCGAGGACCTGGGCCTGGATGGAGACATCAAGCGCGGCCACCGCCTCGTCCAGGACCAGCACGGCCGGGTCGACGGCCAGTGCGCGGGCGATGGCGAGGCGCTGGCGCTGGCCCCCGGACAGGGCGTGCGGGCGGGCCTCGGCCTCGCGGGAGCCGAGGCCGACCTGGTCGAGCAGGCGCAGGGCCCGCTCGTCCGCCGCCGCGGCCTGGGCGCCGTGCAGGCGTAGCGCGGTGAGCAGGCACTGGCGGCCGGTCAGCCGGGGGTCGAGGGAGAGATAGGGGTCCTGGAAGACCATCTGGACCTCCCGGGCCCTGGCCAGCCGGGCCGCCCTGCCCCGCGGCGGCCGGGAGCCCCGGACGTGGCCCGCGACGGCGATGGTGCCGGAGTCGGCGCGGATCAGCCCGACGAGCATGCGCGCCACCGTCGTCTTCCCGGAGCCGGACTCGCCGACGATGCCGAGGGAACCGCCGCGCGGCACCCGGAAGCCGATTCCGTCGGCGGCGGTGAGCCGGCCGCCCCCGGGGAGCGGATAGGTCTTGCGCAGCGCGTCGACGCTGAGCACGGGCCCGTCGTGGCCCGTCTCCTGGGTCCCGGCCATCAAACGCCCCTTCCTGTGCGGTTCCCTGTGCCGTTTCCTGTGCGGTCGGACGGGTGGCGGGAGGCGCACGGCCGGGGCCGGGCCCGTGCCCCCCGGGTCATCGGGCAGCCTCCGCCCCGGAAGCGGCGGACGCCTCGGACGCCCCGGACGCGGTGGACGCCCCGGACGCTCCGGTGGCCCCGTGCGTGGCGGGTGCGACGGACGCGGCGAGCGGGAGCCGGCGACAGGCAGCCTCTCCCGCCGGCACCGGCGGCCCGTTCGGCACCGGCCCGCCCTCCGGCTCCAGCGGGGAGACCACCGGAGCCCAGGTCTCGCACTCCGGCTCCGCCTCCGGGCAGCGGGCCGCGAACGGGCAGCCCGGGAAGGATTCGGCCAGCGACGGCGGCCGGCCCGGCACGGGGCGCAGGTCCGCCGCCGTTCCGCCGAGCGTGGGCGAGCAGCCGAGCAGCCCGCGCGTATACGGGTGCCGGGGGTGTGCGAACAGCGCCGGCGCGGGCTGCTGTTCCACGATCCGGCCCGCGTACATCACCAGCACCCGGTCGCAGTAAGCGGCGGCCAGGTGCAGATCGTGGGTGATGAACAGCATGCCGGTCTCGCGCTCGGCGCGCAGGGTCCGCAGCAGGTCGAGGATCTCGGCCTGGGTGGTGACGTCGAGCGCGCTGGTCGCCTCGTCGGCCAGCAGCAGCCGGGGCTCCGCGGCCAGCGCGCCCGCGATGACGACGCGCTGGAGCATCCCGCCGGACAGCTCGTGCGGGCGCTGCCGCACATGCCGCGCGGGGTCGGGCAGGCCGACGGCGCCGAGGAGCTCGACCGCGCGGGCGCGCGCCGCACGGCGGTCGGTGACCCCGGCGTGGGCAAGCCGCTCGGTGAGGAAGTCACCGATGCGGCGGACGGGGTTGAGGGCGGCGCGCGGATCCTGGTGAATCATGGCCACCGTGCGGGCCCGGTGGGCGCGCAGCGCCTCGCCGCGCAGCGTGAGCACATCGGTGCCGTCGACGGTCACCCGGCCCTCCGTGCGCCCGCCGGCCGGCAGCATGCCGAGCGCGGCCTTCGCGGTCGTCGACTTGCCCGAGCCCGACTCGCCCACCAGGCCGAGCACCTCGCCGGTGCGCACCTGGAGGGTCACCTCGGCGAGCAGCGGGCGGGCCGTGCCGGGGAGTTCGAGCGTCAGGCCCGCGATGTCCAGGAGCGGCTGTGTCGTGGTCATGAGGGGGTTACCTCCTGCTGCCGAGGCGGTCGGCGGCCCAGACGCCGACGATGTTGAACGCCACCACCACGGCGGCGATGGCCGTGCCCGGCACCATGGCGGGGAGCAGCGCGCCCTGGACGACGGCCGCCTGCCCCTCCTGCACCATCAGTCCCCAGTCGGAGCTGGGCGGCTGGGCGCCGAAGCCCAGATAGCTGAGGGTGGCCAGGCTCATCAGGGCCTCTCCGAACAGCACCACCAGATAGCCGACCACGGACCGGGCGAGGTTGGGCACCAGATGGCGGGCGCATATCCGGGCGCCGCCCATGCCCTGCACGCGGTAGGCGTCGATATAGGGCTTGGCTCGCTCGGAGAGGGCCAGGCTGCGGGTGTACTTGGCGATGGTCGGGGCGTAGGCGAGGGCCAGCGCGAGCACCGAGGTGGTCATGCCCGCGCCGAACACCGCGATGATCAGCACCACGAAGAGCAGCCCGGGGAAGGCGTACATCACATCGGTGAGGCGCGAGACCAGGGTGTCCACCCAGCCGCCGCGCCAGGCGGCCAGTGTGCCGAGGGTCACCCCGAGCAGCGCGGCGAGCGCGAGCAGCGCCAGCGGGGCGATCAGGCTGGTGCGTGCGCCGTGGAGCACCCGGGAGAGCAGATCCTGCCCGGAGGCGTCGGTGCCCAGCAGATGCTCCCGGCCCGTGCCCACCAGGGAGGCCGACAGGTCGATGGAGTCGGGGGCGTAGGGCGCGAGCAGCGGGGCGAGCGCAGCGGTGAGCACCACCAGGACGAGGAACCCGGCCGCGATCAGCACGGTGAGGGGCTGTCTGGGGCGCAGCCGCGGCCGCCGTATCCGGGCGGCCCGCGGTGTCTGCGGCGCCTGCGGGGGCCGGGATGATCGGGGCGGCTGGGGTGACTGGGGTGACTGTGCCGCGGTCAGTGCGCTCATGCCGCGCTCCTCTCCGCCCGCACCCGGGGATCGAGCAGCGGGTGCACGAGGTCCACGAGGTTGGTGACGACGATGTAGCCGGTGACCATCAGCAGCAGGACGGCTTGGGCGACCGGGAAGTCATGGGTGTTGATGGCGTTGACCAGCAGGGAGCCGACCCCGCTGAGGCCGAACGCGGTCTCGATGACGACCGTTCCGGCGAGCATGCCCGCGGTGACCAGGCCGCACATGGTGAGGATCGGGCCCAGCGCGTTGCGCAGGATGTGCCGGCGGACGATGTCCCGTTCGGGTATGCCGGAGGCGCGGGCGGCCTCGACATGGTCGGAGGCGGCGGCGTCCAGCATGGACTGCCGGGTGACGCGGCTGACGATGGCCAGCGCACCGAGTGCCATGGACAGCGCGGGCAGGGTCAGATGGTGCACCGTGCCGCCGAAGCCCGAGCCGGCGCCCGTCACGGGGAACCAGCCGAACCGCACCCCGAAGAGCGAGACGAGGCCGATCGCGGCGACGAAGCTGGGCACCGAAGCCGCCAGGGTGGTGGCGCCGACGACCGCCTGGTCGACCCAGCCGCGCCGGACGGCGGCGAGCACACCCGCGCCGACGCCGAGGACCACGAAGATCAGCGTGGCGAAGCCGACGAGCGCGAGGGTGGTGGGCAGCCGGGAGGCGATCAGATCGGCCACCTGGTCCGCGTACTTGAAGGAGCGGCCGAGGTCGCCGTGCAGGCAGTCCCACAGCCAGCGGCCGTACTGCACCACGAGCGGCTCGTCCAGGTGGTACTGCTCGCGGACGGCGGCGAGCTTCTCCGGGGTGAGCTTGTCCCGGCCGCCGGCGAGGAAGACGGCGGGATCGCCGGGCGCCGCGTACACCGCCGCGAAGATCACGAAGGAGGCGGCGAACAGCGTTGCGACGAGCCCCGCGAGCTGTCTGAAGAGTCTGCTGAGCATGGTGTGTCAGCCCTTCGTCGCCGGGGAGGAGGGCGCGTCGGCCCCGCCCTTGCTGTTGCCCCCGCCCTTGCTCTTGGCTTTGCCCTTGCCCTTGCCGCCGAGGTCGGCCGCCCACGGGTAGTAGAGATACGCCATGGACGCGGGCGGTCCCGTCAGACGGTCGTTCAGCACCAGGACGGAGGGGACCTGCGCGACCGGTATCCACACGGCCTGCTTCGCGAACGTGTGCTGGGCGCGCACCGCGAGCCGGGCCCGCTTGCCGTCGTCGAGCGTGCTCAGCGCCTTGCGCACGGTGGCGTCGTAGGAGGCGTCCCGGAAGCCCACCCAGTTGTTCGAGCTGCGGGAGAGGGCGTTGTCGTAGAAGCCCAGCGGGTCGCTCTTGGAGATGTACCAGTCGGCGACCAGCACATCGATGTCGGCGCGGGCCTGCGGCGAGCTGTAGAACTCCTCGAACTGGGCCGTGGGCACCGTCTTGATCCGGCCCTTGAGCCCCACGCGCTGCAGCGCGGCCCGCAGGGCGTTGGCCACCACGGTGCGGCCCTGGCTGGCGTCGGTGCCGATGACCACCGGCTCGTCGGGTGCCCGGTCGGCCTCCTTGACCAGCTTCTTGGCGCGGGTGAGGTCGTCGGCGTCGGGTGAGGCGGGGGCGTAGGCGCGCAACGCGCGCTGGGCCGCGGCGAAGACGGGTCTGTCATAGCCCCAGGCGCCGGAGCCGATGCTGCTGGCCCAGGGCTCCACCATGCCGCCGTAGCCGGACCGGGCGATGCCCCTGCGGTCCAGGGCCAGCGACACCGCCCGCCGCACCTTGGGGTCGGCCAGGCCGCCCCGCTCGGTGGGGATGAGGGTGAGCGCCGCGGTGCTGGGGCCGTAGTGCTGGGCGAGGCCCTTCTTGCCGTAGAGGGCCGCGGCCGTGTTCGGCGAGCCGGCGTAGACACCGTCGGCCGCGCCCGTCGTCAGGGCGTTGACCAGCGCGCTGTCCGAGGCCCAGTGGAAGACCAGGCGGCGGGTCAGGGGCTTGCGGCCCCAGTAGCCGTCGTAGCGCTCGATGGTGATGGAGTCGCCGGACTTCCAGTTCTTGAGGGTGTACGGTCCCGAGCAGGCGTCCGGTTGGCCCGGGGTGCCGAACTCCTTGCCCGCCTTCTCCACCTGTGTGCGGCGGTAGACGAGGCCCGCGTCACCCGCGAGGGCCTGGCGGAACAGGGCGTCGGGCTTCTTGAAGGTGATGGTGATCTGGTGCGCGCCGGTCTTGGCCAGCTTTCTGACGTTCTCGAACTCGTCCGCCTGCTCCATGTCCTCGGCGGCGTGCCGCTTGAGGCTCCACAGCACGTCGTCGGCGGTGAGCGGGGAGCCGTCGTGGAAGGTGACGCCCTTGCGCAGGGAGAGAACCAGGGTCCTGGGGTCCGGGCGGGACTCCCGGGAGACGAGCCAGGGCTTGACCGACATGTCGGGCCGGAGCTGGTAGAGCCGCTCGCAGACGTTGGTCAGCACGGTGCGGCCCGCACTGCTGCCCCGGGTGTCCAGGTCCAGGGAGTCCGGCTCGTCCTCCAGCATCCAGGTCACCGTGGAGCGCGGTTCGTCGGCGGGCGCGGTGGCGGGGGACAGCTTGAGGTGGGCGGCGCTCCGGCCGCCGCCCAGCCCGCTGTTCGGCGCGCCACTGCACCCCGTGACGACGAGCGCGAGCACGGCGGCGAGTCCGGCGGCTGCCGGACGGAGCCGGGTGTGCGTGAGCTTCATGCGCTGCTCTCCTTGCATCGGGCACCGCCTGGCGGGGCGGGCCGCCCCGTCAGGCTGGTCTGCTGTCGCCGTACGGGCCGTCGTAGAGGTTCCAGGGGAGGTGCTGGTACTCGTGGTCGCAGGGGGTGCCGGGAGTGGCGTAGTAGTCCCCGGTGGTGAGGTCGGCGAGCGAGGAGATGAGCGTCGTCCAGCGGCTCAGCTCCGGCTTGCGCGGATCGGGGTGGGTGCAGATGCCCTCGGGGTGGCCGAGGTGGTCGGACATCGCCTGCCGTATCACCTTGCGCGACTCGGCGGGTGCCGCCGCGTCCCGCAGCGCACGCAGCCCCTGCTCCGCGCGCTCCACCCGGACCAGCGAATCGGCCGCAAGCGGGCGGTAGCCCTGCGTGGCCAGTGGCCCGGGGAGCCCTGCCTGATAGTGGTTGCCGTGCACCAGCAGCCCGTCCGTCGGATAGAGCCAGCCGTGCCCCGCCGGGGTGGTCTCCAGATCGATGGCGAAGCCCTCGCGGCAGGTCAGCAGGGCGTTGCTGGCGATGTGGGCGCGGGCGCGGCAGAGCACGTCCAGCGCGTCCGTGACCGAGGGCTGGTCCAGTGCGGTGCGGCGTACGACCGTCTGCGGCAGCCCGATCGCGTCGTCGAACCGGCCGCCCAGACCGTTGGCGTTCAGTGCGAGCCCGGCCGAACTGGCGCCCTGCCGCCCGATCTGCCCGGCCTCCACCTGCATGACCAGCGTCGGCTTCGGCGGCTGCACGACGCGGAGCAGCACGAGCGTGTCCGCCACACCGGCCCGCCAGTCCCAGTTCTGCCCGGCGTAGACATGTCCGTCGCCGCTGGCCGGGCCGTGGAGCGCGAACGAGGTGCAGCCGTCGGCACGTTCCTCGGCCGCCCCGCTCTCCTCGCCCATGGCGGCGAACGACTTGTCGTAGATCACCTCGCCCCGTGCGTTCAGCGCCAGCACGTCCAGCAGTTCCAGGCCCGCGCCGTCCGCTATGCCGCGCATCTCCTCCAGGAGCTCGGGCGCGAACGCCCGCACGGGCTCCAGCCAGCGGGCCGCGCGGGCCGTCACCTGCTCCCAGGTCAGCCCGGAGGAGGCGCCGAACGCCGCTTCGTAGTACTCCCGGGCGGCGCGCACCCGGGCGCGGGACGCCTCGCCGTACTGCCGCCCGCGCTCCAGCGGGGGGCCGGAGATCTCGATGGCCGGGAGAGCGGCCGGATGGGAGGGGGTGGCCGAAGGGGAGGG
>NZ_JAAKZZ010000275.1 GCF_011045075.1 Streptomyces boncukensis
GGGCCGGGGCCCCGCCCAAGGCCCCGGCGAACCGGAGGCGCCCGGAGAGGCGCGGGGAACCGCGCGCCCAGGGGGAGAGCACCCGCAGCCCGCGGCGGAGCTCCAGGGGCACCCCCTCCCCGGGGCGGACGCGGAGCCCGAAGCGGCGGACCCGGAGGGCGGGGAACCGGAGCGCGGGGAACCAGAGGGCGGGGAACCGGACGACGGACGGTTCCGGGTGGTTCTGGACAACTTCGAGGGCCCCTTCGACCTCCTCCTCCAGCTGATCTCCAAGCACAAGCTGGACGTCACCGAGGTCGCGCTCTCCCGGGTGACCGACGAGTTCATGGCGCACATCCGCGCCATGGGGCCCGAGTGGGACCTCGACCAGACCACCGAGTTCCTGGTGGTGGCCGCCACCCTGCTCGATCTGAAGGCCGCACGGCTGCTCCCGCAGGCCGAGATCGAGGACGAGGCGGACCTCGCGCTGCTGGAGGCGCGGGACCTGCTCTTCGCCCGCCTCCTCCAGTACCGCGCGTACAAGGAGATCGCCACGATCTTCGCCGGGCGCTGGCAGGACGAGGCCCGGCGGTACCCCCGTACCGTCGGTCTGGAGCCGCAGCACGCGGAGCTGCTGCCCGAGGTGATGATCAGCGTCGGCCCCGAGGGCTTCGCGAAGCTCGCGGTGCGGGCGATGCGGCCCAAGCCCAGACCGCAGGTGTATGTGGAGCACATCCACGCCCCGCTGGTCAGCGTGCGGGAGCAGGCCGAGGTGGTGGTGGCGCGGCTGCGCGAGCGCGGCCAGGTCAGCTTCCGGGAACTGACCGAGGACGCGCCGGACACGCTCACCGTCGTCGCCCGGTTCCTGGCGCTGCTGGAGCTGTACCGCGAGCGCGCCGTGGCGCTGGACCAGGACGAGGCGCTGGGGGCGCTCACGATCCGGTGGAGCGGCGCCGCGGGCACCGAGCCGCTGGTGACCGACGAATTCGACCAGGAGCCCGGAGACCCCAGGAATGAGTGAGACCACCGAGACACCGGCCGAGAGCTACGAGGTCCAGGAGGCGGAGGCGGCCCCCGGCGCCGAGCCCGGCCCGCTGCCCGCCGGCGCTTCCGGGGCCGCCGGGCTGGAGCTGCGGCCCGCGCTGGAGGCCGTGCTCATGGTCGTCGACGAGCCGGTGACCCCCGAGCACCTGGCCAGGGTGCTGCAGCGGCGCCCGCGCGAGGTCTCGGACGCGCTGCGCGAGCTGGCCGACGAGTACGCCCGGGACGGGCGGGGCTTCGAGCTGCGGCTGGTGGCCGGCGGCTGGCGCTACTACACACGCGGGGAGTACGCCGACGCCGTGGAGCGGTTCGTCCTGGACGGGCAGCAGGCGCGGCTCACCCAGGCCGCGCTGGAGACCCTGGCGGTCGTCGCGTACCGGCAGCCGGTCAGCCGCTCCCGGGTCTCCGCCGTTCGCGGAGTGAACTGTGACGGGGTGATGCGCACCCTGCTGCAGCGCGGTCTGGTGGAGGAGGGGGGAACGGAACCCGAGACAGGTGCGATCCTGTACAGGACGACGCATTACTTTCTGGAGCGGATGGGCCTGCGCGGCCTGGACGAGCTTCCGGAGCTGGCCCCCTTCCTCCCGGAGGCGGAGGCCGTCGAGGGGGACACCCAGGAGGGCATGCCGTCGTTCGACGTAGACGACCCTTCCAGCGACTCCCAGACGACGGACACTGAGCACTGATGCGAAGCAGCGGCAGGAACACAGGCGGCAGCGGCAGCGGCGGCGGCCGCGGTAACCAGGGGCGCAAGCGGCAGCAGCCCGGCACACCGCGCCCCGAGGAGCGCCGCTACCCCCAGGGCCAGGGCGGCAAGCCCGGCGCCGGATCGGGCGGCGGCAAGCCCGCGGGCAAGGGCCGCCCGGCTGTCCGCAAGGGCGGGACCGGGAGCGGGGAGCGCAAGGCGCGCGACCGCAGAGGCTCGGCGCCCGCGCGCCCCCGCGAGTACGACGCGCAGGTCGAGGAGCGCAACCGGCAGCGGCACGCCAAGCCGCCGCTCAAGCTGCCCAAGACCTTCGGCGGGGAGGACGGCGAGCGGCTGCAGAAGGTCCTCGCGCGCGCCGGGATGGGCTCCCGGCGGGCCTGCGAGGAGCTGATCGAACGGGGCAGGGTCGAGGTCAACGGGAAGATCGTGCGCGGGCAGGGGCTGCGCGTGGACCCGGCGAAGGACGAGATCAAGGTCGACGGGCTGACCGTCGCCACCCAGTCGTATCTGTTCTTCGCGCTGAACAAGCCCGCCGGGGTCGTCGCCTCCATGGAGGACCCGGAGGGGCGCCAGTGCCTCGGCGACTATGTGCAGAACCGCGAGACCCGGCTCTTCCACGTCGGCCGGCTGGACACCGAGACCGAGGGCATCATCCTGCTCACCAACCACGGCGAGCTGGCGCACCGGCTGACGCACCCGCGCTACGGCGTGCGGAAGACCTATCTCGCCGCGATCCAGGGCCCCCTCCCGCGCGATCTGGGCAAGCGGCTCAAGGAGGGCGTCGAGCTGGACGACGGGTACGCCCGCGCGGACCACTTCCGGATCGTGGAGAACACCGGCAAGAACTACCTGGTCGAGGTCTCGCTGCACGAGGGCCGCAAGCACATCGTGCGCCGGATGCTGGCCGAGGCCGGGTTCCCCGTCGAGCGGCTGGTGCGCACCCGCTTCGGCCCGATCGCGCTCGGCGACCAGAAGTCGGGCTGGCTGCGGCGCATGACGAACACCGAGGTCGGCATGCTGATGAACGAGGTCGGACTGTAGCCCAGGGGCCGGGACCCGGGACCCCGGGGGCCGGGTCAGGACCAGACGGCCAGGGAGCGGGCGCGGCCCTCGGCGTCGCGCTCGATCTCCAGCATCCCGGCCACGGCCGAGCGGTTGATCCGGCCGTAGATCTGCGGCCCCGGCTCCCAGCGCACCCGCGCGTCCAGCCGGTGCTCGTCGATCATCAGCACCATCAGCGGGCCGACGGTGTCGCGGAAGTGCGCGTCGGCGACGGCCAGCGCCTCCTCCTCGTCGGCCGTGCACGGGATGAAGCCCCCGTTCACCAGGACCGGCGGGGCGTACGGCCGGTCCGGGGCCAGCAGCCAGTCGTCGAGCGGGACCACATGGAAGATCATGCCTCCCTTGTACCGTCTCGGCGGGCGGCCGTCGCGCACTGCCGCGCGGGCGCCGTGCGCGGCGAACTACGCTGTACGGCATGCGAACCTCCCTCGTGGTCGGCACGGGACTCATCGGCACCTCGGCCGCGCTGGCGCTCTCCGCGCGCGGGGTGCGCGTCCATCTCAGCGACCGGGACCACGAGCGGGTCCGTACGGCCTGCTCGCTGGGCGCCGGGACGGACGAGGAGCCCGGGGAGCCCGTCGACCTGGCGATCGTCGCGGTGCCGCCCGCCCGGATCGCCGGGGCCGTCGCCGGCCTCCAGCGGCGCGGGCTCGCCCGCGGGGTGATCGACGTCGGCAGTGTGAAGGGCACCCCGCGCCGGGAGCTGACCGAGCTGGGCGGCGACCTCACCACGTATCTGGGCAGCCACCCGATGGCCGGACGGGAGCGGAACGGGCCGCTGGCCGCCACCGCCGACCTGTTCGAGGGCCGGCCGTGGGTGCTCACCCCCACGCAGCAGACCGACACCGAGGTGCTGAACCAGGCGCTGGAGCTGATCGCGCTGTGCGGGGCCGTGCCGGTGCTGATGGACGCGGACGCGCACGACAGGGCGGTGGCGCTGGTCTCGCACACCCCGCAGCTGCTCTCCAGCCTGGTCGCGGCGCGGCTGGAGGCCGCGGCGGACACGGCCGTACGGCTGTGCGGCCAGGGCATCCGGGACGTCACCCGGATCGCGGGCTCCGACCCGGGGATGTGGGTGGACATCCTCTCCGCCAACCCGGGCCCCGTCGCCGACATCCTCGCCGAGGTCTCGGCCGACCTGGACGGGACGGTACGGGCGCTGCGCGCGCTGGAGTCCGGGGACGAGGCCAAGCAGACGGCGGGCGCCGAGGGGGTCGCGGACCTGCTGCGGCGCGGCAACGCGGGCCGGGTGCGGGTGCCGGGCAAGCACGGGCAGGCGCCGACCGCCTACGAGGATGTCGTGGTGCTCATCAGCGACCGGCCCGGCGAGCTGGCGCGGATCTTCGCGGACGCCGGGGCGGCGGGGGTCAACATCGAGGACGTCCGCATCGAGCATGCGACGGGGCAGCAGGCCGGTTACGTCCAGCTGATGGTCGAACCGAGGGCGGTGCGCCCGCTGCAGACCGCGCTCCGGGAGCGGGGCTGGTCGATCCGGCAGCAGCCCTGACTCCCGGGGCGTGACCGGGCGGGGCGCTCGCGGTCCGCCGGGAGCAGGACGGGGCGGTCGGCTGATCCCCGTAGCCGGTAGCCTGGTGCGGGCCCGTGAAATCCGAGAAAGGTGTCCGCCACCGTGTCTGCAACCCCGGCAACCGTGATCGTCGCCATCGACGGCCCCTCCGGCACGGGCAAGTCCAGCACGTCCAAGGCCGTGGCCGCGCAGCTGGGGCTGCGCTATCTGGACACCGGCGCGCAGTACCGCGCGATGACCTGGTGGATGCTCACCCACGGCGTCGATGTCGCCGACCCCGCCGAGGTGGCCGCCGCTGCGGACACGCCGCGGATCGACTCCGGCACCGACCCGGAGGCCCCGACGATCTCCGCCGACGGCGCGGACGCCTCGGGCCCGATCCGTACGCCGGAGGTCACCGCGGCGGTGAGCGCGGTCAGCGCGGTGCCCGAGGTGCGGGCCCGGATCACCGGGCTGCAGCGCTCCATCGCCGCCTCGGCGGAGGGCGGCATCGTGGTCGAGGGCCGGGACATCGGCTCCACCGTGCTGCCGGACGCCGATCTGAAGATCTTCCTCACCGCCGCGCCGGAGGCCCGCGCGGCCCGCCGCGGCGGTGAGCTGAAGAGCGCGGAGGGCGGCCGCCCGGTGGACCTGGCCGCCACCCGGCGCGACCTGGCGGAGCGCGACAAGGCGGACTCCAGCAGGAAGACCTCCCCGCTGCGCAAGGCGGACGACGCGGTCGAGGTGGACACCACCGAGCTCACCCTGGAGCAGGTCGTGGAGTGCGTGGTGACTCTGGTTGAGAAAGCGGCGCAGGCGGCGAAGGCGGCGGCCGGCAAGCCGGCGGCGAAGGCGGGGCAGGTCTAGGTGACAGCCACCGACGCCCTCCCCGGGCAGCGGGGAGCCGCCGTCGGCCGCGGCATCGGTATCGGGCTCATGCGGGGCCTGTGGCGGCCCCGGGTGCTCGGCGCCTGGCGGATGCCCCCGAGCGGGCCCGCCATCCTCGCGGTCAACCACACCCATCTGATCGACGGCCCGATGCTGATGGGCACCGCGCCCCGGCCGGTGCACTTCCTCATCAAGCGGGAGGCGTTCGTCGGCCCGCTCGACCCGTTCCTGCGGGGTATCGGGCAGCTGAAGGTGGACCGGGGCAGGGCCGACCGCGCGGTGATCGGCCAGGCGCTGGGCGTGCTGGAGCGGGGCGGTGTGCTCGGGATCTTCCCGGAGGGGACGCGCGGCGAGGGGGACTTCGCGGCGCTCCGCTCGGGGCTCGCCTACTTCGCGCTGCGCTCGGGCGCGCCCGTCGTGCCCGTCGCGGTGCTCGGCAGCACGGACCGCCGCGGACGGCTGATATCCGCGCTGCCCCCGCTGCGCGGCCGGGTCGACGTGGTCTTCGGCGACCCGTTCCAGGTCGGCGACGGGAGCGGGCTGCGTACGAAACGGGCGCTGGACGAGGCGACCGTACAGCTTCAGCGGCGGCTGAGCGGGCACCTGGCCGAGGCCGGCCGGTTCACCGGCCGCGCCCCGCACTGACGCGCGGCCACTGGGCCGCACGGCACGGAACGACGAGGATGAACGGACACCATGGACGACCAGAATCACCCCGGCGGCACGGGGCACGGGCACGGGGAGCTCGGTGACGCCGAGTTCGCGGAGTTCATGGAGCTCGCCGCGGAAGAGGGCTTCGACCCGGAGGAGGTGGAGGGCGCGCTCGGCGAGGCCGGGCACGGGCCGCTCCCGGTCCTCGCGGTCGTGGGCCGCCCGAACGTCGGCAAGTCGACCCTGGTGAACCGGATCATCGGCCGCCGCGAGGCCGTCGTCGAGGACCGGCCCGGCGTCACCCGGGACCGGGTCACCTACGAGGCCGAGTGGGCGGGCCGCCGCTTCAAGGTCGTGGACACCGGCGGCTGGGAGCAGGACGTGCTCGGCATCGACGCCTCGGTGGCGGCCCAGGCCGAGTTCGCGGTCGAGGCGGCGGACGCGGTCGTCTTCGTCGTGGACGCCACGGTCGGCGCGACCGACACCGACGAGGCCGTGGTCAAGCTGCTGCGCCGCGCGGGCAAGCCGGTGGTGCTGTGCGCCAACAAGGTGGACGGCCCCTCAGGGGAGGCCGACGCCGCTTATCTGTGGTCGCTCGGCCTGGGCGAGCCCCACCCCGTCTCGGCGCTGCACGGCCGGGGGACCGGGGACATGCTGGACGAGGTGCTCAAGGCGCTGCCCGAGGCGCCGGAGCAGAGCTTCGGCACCCCGCCGGGCGGCCCGCGCCGTATCGCGCTGATCGGCCGCCCGAACGTCGGCAAGTCCTCGCTGCTGAACAAGGTCGCGGGTGAGGAGCGCGTCGTCGTCAACGAGCTCGCGGGCACCACCCGGGACCCGGTGGACGAGCTGATCGAACTCGGCGGGCGCACCTGGAAGTTCGTGGACACGGCGGGTATCAGGCGCCGCGTCCACCTCCAGGAGGGCGCCGACTACTACGCCTCGCTGCGCACCGCGGCGGCCCTGGAGAAGGCCGAGGTCGCGGTGGTGCTGGTCGATGTGAGCGAGCCGATCAGCGTGCAGGACCAGCGGATCGTCACCATGGCGGTGGAGGCCGGGCGCGCCGTGGTGCTCGCCTACAACAAGTGGGACACCCTCGACGAGGAGCGCCGCTTCTATCTGGAGCGGGAGATCGAACGCGACCTCGCACAGGTGCGCTGGGCGCCCCGGGTCAACGTCTCGGCGCGCACCGGGCGGCATATGGACAAGCTGGTGCCCGCGATGGACACGGCGCTGGAGGGCTGGGAGACGCGGGTGCCCACGGGCCGGCTGAACGCGTTCCTCGGGGAGCTGGTGGCCTCCCACCCGCACCCGGTGCGCGGCGGCAAGCAGCCCCGCATCCTCTTCGGTACGCAGGCGGGCACCCGGCCCCCGCGCTTCGTGCTGTTCGCCTCCGGCTTCCTGGAGGCGGGCTACCGCCGCTTCGTGGAGCGCAGGCTGCGCGAGGAGTTCGGCTTCGAGGGCACCCCGGTGCAGATCTCGGTGCGGGTGCGGGAGAAGCGCGGCCGGAAGAAGTAGGCCGGGGCGCTCACTGTCCGCCGTAGGTGTGCCCGTTGCGCGGGGCGGGGGGGAGCGGCAGCGCGGTGGCGAAGTGCCCCGTGCCCTGCCAGGTGGGGTACGGATAGGGGTGCGGCCAGGCGCCGACGGGCTGCTCGGGGCCGGGCCAGGAGCCGGACCCCGTGGTGTGGCGGGTGCCGAAGCCCTCGAACCGGAAGTCCTCCTCGTTGGACCGGTCGAACGGCACAGCCCGGAAGAGCCTGCGGTACTCCGCGCACAGCGAGTCGTAGATCGGCGTCGTGGAGCTCTCCGGCGCCCTGACGTACGCCAGGCGCATCCCGGGGATCTGGCCGTGGTTCAGCTGCGGATGGTGGGCTCGGGGCGGTTCGTAAGGCTGCACGACTGTGCCAACGACCGGGCCGCCCGGCGGATGCGGGACCGGGCGGCAAATGACCCAAATCGCTGGTTTCTGTCCGAATTGCGGTGTGCGTCTCCGTGTGCCGGCGGATCGTGCTGGGCGCGCGGCCCCTCCGCGCGCCCAGCCCAGGGGCGGCCCCTGCCCGGCAACCTGCCGGACACCCCTTACGTGCCTTACGTGCCGGCGAGCGGCATCGCGGCGGCGACCAGGACGCCGCCCGCCGCGGCCTTCTCCAGCGCCTCGCGCAGCAGGTCCTCCCGCGGCTGCTGGCCGATGGAGCCCGCGGGGGCCGCGTAGACGAGGACCTTGTGCCCCTTGGCGGCGGCCGTGCGCCAGCCGTCGGTGACCGCCAGCGCCTGGTGCGCCTGCCACCAGGCGACCGGCTGGGCGCCCGGCGAGGCGGGCGGCATCAGGATCGCGTGCAGCTGGCCCATGGCGAGCAGCACCGACCAGCCCGGCACCTGCGCCGGGGGCTGGGCCACCTCGGTCACCGGCAGGAAGCCCTGCTCGATGAGGAGCGGCAGGAAGTCGTCGCCGGGGCCGTCGGTGCCCGGCCGGGCGATGGGCCCGGTGGGCTCGACGACGATCGCCGGGTACAGGGTGTCGTCGATGAAGACCTGGCCGCAGGTGACGCCCAGCACGGCCTGGCGCTGCTCCGGCCGCGGCGCGGCGGACCCGGAGGGGGCCGCGGGGACGGCGGGCGCGGCGGGCTCCGGCTGCCGCGCCTCCCCCGAGATGGCCCGCACGGCGCCCTGGAGCTGCTCCTCGGAGAGCGGCACGACCTGGGAGGGGATGCAGCGCGCGTGGGCGAAGGCGAGCACCGCCGTCTCCTCGCCGACGAAGAGCACGGTGCTGGTCGGCTCCGCTGTGGTGTCGCCCGGGGTGCGGCACGAGGTGCAGTCGTAGCTGCCCGGGGCGTTCTCTCCGGCGAGCAGGCGCTCGGCTTCTGCTTCGCCGATCTCGGCGCGTACGTCGTCGCTGACATCGAGCATGGGGGACACGAGGGCTCCTGGCTTTCGGTTCCTGTTCGTGTGGACAACGGGTGATCTGTGGCCGTGGTCACGCGCCGAAGCAAACGGAATCGCGCTGTTCGATACAGAGGGTGATCGTGTCCCCGGAAGGGGTCACTCCATGTCAACGTTTGCTCGGGGTATGGAAGTTCGAGCGGTGAAGTGACTCACAGATCCCGGCGCAGCGCGGGTGGTACATCCGCATATAGCAGTGCTTTCTGGGCTCCCGGAAACCGCTGTTATAGCGAGTAACCGGCAACTGGCCTGGAAAGACAAGGAGTTGGTTGAGATCAGGGCGAGGGCCTCCATACATTCCACGACGGTGCAAGGCGCACCACCCGGGCGGCGGATCGGGACATCCGGCGCCGGAAGCGCCGATGACCGCTCCGCATCGGGGGAGGTACGGGGGCCCGGGAACGTGGAAAGGGATTCCTTTGTCCAAACGTCGTAACGCTGCGCTGCTCGCGGGCGCCGGAATCGTCGCCCCGCTGGCGCTGCTCGCCGCCACCGCCACTTCGGCCACGGCGGCGCCGAACGACGGAGTGTGGGACCGCATCGCCAAGTGCGAAAGCGGCGGCAACTGGAACACCAACACTGGCAACGGCTACTACGGCGGACTGCAGTTCTCCGCCGGCACCTGGAAGGCGTACGGCGGTACGAAGTACGCGCCGACCGCAGACCAGGCCAGCAAGTCCGCACAGATCGCGGTCGCCGCTAAGGTCCAGGCCGGGCAGGGCTGGGGCGCGTGGCCGAGCTGCTCGGCCAAGGCCGGGGCCTCCGGCCGGGCGCCGGCCGCTCAGGCGCCGTCCGCCCGGCGGGCACCGTCGGCACCGGCGGCACCGCGCACCCGGCAGCAGCCGCAGCGGACCACCCAGCCGCAGTCCAGCAGGCCCGCCGCGCAGCCGGCGGCGCCGAACCGGGACGCCGCCCAGCCCAGCAGGGGGACGGGCCGCAGCGGCACCGGCAACTACACCGTCCGAGCAGGCGACACGCTCGGCTCCATCGCGGCGGCTCACGGCACCACCTGGCAGGCCGTCCACGCCGCCAACAGAAACGTGATCGGGGGCAATCCGAACCTCATCATTCCCGGCCAGCAGCTGCGGATCTGAGGTGTGAGTTCCGGGGGACGGGATGCCTCCCGCCCCCCACCGGCC
>NZ_JAAKZZ010000276.1 GCF_011045075.1 Streptomyces boncukensis
GGGGTGCCCCGGTGGCCGCCACCCCCGCCGCCGCACTCACCAGCTCGACTTGCGTACCCCCGGCAACTGCCCCGCGTGGGCCATCGTGCGCAGGTTGACGCGCGAGAGTCCGAACGCGCGCAGATGGCCGCGCGGGCGGCCGTCCACGGCGTCCCGGTTGCGCACCCGGGTCGCGCTCGCGTCGCGCGGCTGGCGGCGCAGCTCGCGCTGGGCCGCCAGCCGCGCGACGTCCGGCGTGCGCGGGTTCCGGACGATCTCCTTCAGCTCGGCCCGGCGGGCCGCGTAGCGCGCGACGACGACGCGCCGCTGCTCGTTCTTCGCGATCTTGCTCTTCTTCGCCATCGGTCGGTCCGTCTCCCTCGGTTCTCTCAGACCTTCTCGCCCCGCGCGCGGATGCGCGCGACCGCCGCCTCGATGCCGATGACGTCGACGGTCCGGACGCCCCGGGCGCTGAGCGTGAGCTGGACGTAGCGGCCCTCGCTGGGCAGCCAGTAGCGCTTGTGCTGGATGTTCGGGTCGAAGCGGCGGCGGGTGCGGCGGTGCGAGTGCGAGATGCGGTTGCCGAACGCCGGCTGCTTGCCGGTGAGTTGACAGTGGGCGGACATGGTACGGGGCTCCTCACTTATTGAAAATGATTGTCGTTTGTGTAGGGTAGCCGATATGGCCCGCAACGAACTACGCCCTGTGATCAAACTCCGCTCGACGGCGCGGACCGGCTACACGTACGTGACGCGCAAGAACCGCCGGAACCACCCCGACCGGCTGGAGCTGCGCAAGTACGACCCCGTCGCCCGCCGTCACGTCACG
Organism: Streptomyces boncukensis; assembly: GCF_011045075.1. Classification (GTDB taxonomy): domain Bacteria; phylum Actinomycetota; class Actinomycetes; order Streptomycetales; family Streptomycetaceae; genus Streptomyces; species Streptomyces boncukensis. The sequence continues at coordinate 808 of NZ_JAAKZZ010000276.1, forward strand.
TTCCGCGAAGAGCGCTGAGGAGGCACCCATGAAGCCCGGAATCCACCCCCCGTACCGTCCCGTCGTCTTCCGCGACCGGGCCGCCGACTTCGCCTTCCTCACAAGGTCCACCGCCGCCAGCGACCAGACCGTCGAGTGGGAGGACGGCAACACCTATCCCGTGATCGACGTCGAGATCTCGTCCGCGAGCCACCCCTTCTACACGGGTGCGCAGCGCGTCATCGACACGGCGGGGCGGGTGGAGCGCTTCGAGCGCCGTTACGGACGGCGGGGAGCGGGCCGATGACGGACGGACCGCATGGGCCGGACGGGCCGGGCAGGCCGGACGGGCCGGGCAGGCCGGACGGGCCGGGCAGGCCGGACGGGCCGGGCAGGCCGGACGGGCCGAAGGGGCCGGAGGGGCCGGGCGGCGGGCCGGAGGCCGGGGGCCGCCGGCTGCCCGTCGTCCTTGTCGGCGGTCTGCACGCCGAAGCGCGCCGTGCGACCGTCGCGCAGGTGCTGCGCACCGTCCCCGGCAGCGCGGTGCTGCACCACGACCTCTCCGCCGCCGCGTCCGCCGGGACGGTGCGCCGCACCGTGCGCTCGTACGCCGGGACGCTGGACGAGGGCGAGGCGCCGCTCGTCAACGGCTGCGCGTGCTGCGCGCTGCGCGAGGACCTCGTCCCGGAGCTGCGGCGGCTGGCCCGCGCCGGTACGTGCGCGCTGGCCGTCGTCGAGCTGTGGGACTCCGTCGAGCCCCAGGCGATGGCCGAGGTCATCGCCGCGCACAGCGGTGACGAGCTGCTGCTGGCCGGTGTCGTGACCGCCGTCGACCCGGCACTGGTGCTGCCGTATCTGAGTATCGGCGACGACCTGGCGGAGGGCGGGCTGGCGGCGGCGCCCACCGACGAGCGCACCGTGGCGGACACCTTCGCGCGGCAGTTCGAGTACGCGCCCGTGCTCGCTCTCGCGGCCGGGGAGGACGCGGCGGACGCCGCCGATCTGGCCCTGCTCGGCCAGTTGCACCCGACCGCCCGCCAGATCCGTATCGGCGACGCCACCGACGCCACCACCGCCACCACCGCCACCGGCGGTGCCGCAGGCGGTGGGAGCGGGGGCGGCGCTCTGGTCCGGGCCGTGTTGGCCGGCGGCGCCTTCGACGTGGCCGCGGCGGCGGCCCGCCAGCACCCCGCCTGCGCGCTGCTGCCGCAGGCGGCGGACGGCGAGGGCGTGACGACGCTCGTCTGGCGCGCCCGGCGCCCCTTCCACCCCGAACGGCTGTACGCCGCACTCGGCGAACTGTCCTGCGCGGCGGCGCGCAGCCGGGGCCGGTTCTGGCTGGCCGACCGGCCCGACACGCTGCTGTCCTGGGACGCCGCGGGCGGCGCGCTGTGCGTGGACGAGCACGGCCCCTGGCTGGCGGCGCTGCCCGACGCCGCCTGGGAGATGGTCCAGCCGGTACGGCGGGCCGCCGCCGCGCTCGACTGGCACCCCGAGCACGGCGACCGCGGCCAGCATCTGGTGTTCACCTCTCCGGGGCTGGACACGGACGGGCTCGCCGCCGTGCTGGAGTCGTGCCTGCTCACGGCCGCGGAGTACGCCGGCGGGCCGGACGCCTGGCGGCGGCTGCCCGCCGCCTTCGACCATCTGCTCAGCCCCCTACCGTAAGGAGAACCGCGACCATGCCACCGCGCAGCAGGGCCGGTGCCCGCAAGCCGGCCAAGCCCCGCCCGAATCCGCTCGACGCCGCCGGGGTCACCTTCATCGACTACAAGGACACGGACCTGCTCCGTAAGTTCATCTCCGACCGGGGCAAGATCCGCAGCCGCCGGGTCACCCGGGTCAGCTCCCAGCAGCAGCGCCGGCTGGCCCGTGCCATCAAGAACGCCCGCGAGATGGCCCTGCTCCCCTACGCCTCCCGCTAGCGCGGCGTGACCGCTGCTCCTGTGACTCCCGACACGTTCCCGTGTGGTCACTCCGCGCAGAGGGCAGGTGCCGGGCCGGACAGCGATCGGACGGGATATCTCATAAGGTGAAAACCGAAGGGGTGCTTCCGGCCGGTCGCTAGACTGAGCCGACGCGGGGCCCGGCTGGAACGGCCCCGGAGTGAGTTACGAGGAGCGAGCACCAGTGGGCCTTGTCGTGCAGAAGTACGGCGGCTCCTCCGTTGCCGATGCCGAGGGCATCAAGCGCGTTGCCAAGCGAATCGTCGAGGCCAAGAAGAACGGCAAGCAGGTTGTCGTGGTGGTCTCGGCGATGGGTGACACGACGGACGAGCTGATCGATCTCGCGGGGGAAGTCTCCCCTGTCGCCTCCGGGCGCGAGTTCGACATGCTGCTGACCGCCGGAGAACGCATCTCCATGGCCCTGCTGGCGATGGCGATCAAATCCCTGGGACACGAGGCGCAGTCGTTCACCGGCAGCCAGGCCGGTCTGATCACGGACTCCGCGCACAACAAGGCGCGGATCATCGATGTGACGCCGGGCCGTATCCAGAGCTCCGTGGACGAGGGCAACATCGCCATCGTCGCGGGCTTCCAGGGCGTGTCACAGGACAGCAAGGACATCACCACGCTCGGCCGCGGAGGCTCGGACACGACGGCCGTGGCGCTGGCCGCCGCGCTGGACGCCGAGGTCTGCGAGATCTACACCGACGTCGACGGCGTCTTCACCGCCGACCCCCGGGTCGTCAAGAAGGCCAAGAAGATCGACTGGATCTCGTTCGAGGACATGCTGGAGCTGGCCAGCTCCGGGTCCAAGGTGCTGCTGCACCGCTGCGTCGAGTACGCGCGGCGGTACAACATCCCGATCCATGTCCGGTCCTCGTTCTCGGGCCTGAAGGGCACATGGGTCAGTAGCGAGCGGCCGGACGCCGGCCAGAGCGGGCAAGGGGAAGAGCCGATGGAGCAGGCGATCATCTCGGGGGTCGCGCACGACACGTCCGAGGCGAAGATCACGGTTGTCGGGGTGCCCGACAAGCCGGGCGAGGCCGCGGCGATCTTCCGTGCGATCGCGGACTCCGAGGTCAACATCGACATGGTGGTGCAGAACGTCTCCGCCGCGTCGACCGGTCTGACGGACATCTCCTTCACGCTGCCGAAGACCGAGGGCCGCAAGGCGATCAACGCGCTGGAGAAGACGCGCTCCTCCATCGGCTTCGACTCGCTCCGCTACGACGACCAGATCGCGAAGATCTCGCTGGTCGGTGCCGGGATGAAGACCAATCCGGGGGTGACGGCGACCTTCTTCGAGGCGCTGTCCAACGCGGGGGTCAACATCGAGCTGATCTCCACCTCGGAGATCCGCATCTCGGTCGTCACCCGCCAGGACGACGTCAACGACGCGGTGCGCGCCGTCCACTCGGCGTTCGGCCTCGACAGCGACAGCGATGAGGCGGTTGTCTACGGGGGCACCGGCCGCTGACTCGCGGGTGACTTAAGGGCAGAGACTCACTCCCCGTCTTCCTGCAACCCGCAGGGAGGCGGGGAGCGTCTTTGCCCCCACTGCCAGGAATTCCCGAGGCCATTGCGGGTCAAGGGGGCTGTAAAAATCGGGGCGTTGAGGAAGAGCTGGTACGCATGAGGGTATTTGGCGCAAATCTCGGAAGAGAGTCTCTCGCGTACAACCCTGATGGGGGGAAGCGTGTCCAGCAAACGTGGCAGAGGTACTCGGAATCGCAGCGGCCCCGGCGTGGCCCGGCAGCACCGCCGGAGGCATGCCCGTGATCGCCCCCTGGCCTGCCGCCCGTCCAGCACCGCTGACCGGACAGCGCGAGGACACTGACGACGCGATGGCAGCGGGCACCACAGTCGACCACCTCACCGAGACCTATCGCGCCCACTACAAGTCCCTGCTCGGCCTCGCGGCGCTGCTGCTGGACGACACCGCCTCCTGCGAGGATGTCGTGCAGGAAGCTTTCATCCGGGTGCACTCGGCGCGTAAGCGGGTTCGCGATCCGGAGAAGACCCTCGCGTATCTGAGGCAGACAGTCGTCAACCTCTCCCGTTCGGCGCTGCGCCGCCGCATCGTGGGCCTGAAGCTGCTGTCCAAGCCGATGCCCGATATGGCGAGCGCGGAAGAGGGCGCCTACGAGCAGCTTGAGCGGGACCAGTTGATACAGGCGATGCGGGGCCTCCAGCGGCGTCAGCGGGAGGTCCTGGTGCTGCGCTATTTCGCGGACATGACCGAGGCACAGGTCGCCGAGGTGCTCGGCCTCTCACTGGGCTCGGTGAAGGCGTACGGGTCGCGTGGGATAGCCGCCCTCCGCAGCGCGATGGAGGCGGAGTCATGAACGACGGCCCCATTCGTCCGGGCGACGGCGAGCCGGGTCAGCCCGGTGAGCCGGACCAGCCGGGTCAGCCGGGTCAGCCGGGTGAGCAGCCGCTGGAGCGGCGGGAATCGGAGGAGGCCCCGGAGCCCCGGGAGCGCGACGCGCCCCAGGAAGCCGCCGAGGAGGCCCACGGCACCGAAGAGACCCCGGAGGCTGCCCCGGATTCCCGTGAGGCCCCTGAGCTTCGGGAGACCCCTGAGCTCCGTGAGGCTCCTGAGCTCCGGGAGACCCAGGAGCTGGAGCAGGACCGGGACCCGGACCCGGACCGGAACCCGGACCCGGACGTGAACTCGGACTCGGACCGGCACCCGGACGCGGACGCGGACCCGGACTTGGATCCGGACGCGGTCCCGGCACGTGGCGTCACCGATCCGGTGGCGTTCGAGGACGAGCTCCGGCAGCTCCTCAAGCACAGCGTCCGCGGCATCGAGCCGTCTGCCGAATCCCTCGACGCCCTGCAGCGTGCTGTGCCCGCGCGCCGTACGCACCGCCGCCAGGTGCTGATGGGCGCGGTCGCCGCCGCGCTGGTGGTGATCGTGGGCATCCCCGCGGTGCTGTTCAGCGGTGTCGTATCCGGCGACCGCGAAAAGGAGCGCCCCGTCACCGCCGCCAGCAGCCACGGCCCGCACAAGGACAGATCCGGCGAGAAGCCGCGCTCCGGCGCCAGCCGGGACGAGGAGAAGAAGGACCGGCGCCAGAAGAAGGACCACAAGGAGAAGGACAGGAGTCCGGGCAGCAGCTCCGACCCCTCGGCGCCGTCCGGTGGGCAGGGGGAGAGCAGCGGCGCCAACCCGCACGACACCCTCGCGGCCAGCGCTCCCACCTGCGGTCGCAACCAGCTCGGCAACGGCACCGCGCAGTCCGGCGCACCGGATGCGCAGGGCAGGGTGTACGGCAGCTTCCGCGTCACCAACACCTCAGGCGACGCCTGCACGGTCGACGGCGAGGGCGTGGTCGGGGCCACCACCCAGGGTGTCAGCATGGCGCGGGCCCGGGTGCAGATCGTCGACCACACATCGGGCGACCCGGCCACGGGGCTGCCCGATCCGTCGGCGGAGAGCGACAGACTGGTGCTCGGGCCGGGGCACTCGTACGTGGTCCGGTTCGCCTGGATTCCGACGTCCGGAAACCCCTGCGTCACCAGTCCGCCCGAGCCCGAGACCAGCCAGGACGGTGCCACGGGCGACGGCGCGCGGGACGAGCCCAGCGCGGGCGCCGGCGAGAACGGCGGCCAGGACAGCGCGGGCGGTGCGGACTCGGGCGGCGGTCCCGGCGGCGGCGAGAGCTCCGGCGGCGACGGCGATGGCGGCGGCGACGGCGGTACGGGCGACGCCCCGAAGGTCGTCATCAGCCACACCCCGGACGTCGGGACGCCCGCGGTGGCCGACACCGTCCTCGACGGCGCCTGTGGCGGCACTGTCTACCGCACCGGCGTGCTGCCCGCCCAGTGACCCCCGGCGGGCGGCTGCCGGGGGTGCCGCGCGTACCGTGAAGGGGTGTACCGGTTCCTGCTGACGCCCCGCTGGTGGGGGATCAACGTCTTCGCCGTACTGGCGATCCCCGTCTGCCTGTTGATGGGGACGTGGCAGCTCAGCCGCTTCGACGCGCGCGTCGACAGCCATGAGCGGCAGCAGGAGAGCGCGGAGCGCGCCGCCCACGCCAAGGCCGAGCCGCTGAGCGAGCTGCTGCCGCTCACCGGGGACACGGTGGGGCGCACGGCGGAGGTCACCGGGCGCTATGACACCGGCCATCCGCTGCTGGTGCCGGACCGCACGCTGGACGGCGACCAGGGCTTCTACGTCCTGACCCTGCTGCGTACGGACCGCGGCGCCGGCGCGGGCGGCAAGGCCGTTCCCGTCGTACGCGGCTGGCTGCCCGGGGCGGCCGACCCCGCGCGCGTCCCCGCGCCGCCGCGCGGCGAGGTGACGGTGCGCGGGGTGCTGCAGGCGTCGGAGTCGCACACCAGCGCGGGGCCCGGGGCCGAGGGCGCGCTCCCCAAGGGCCAGCTCGGCTTCGTCAGCGCGGCCGGGCTGGTGAACATGGTGCCGTACGACGTGTACGACGCCTGGCTCACCGTCCAGGGCACCGCGAAGCCGCTGCGGCCGGTGCCGCCGGTCGCGCCCGACAACACCGGCCTCGACATGAAGGCGTTCCAGAACCTCGGCTACACGGCGGAGTGGTTCGTCTTCGCCGGGTTCGTGATCTTCATGTGGTTCCGGCTCTTCCGCCGTGAGGCGGAGCTCGCCCGGGACGCGGCGCTGGGTCTCATTCCGGAGCCCCAGGGGCAGCCGGAGCAGCAGGAGCCCCAGGAGCAGCAGGAGCACCCGGAGACGTCCGGGCCCCCGGGAGATGGCGCAGCGCGAAATCAATCTCCAGCCGCACCTGTTTGATCCGCTCCTCGACGACGAGCGAGCCGTGCCCCGCGTCGTAGCGGTAGACCTCGTGCGGGTGGCCGCGCTCCTTGAGGCGGTCGACGTAGTTCTCCACCTGGCGGATCGGGCAGCGCGGGTCGTTCACGCCGGCCGAGATGTAGACCGGCGCGCGCACCTTGTCGACGTAGGTGAGCGGGGAGGACGCCTCGAAGCGCTCCGGGACCTCCTCCGGTGTGCCGCCCAGCAGCGTGCGGTCCATGGACTTCAGCGCCTCCATCTCGTCGTGGTACGCCGTGACGTAGTCCGCGACGGGGACGGCGGCCAGACCCAGCGCCCATGCCTCGGGCTGGGTGCCGAGGCCGAGCAGCGTGAGATAGCCGCCCCAGGAGCCGCCCGCCAGGACGAGCCGCTCCGGGTCGGCCAGACCGGAGCCGACCGCCCACTCGCGCACCGCCTCGACGTCCTCCAGCTCGATCAGACCGACGCGGTGCTTGAGCGCGTCCGTCCAGGCGCGGCCGTATCCGGTGGAGCCGCGGTAGTTGACGCGGACGACCGCGAAGCCGTGGTCCACCCAGGCCGCGGGCTGCCCGGCGAAGGAGTCGGTGTCGTGGTGGGTGGGGCCGCCGTGCACCTCGAAGACGGCGGGGAAGGGGCCCTCGCCCGCCGGCTTCTGCACCAGCGCGTGGATCTTCCCGCCCGGCCCCTCCACCCAGACGTCCTCGACGGGCACGGACGGCGGGGCCTTCGCGCCCGGAGGGTCGAGCACCACGGCACCGGTCGTCGAGAGCACCTGCGGCGGCTGCTCGGCGGACGACCACAGGAACTCCACGGTGCCGTCGGGCCGCCCGGTGGCCGAGAGCACGGAGCCGGGGGGCGTCTCGATCCGTCTCAGCCCGCCCGTGCCGATGTCGTACCGCCACAGCTCGTCGCGGGCCTGGAAGCTGTGCGAGACCAGCAGCGCGCTCGCGTCCGGGAACCACTCGGCCGCCACATCACCGGGCAGGTCGAGGGCCAGCTCGGTGACCGACCCGGCGACCGGGTCCCAGATCATCGGCTCCCACCGGCCGCGCCGCTGGTGGCCGACGAGCAGCCGCGGATCCCCGGACACCGGTGCGAAGCCGAGCACCGTCAGGCCCAGCTCCTTGGCGCCTGACTCGCTGTCGTCCAGCTCGGCGACCGCCGAGCCGTCCGCGGTGCGCACGACGCGCAGCGCGGAGTGCATGGCGTCGCCGTGCTCGGTGTGCTCGATGACGAGCAGCGAACCGTCGTGCGACAGATCCCCGACGCCCGCGGACTCGCGGTGCCGGTAGATCTCGCGCGCGGGGCCGCCGCCGGGCGGGACGACGTGGAGTGTCGAGCCCTCCTCGTCGGTCGACCGCCCGATCACGGCCGTGCCGTCCCGGCCGAGCGCGAGCCCGGAGGGATACGCCGGCGGGAGGTCCGCCACGGCCTCGTCGGCCCCGCCGCCGAACGGCTGGCGCAGCCAGACGCCGAACTCGTCCCCGTCCGTGTCCGAGAACCACCAGATCCATGTGCCGTCGGGCGTCAGGGTCCCGTCGGTGGTGCCGTTCGGCCGGTCCGTCACCTGCCGCTGGCCGCCGCCGGCGCGGTCCCATGCGTACAGCTCGAAGGTCCCCGTCGCGTTGGACACGAACAGCGACCGGTCGGGCGCGTCCTTGGCCCAGGCGGGCAGCGACACCCGCGCGGCCCGGAACCGCTTCTCCCAGTCGGGCATCCCATCACTCTCACTCATGCGCCCATTGTGTCGCGGCGCGCGGAGAGCGCGTCGAGCCTGTGGATAACTCCGTCCCCGGCCGTGGGCCGCCCCCGCTCCCCGTCCCTCACTCCTCCTGCGAGTAGAAGCGGTAGAACGCGATCGGCAGCACTCCGGCGGCGACGAGCAGCCCGAGCGTCGAGGACCACAGGACGCTGGTGTTGGCGAGGCTGTGCAGATAGCCGACCGCCGCCCCGGCGGACACGCCCCAGGCCAGTGACCGCGGCTCCTTCGCCAGCCGCTTGGCGGGGTGGTGCAGTAGCGCGAACAGGACGGCGACGGCGAGCCCGGCGAGCACCGACCGCAGGATCTCGCCCCCGCTCGCGGCCTCGCCGCGGCGCTGGATGGCGAGCGCCCACAGCCCGTAGACGAGGCCCACCAGCACGGGGGCCGCCGCGGACCCGAGGGCGTGCCGGAAGGCGTCCGGCATCCGGGCGTGAGGTGTGTGTGAGGGTGTCTGTGCGTGTGCGTGTCCCATGCCACTGCCCCGCGTCTCTCGCTCCCCCCTCTGCCTCCTAATTCGTGAGTAGGCGGTTCCAGGGCAGCCCCGTGAAGGGCTGCTGGACTGACTGATGTGGATGGGTTTCGCGGTGGCCGCGTGGGCGCCGGATGGACTCCTGTGTTCTCCCGGCCCGCTGA
>NZ_JAAKZZ010000277.1 GCF_011045075.1 Streptomyces boncukensis
GGACGGGGCATGACCGGTCGCAGGGCTCAGCTCGCGGCGAATCTCGCCCGGGTGGAGGAGCGCATCGAGAGCGCTTGTGTCGCGGCGGGGCGTAAGCGCGCGGACGTCACTCTGGTAGTCGTAACCAAGACCTACCCGGCGAGTGATGTCCGGCTGCTGGCGGAGCTGGGGGTGCGGCACGTCGCGGAGAACCGCGACCAGGACGCGGCGCCCAAGGCGGCCGAGTGCGCCGACGCGCCGCTGACGTGGCACTTCGTGGGCCAGTTGCAGACGAACAAGGCCCGCTCCGTGGCGGGTTACGCGGATGTCGTGCACTCCGTGGACCGGCCGCGGCTGGTGACGGCGCTCTCCGCCGCCGCCCAGCGGGCCGGGCGCGAGCTGGGCTGTCTGATCCAGGTGGCCTTTGACGCCGAGTCAGGCCGGCTCGGCGAGCGGGGCGGTGCGGCCCCGGAGGCGGTGCCGGAGCTGGCGCGCGCGGTGGCCGGCGCCGAAGGGCTCCGGCTCGGCGGTGTGATGACGGTCGCACCGCTGGCGGGGCCATACGCTGGGCATCCTGGGGAGGCGTTCGAGCGGCTGCGGGAAATCTCAACCCGCCTGCGCGCTGCGCATCCTGCTGCCAACATGGTCTCGGCAGGGATGAGCTCGGATCTCGAAGAGGCGGTGCGGGCCGGTGCGACACATGTGCGCGTGGGCAGCGCGGTCCTGGGAGACCGACCCCGGCTCGGGTAACGTCGCCAAGCAAGTCGGACCACAGCACACAATATGGTCATTTCCGCCAGGAAAATCTGAGCGGAGGGACTGCGTGGATCCTAGGCCACCGGTGAAGGTGACGGAGCCGATCCACCACAGAGCGGAGGACGCAGAGAATGGCCGGCGCGATGCGCAAGATGGCGGTCTACCTCGGCCTCGTGGAGGACGATGGGTACGACGGCCGGGGTTTCGACCCCGACGACGAGTTCGAGCCCGAGCCGGAGCCCGAACGGGACCGCAGGCGGTACCAGACCGATCAGTCACACCACTCCCTGCCCAAGACCGAACCCGAAGAGCCGCCCCGGGTGCTCAACCCGCCCGCGCAGCGGGAGCGCGAGCCGGCACCGGCCCCGGCGGTCGTGTCAGAAACCGGACGAGCCGGGAGAATTGCTCCGGTGTCATCCATCACACCTGAACGCCAGAACCTGGAGAAGAGCGCGCCGGTGATCATGCCGAAGGTCGTGTCCGAGCGGGAGCCGTACCGGATCACCACGCTGCACCCCCGGACCTACAACGAGGCCCGTACCATCGGGGAACACTTCCGTGAGGGCACCCCGGTGATCATGAACTTGACCGAGATGGACGACACGGACGCGAAGCGACTTGTCGACTTTGCGGCCGGTTTGGTCTTCGGTCTGCACGGGAGTATTGAGCGGGTGACGCAGAAGGTGTTCCTGCTGTCTCCTGCTAACGTCGACGTGACGGCGGAGGACAAGGCCCGCATCGCAGAGGGCGGGTTCTTCAACCAGAGCTGAGACGACAGGATCAAGGCAACGGGCCGCGAGGCCGCACGAGGACCAAGGGGAGAGGGACGCGTAGATGAGCACCGCACTGGACGTGGTCCAAATCGCGCTGTACTGCTTCCTGCTCGTGCTGATCTTCCGACTGGTGATGGACTACGTCTTCCAGTTCGCCCGGTCATGGCAACCCGGCAAGGCGATGGTGGTCGTTCTGGAGGCCACCTACACTGTCACTGATCCGCCACTCAAGCTCCTGCGGCGGTTCATCCCGCCGCTGCGCTTCGGGGGCGTGGCGCTCGACCTGTCCTTCTTCGTGCTCATGATCATCGTTTACATCCTGATCAGCATCGTAGCCAGGCTGTGAACGATCCATATGGTCTTGCCGATATGCCGATGACTTACGTTGAGGTGAAGAGATGCCACTGACCCCCGAGGACGTGCGGAACAAGCAGTTCACGACCGTCCGCCTCCGAGAGGGCTACGACGAGGACGAGGTCGACGCCTTCCTCGATGAGGTCGAGGCCGAGCTGACCCGCCTGTTGCGCGAGAACGAGGACCTGCGGGCCAAGCTGGCCGCAGCGACGCGCGCCGCCGCGCAGAACCAACAGCAGGGCGGCATGCGAAAGCCTCCTGAACCTCAGGATCAGCAGCGCCCAGGGGGGCAACCCGTGCCCGCCGCCATATCCGGACCGCAGCCGGTTCCGCCCGGCCAGCAGGTCCCCCCCGGCCAGCAGGTGCCGCCCGGTCAGCAGGGCGGGCCCGGCGGCCCGATGGGCGGCCTGCCGCAGCTCCCCGGCGGCCAGCCGCAGCTGCCCTCGGCCCCCGGTGGTCCGCAGGGTCCGGGCCCGCAGGGTCCGGGTCCGCAGCAGCAGGGTGGCCCGATGGGTCCTGGTGGTCCGCAGGGCCCAGGGCCGCAGCAGCAGGGTGGTCCGATGGGACCTGGTGGTCCGCAGGGCCCAGGGCCGCAGCAGCAGGGTGGTCCGATGGGTCCCGGTGGTCCGCAGGGTCCGGGTCCGCAGCAGCAGGGTGGTCCGATGGGACCTGGTGGTCCGCAGGGTCCAGGGCCGCAGGGCGGCCCGCCGCAGATGCCCGGCGCCGGCGGCGGCCAGGGCAACGACAGTGCGGCGCGCGTGCTGTCGCTCGCGCAGCAGACCGCCGACCAGGCCATCGCCGAGGCCCGCTCCGAGGCCAACAAGATCGTGGGCGAGGCCCGCAGCCGCGCCGAGGGCCTGGAGCGGGATGCCCGCGCCAAGGCCGACGCGCTGGAGCGGGACGCGCAGGAGAAGCACCGGGTCGCGATGGGCTCCCTGGAGTCCGCGCGCGCCACGCTGGAGCGCAAGGTCGAGGATCTGCGCGGCTTCGAACGCGAGTACCGCACCCGGCTGAAGTCGTATCTGGAGAGCCAGCTGCGCCAGCTGGAGAACCAGGCCGACGACTCGCTGGCCCCGCCGCGCACCCCGGCCACCGCCTCGCTGCCGCCGTCGCCCTCGATGGCGTCGGCCGGTGCGGGCGCGCCCGCCGGTGCGGCCACCGCGACCAGCGGCGGCGGCTCGCTGGGCGGCCATCAGTCCATGGGCGGCCCCCCCTCCATGGGGAACGGCACCGGAGTCGGCGCGCCCGCCGGGGCCGGTGCGGGTGCCCCCGCGGGCGCCCCGGCCGGCGGCCCCGGTGGGCCAGGTCCGCAGCACACGCAGGGCGGTGCCGGCCCGTCGTACGGCGGGCAGCAGCAGATGCAGCCCGCGATGACGCAGCCGATGGCTCCCGTGCGGCCGCAGGGCGGGCCCGCGCCCGCGCAGGCGCCCTCTCCGATGCGGGGCTTCCTCATCGACGAGGACGACAGCTGAGTCCAGCACTTTGATATGACGGGCCGGGCCCGAGAGCGAGACGACCTCTCCGCTCTCGGGCCCGGCCCGTTGTGCGGCTCAGACCCGCTTCAGGCTGAAGGCCAGCGACAGGGCCTCGTCCGTGAAGGGGGCGTCCCCCTCCGGCGCGCCCTCCTCGTACGACGCGGCCAGCACCTCCTCCGTGATGAGGGAGGCGTGTTCCGCGAGCGACCGGGCGACCTCCGGGTCCTGGGAGCTCCACCGCAGCGCGATCCGGTCGGCGACGTCCAGCCCCGAGTTCTTCCGGGCCTCCTGGATGAGGCGGATCGCGTCCCGCGCCAGGCCCGCGCGCCGCAGCTCGGGGGTGATCTCCAGATCCAGGGCGACCGTCGCGCCCGAGTCGGAGGCGACCGACCAGCCCTCGCGGGGGGTCTCGGTGATGATGACCTCCTCCGGGGTGAGGGCGACCGGCGCACCGTCCACCTCGACCGTGGCAGCGCCCTGGCGGAGGGCCACCGACAGCTCGGCCGCCTCCGCCGCCGCGATGGCCTGGGCCACCTTCTGGGTCTCCTTGCCGAACCGGCGGCCCAGCGCCCGGAAGTTGCCCTTGGCCGTGGTGTCCACCAGGGAGCCGCCGACATCGGAGAGGGAGGCCAGCTCCGAGACGTTCAGCTCCTCCGTGATCTGGCTGCGCAGATCGGGGGAGAGGGTCTCGAAGCCCTGGGCGGCGATCAGCGCGCGGGAGAGCGGCTGCCGGGTCTTGACGCCGGACTCGGCCCGCGTCGCGCGGCCCAGCTCGACCAGCCGGCGGACCAGCAGCATGTCCTGGGACAGCTCGGGGTCGATCCGGCCGAGGTCGGCCTCCGGCCAGTCCGCGAGGTGCACCGAGTCGGGGGCGCCGGGCGTCACGGGGAGGACCAGGTCCTGCCAGACCCGCTCGGTGATGAACGGGGTGACGGGCGCCATCAGCTTGGTGACCGTCTCGATCACCTCGTGCAGGGTGCGCAGCGCGGCCGGGTCGCCCTGCCAGAACCGGCGGCGGGAGCGGCGTACGTACCAGTTGGACAGGTCGTCGACGAAGGTGGACAGCAGTTTGCCCGCGCGCTGGGTGTCGTAGCCGTCCAGGGCGAGGGTCACCTGGTCGATCAGGGCGTGCAGCTCGCTCAGCAGCCAGCGGTCCAGCAGCGGACGCTTGTTCGGCGCCGGGTCGGTGTCGGCGGGGGCCCAGCCGGAGGTACGGGCGTAGAGGGCCTGGAAGGCGACCGTGTTCCAGTACGTCAGGAGGGTCTTGCGGACGACCTCCTGGATGGTGTTGTGCCCCACCCGGCGCGCCGCCCAGGGCGAGCCGCCCGCTGCCATGAACCAGCGCACGGCGTCCGCGCCGTGCCGCTCCATGAGCGCGATGGGCTCCAGGATGTTGCCGAGGTGCTTGGACATCTTGCGGCCGTCCTCGGCCAGGATGTGCCCGAGGCAGACCACGTTCTCGTACGACGATCTGTCGAAGACGAGGGTGCCGACGGCCATCAGGGTGTAGAACCAGCCGCGGGTCTGGTCGATGGCCTCGGAGATGAACTGCGCCGGATAGCGCTTCTCGAACAGCTCCTTGTTCCGGTACGGGTAGCCCCACTGGGCGAAGGGCATCGAGCCCGAGTCGTACCACGCGTCGATGACCTCGGGGACGCGGTGGGCCTCCAGCGCGCAGCCCGGCTCGGGACAGGGGAAGACGACCGCGTCGATGTACGGCCGGTGCGGGTCCAGCCCTGACTGGTCGGTGCCGGTGAGCTCGGTCAGCTCGGCCAGCGAGCCGACGCAGGTGAGGTGGTTCTCGGAGCAGCGCCAGATGGGCAGCGGGGTGCCCCAGTAGCGGTTGCGGCTCAGGGCCCAGTCGACGTTGTTGGTGAGCCAGTCGCCGAAGCGGCCGTGCTTGACGGAGTCCGGGAACCAGTTGGTGGCCTCGTTCTCCCGCAGCAGGGCCTCCTTGACCTGCGTCGTGCGGATGTACCAGGAGGGCTGCGGGTAGTAGATCAGCGCGGTGTGGCAGCGCCAGCAGTGCGGATAGCTGTGCTCGTACGCCACATGCCGGAAGAGGATGCCGCGCGCGTCCATGTCGGCGACGAGGGCCTCGTCGGCCTTCTTGAAGAACTGGCCGCCGACCAGCGGGAGCTCCGGGTCGAAGGTGCCGTCGGAGCGGACGGGGACGATGGGCTTGATGCCGTTGTCCCTGGCCACCCGGAAGTCGTCCTCGCCGAAGGGCGCGAGGTGCACCATTCCGGTGCCGTCCTCGGTGGTGACATAGGTGTCGTTGACGACGAAGTGCGCCCCCGGGCTGTGCTGGCGGCTTCCCTCGCTGGCGCTCGGGCTGTGCTCGTTGCTTCCCTCGCTGGCGCTCGGGCTGTGCTCGTCGCTTCCCTCGCTGGCGCTCGGAAAGGCGACCAGCTCGAACGGACGCTGGTACGCCCAGCCGTTCATCTCGGCGCCCGTGAAGCGCTGCCCCGTCGGCTCCCAGCCCTCGCCGAGCGCCTTGTCGAGCAGCGGCTCGGCTACGACGATCCGGTCGGTGCCGTCCGTGGCGACGACGTACGTCACCTCCGGATGGACGGCCACCGCCAGGTTGGACACCAGGGTCCACGGGGTGGTCGTCCAGATCATCAGATCGGCCTCGCCGGCCAGCGGACCCGAGGTCAGCGGCATCCGTACGTAGACGGACGGATCGACGATCGTCTCGTACCCCTGCGCCAGCTCGTGGTCGGACAGGCCGGTGCCGCAGCGGGGGCACCAGGGGGCCACGCGGTGGTCCTCGACCAGCAGCCCCTTGGTGAAGATCTGCTTCAGCGACCACCAGACCGACTCGATGTACTCGGGGTTCATCGTGCGGTAGGCGTCGTCGAGGTCGACCCAGTACCCCATCCGGGTCGTCAGCTCGGCGAAGGCGTCGGTGTGCCGGGTCACCGAGGCGCGGCACCTGGCGTTGAACTCCGCGATGCCGTAGTCCTCGATGTCCTGCTTGCCGTTGAAGCCGAGCTCCTTCTCGACCGCCAGCTCGACCGGGAGGCCGTGGCAGTCCCAGCCGGCCTTGCGGGCGACGTGGTAGCCGCGCATGGTGCGGAAGCGGGGGAAGACGTCCTTGAAGACCCGGGCCTCGATGTGGTGTGCGCCCGGCATGCCGTTGGCGGTGGGCGGGCCCTCGTAGAACACCCACTCCGGGCGCCCCTCGGACTGCTCCAGACTGCGGGCGAACACCTTGCTCTCGCGCCAGAAGTCGAGCACCGCGCGCTCCAGCGCTGGCAGGTCGACCTGGGCGGGCACCTGGTTGTATTGCATCGTCGGGTCTTCCTCCGGCGGATGTGAGCCGTCTCTTCCGTCCGGAGGGACGAGGACGCCTGCCGGAACGGCGGCGGACCCGCGGTACCACCCTCCTTGGCGGCGGGCGACGCCCGCTGCCCCCTCATTGGGATGGCGCAGCCGGTTCTACTCGCTCCGGGGAGCTTTCCTCCGGCGGCTCCGGGGTGATCTTCACATCGCGCTCGCCCCCGGGCTCGCACCGTCCCCGGGTCGCTCCTGGCTGCGTACGGACGCTACTCGTCCCCTTCATCGCCTGTCGCCATCCCCAGTGTACGGGGCCGCGCGGGCGGCGGTGGAGCGGTTTTCGGGCCGCCGGGCGGGGCACAACGCTGGGAGACCGGCGTGCCCCGTTGCCGCGTGCTTGAAGTCGATTTATCGTTCCGGTCACGTTTCGCGAGCAAGATCACAAAATGTGAAGGGGCCGCGGTCATGGTGGCGAGAGAGTCCGCCGCGAAGAAGTCGGCAGCAGCGAAGAAGACCACGGCGAAGAAGACGACGGCCACGAAGGCCCCGGCCGGGAAGTCCGCGGCCGGGAAAGTCGTGACCAAGGCCCCGGCTGGGAAGACAGCGGCCAAGAAGAGCGCTGCGAAGAAGACCGCCGCGGCCAAGAAGGCGCCGGCGGCGAAGAAGGCCCCGGCGAAGAAGACGGCGGCGGCGAAGAAGACGGCGGCGGCCGGGGCGAAGAAGGCCGCGAAGCCCGCGGTGAAGAAGGCCGCGGCCGGGAAGGAGGCGGCACCGCGCGCGACGACGGCGGCCCGGAGGGCCGCCGCTGAGGCGAGAGAGTCCGCATCGGCGGCCAAGGCGGCCCCCGCCGAGCAGAGTGCCGAGGCCGCAGCGAAGACGACAGGAGCCAAGACGGTGGCTGCGAAGAAGACTCCGGCGGCGACGAAGGACGAGACGGTGCCCTCGGCACGTGGGGCCGAGGCGGCGTCCGCGGCGTACCCGGGTGAGCTGGCGGTCCGCCCCGGTGAGGATCCCTGGACCCCCGAGGAGGTCGCCGAGGCGCGGGAGGGGCTCAGGAGCGAGGTCGAGCGGCTGCGCACGGAGATCGCCTCCTCCCAGGAGGCGCTCACCGGGCTGATGCGGGACTCCGGGGACGGCTCCGGGGACGACGACGCCGACACCGGGACCAAGAACATCACGCGCGAGCACGAGATGGCGCTCGCCGCCAACGCGCGCGAGATGCTCTACCAGACCGAGCGCGCCCTGGAGCGGCTGGACGCGGGGACGTACGGCCTCTGCGAGAACTGCGGCAACCCCATCGGGAAGGCCAGGATGCAGGCGTTCCCCCGGGCCACGCTGTGCGTGGAGTGCAAGCAGCGGCAGGAGCGCCGCTGACCGTGGTCGTACGTGTGTGTCGTACCCTCAACACGTGACTGAGGTGGAGCAGCCCATCGAGACGCCGGACGAGGGTGCTGACGGTCGGACCGGCGAGGAGCCCGAGCGGCGGAAGCGGCGCATCCCCGTGCTGATCGCGGTGGCCTCCTTCGCCTTCGCACTGGACCTGGTCACCAAGCTGATCGTGGTGGCCAGGCTGGAGAACCACGCGCCGATCGAGGTCGCGGGGACGCTGCTGCAGCTGGACGTGATCCGCAACCCCGGAGCGGCCTTCGGTATCGGCGAGGCGCTGACCATTCTGCTGACGGGCATCGCCGTGGCGGTCGTCGTCGTCATCGCCCGTATCGCCCGCAAGCTCTACAGCCTGCCCTGGGCCATCGCGCTGGGCCTGCTGCTGGGCGGCGCGTGCGGCAACCTGGTCGACCGGATCTTCCGCTCGCCCGGGATCTTCCAGGGCGCGGTGGTGGACTTCATCGCGCCCCGGCACTTCGCCGTCTTCAACCTCGCGGACTCGGCCATTGTGTGCGGCGGCATCCTGATTGTGCTGCTGTCCTTCCGCGGGCTCGACCCGGACGGGAGCGTGCACCGGGACTAGGGCCCTGAGGGCCCTGGGCCGTGTCCGGCGGGTCCCGGTCCGGGACCCGTACCCGGAGACCGAACGCGCCGTCGGCGGCGCGGGTGACCTCCATGCGCACGCCGTTGTCGAAGGTGTGCCCCTCGCCGGGGCGGAACGGCGCGTCCGAGAGCTCGGCCAGCTCCGCCGGGAGCCGGTCGGCGCAGGACGGCCCGCCCAGGCTCCGCGGGCGGGAGTCGACGACGCGGACCGGCCCGAGCCCGGAGGGGACCCGCGAGCTGACCGAGTAGAGCAGCACGCCCTCCGTGCACAGGCCCCGGTCCAGGCCGGTCCGGGTGCGGGCCTCGGCGACGAGCGCCGTGTACCGGCCCGTGCGGACGACCGCGAGGCGTGCGCCGGGCGCGCCGATCGGGGTGAGCACGTGCTCGGTGGTGCCGGGCGCGACGACGCAGTCGACGCGGTGCGGGGGTATCCAGCCCAGCTTGGCCTTGTGCCAGCCCATCAGGTCGGAGATGCCCGCCATGCTCATGGTGTCCCAGCCGCCCGCGTACTCGACGGTGGCCCCCCTGCGGACGTTGTAGAGGTCGGGCAGGCCGTAGAGGTGGTTGGCCTCGTGGACGAAGTTGCCGCGCTGCCACAGCGGGGAGTCGCCCGCGCGGCCGAATATCAGGGCCGCGCCGTGTACCCGGGCGCGGCCCACCCGCAGTGTGCGGAAGGTGTGTGCCTGGGAGACGGTCGGGGCGGCCGGGACGTTGCTGTCGGCGACGACGTAGACCAGGTCGGCGTCCGCGGGCCGGGTGCCCTCGGCGGCGGCGGCGCGCAGTGCGTCCCGGACGTAGCGGCGCATCCGCTCGACGGGGGCGCCGCGTGCGATGCCGTACGCGGACCACGGGCGCGGCATCCGTATCCAGGTGCGGGTGGGCGTCAGGGTGAGGCGGTAGGTGCCGTAGGAGGCGCGCTTGAGGTAGGCGTCGCCGTAGCGGGAGAAGAAGGCGGCGCGTTCGGCGGCCGGGGTGACGGCGGGCAGATCGCTGAAGTCGACCATGACCATCGCGGCCCGCCGGTGCCCCTCGGGGCGTACGAAGCCGCGGCGTGCCGGGCCCTCGCCGGTGCCGCGGAGCGGTGCGGGGGCCAGCGTGCACGCGGCGGGGTCGGCCGGTTCCACGTCCTCGGCGGCGCCGCTGACGGGTGTCAGTGCGAGCCCGGCCGTGGCGAGGGCCGTGGCCGCGGCCAGCGTCGGCCTGCCGGCGGTCCGTCCGCGGCGGCGGGAGCGGCGGGGGG
>NZ_JAAKZZ010000278.1 GCF_011045075.1 Streptomyces boncukensis
GAGTGCGGCTGTGCCCGCACGGGAGCGAGACGGGCGTATGGGAGTGCCCGGAGACCGGCGAGCAGTACGAGGAGACGTCGGCCGGGCTCACTCCGCGCAGCGCGGCAGCCCTCCCCGACCACCAGGCGGCACGCCCGCGCTGACAGCCGCATGGCGGCACCGGTGTGCGCGGTACGGGCGAATCGTCAGCTCATCGTGCAACGCATCCTCCGGATCCGGGTCCACATAGGGGTGAATCTGGGAACCGGGGCGAGCCGGAGGAATCCGCCATGCACACGCCAGGCACACAGGGAACGGGAAGCGCACCAGAGGCCGGGAGCGAGGTGATTCCCGCTGCCCGGCCCGTCATCGGCGACGCCGAGGTCGAGGCCGCCGTGCGGGTGCTGCGCGGCGGACTGGTGGTGCAGGGGCCGGAGGTCGCGGCCTTCGAGGAGGAGTTCGCCGCCGTCGTGGACGGCCGCACGTGTGTCGCGGTGAACTCCGGCACCTCCGCGCTGCACCTGGCCCTCCTCGCCCTCGGTATCGGCCCCGGTGACGAGGTCGTCGTACCGTCCTTCTCGTTCGCGGCGACCGCCAACGCGGTGCGGCTCGCGGGAGCGGAGCCGGTGTTCGCCGAGATCGACGCGGAGACCTTCTGCCTCGACCCCGACGCCGCGGCCGCCGCTCTCGGGCCGCGCACCGCCGCGCTGATGCCGGTGCACCTCTACGGCCACCCGGCGCCCATGGCGGGGCTGGCCGGGCTCGCCCGGCGGCACGGGCTGGCCGTCGTCGAGGACGCCTGCCAGGCGCACGGCGCCGCCCTGCACGGCAGGCCGGTCGGAGGCTTCGGCGACGCGGCCTGCTTCAGCTTCTACCCGACGAAGAACATGCACACCCTGGAGGGCGGCATCGTCGCCGTGCCCGACGCCGAGGTGGCCCGCACCCTCAGGCTGCTGCGCAACCAGGGCATGGAGCAGCGCTATGCGCACGAGGTCGTCGGCGCCAACATGCGGATGACCGACGTGTCGGCCGCCATCGGCCGGGTGCAGCTCGAACGGCTGCAGGGCTGGACGGAGCAGCGCCAGAGCAACGCCAAGGCCCTGGACGCCGGGCTCGCCGGAAACCCGGCCCTGACGGTGCCGCCGGTCGCCGACGGCGCCCGGCACGTCTACCACCAGTACACGGTGCGGATCCCCGGCGGTGCGGCCGTACGGGACGCCGTACAGCGCGAGCTGCGGGTGCGGGGCGTGTGCAGCGCGGTCTACTACCCGACGCCCATCCACCGCCTGCGGCCGTACGAGCACCTCGGCGCCCGCCTTCCCGTCACCGACCGGGCGGCCGCCGAGGTGCTCTCGCTGCCCGTCCACCCGGGGCTCGCCCCCGGCGACCTCGACCGCATCGTGACCGCGGCCGGACAGGCCGTCCGCGCCGCCGGCGCCGAGGGGACGGTGCTGCGATGACGGCCGCCCCCGAGCCGGCGCGGCGCCCGGCCGGGACGCCGGCGCCCGCGGCGTCCGGGCCCCGGGCCGCCCTGCGCGCCGGGCTGATCGGGCTGGGCGCGATGGGCCGCAACCACGCGCGCATCCTCTCCTCGCTCGACGGCGTGCGGTTCGTCGGCGCCGTCGACCCGGCCGGCGATCCGCACAGCGCGCCGCACGGGGTGCCCGTGCTGCGCGAGGTGGACGAACTGCTGGACCTCGGAGTCGACTACGCGGTTGTCGCGTGCCCCACCGCGCTGCACGAGGAGGTCGGGCTGCGCCTCGCCGCGAACGGCGTCAGTGCGCTGATCGAGAAACCGCTCGCCCATTCCGCCCAGGCCGCGCGCCGCCTGGTGGACGCCTTCGAGGCGCGCGGACTGGTCGCCGGGGTCGGCCACATCGAACGGTTCAACCCCGCGCTCCAGCAGCTGCGTACGCGCCTGGAGGCGGGCGAGCTGGGCGAGGTCTTCCAGGTCGTCACCCGTCGCCAGGGGCCCTTCCCGCACCGCGTCGCGGACGTCGGTGTGGTCAAGGACCTCGCCACTCACGACATCGACCTCACCAGCTGGATCACCGGCCGCGGATACGCCACGCTGTCGGCCCGCACGGTCTCCAAGAGCGGCCGGGAGCACGAGGACATGGTCGCCGTGGTGGGCTCCCTGACCGACGGCACGATGGTCTGCCATCTGGTGAACTGGCTCAGCCCGCTCAAGGAGCGGTTCACGGCGGTGACGGGGGAGCGCGGCTGCTTCGTCGCCGACACCCTCACGGCCGACCTCACCTTCCACGCCAACGGCGCGTTCGCCACCGAGTGGGAGGCCCTGCGCGCCTTCCGGGGCGTCGCGGAGGGCGACACCGTCCGCTACGCCTTCCCGAAGCGGGAGCCCCTCGTCGTCGAGCACGAGCGGTTCCGGGACGCCGTGGAGGGCAAACCCAGCGAGATCGTCACCGCCCGCGAGGGACTGCGCACCGTGGAGGTGTCGGCGGCCGTACTGGACTCGGCCCGCGGGGCGCTGACCGCGCGGGCCGACTCCGACTCCGGCTCCGGGGCCGGGTCCGGGTCCGGCGGGCCGGACCCGGACGTTCAGCTCGTGTGAACCTCCTGGGCCGCCGGGACCGCCTTGCGGGGCGTCTCCGGCGGCGGGGTGAACCAGCGGTCCTTCACCTGGCTCGGCGGCGTCCTGTGGTCCTTCACGTACTGCCGGTACAGCCTCAGGTGTGCGGCGCTGCCGCTGATCCAGTACTGCTCCAGCAGCTGGCGGGTCACCACGCCGTGGTAGCCGCTGTTGAACACGTCGTGGCTGTGGCAGTACGCCGAGGGGCCGCCGGGGCGGCGCAGTTCCGCGCCGTAGTGCGCCGACGTCGTCAGCGCCCCGTCGAAGAGCCGCGCGGCGCGCGGATCACCGGTCAGATGGTGGTAGGTCCACACGCCCGCGATGGCGAAGTTGTGCCCGTTGAAGGTGAAGTCGGACCGCGTGTGCGGCCACTGCGGATACTCCTCCAGCCACAGGTAGCCCTGGTCGTCGACATGGCTCACCCACGGCGTGTCCGCGCGGGGCCCCAGCAGCAGCGAGTCGAACGTCCGGTCCGCCGCCGTCCGGTAGCGCTTCCGGTCGCCCGGCGGGACGTCCTTCTCCTGCGCCAGGTGGGTGAAGAGGCTGAGCGCGATCCCCTGGGCCATCGCCGAGTACCAGGGGGCGCGCATCCGGAACTGGTGCGAGCTGGGGTAGTTGAAGGTGTACGGGAAGTACCACGCGCCGCGCGCCCGGGTCCGTTTGGCGATCAGATGGTCGGCGGAGGCCGTCGCCCGCTGCAGATAACCCTTCGCGCCGCTCTTCCGCCACAGGGCGAGATCCTGCAGCCCGGCGCTGGACTGCCGCACGGGGTGCTCGTACAGCCGTCCGTCCTGCTCGAACATGGGGACGGTGTGCACGCCCTGCGCCAGCGAGCGTCCCGGCGCGTCCGGTGCGAGGGTGCGCCATGGCCGGTGGGAGACGGGCGGCGTCCGGGGCCGGTGGCCGTCGGTCCTGAAACGCAGGTCCGACTGCACGCGCGGGCGCTCGCGGGAGACCGATGTGCCGCTGTCCGAGCGGTCCCCGTCCGAGCCTCCGGGCGCCGCACAGGAACCGGCCGTGACGGCGAGCACCGCCCCGGCGACCAGGTACACGCCCGGAGTGCGTCTGTGGCGTTTCATACGTGGGTGCTCCTTCTGCTCAAGTGTGGTGCGGACTGTTCCGGCCCCCCTGGGCGTCGACTTCCTCGGTGCTGAACAGCAGCCGCTCGTACGTGGGCCGCACCCGCGGCCAGTCCCAGGTGCCGTGCGCGTGCCGGGCCGCCGCACGGCCCGCCGCGCGCCACGTCTCCTCGCTCCCGGTGAGGGCCAGGACCCGCTCGGCGGCCTCCTCCGGAGTGCGCACCACCCACTCGGCGGGCCAGAAGGTGCGCGCCCCGGTCGGCCGCTGAGCGAAGAACGGCCAGTCGCGGACCACCGGTACGGCGCCGCTCGCCGCACCCTCCATCACGGCGCAGTGGCTGCCCTCGCGCACGGACGAGCTGAGCACCACGCCGATCCGGGTGAAGGTGGCGGGCATGTCCGTGCACGGGCCGAGCCGGTGCACGGCCCCGCTGGGCTCCAGCTCGGCGAAGTCGCGCTCCAGCAGCCCGTGGTACGCGCGCGCCCCCGCCCCGACCCGCGGGTTGAGCGGGCCGCTGGCGATGAGCAGCCGGTAGCGCTGGTCGTGGCGGCGCAGCAGGCGTATGACCTCCATCGCCCAGTGCGGGTCCTTCACCACCTGGGTGGCGCCGACCAGCCCCAGCGTGAAGCGGGCCGCGCCGTCCTTCGGGCGGGCGAAGCCGCTCAGGTCGAGCGCGTTGTGCAGGGTGTGCAGCCGCGGTCCGTGCGGCGCGCCGTGCCCGTCCAGCGCCGGGACGACCTCCCGCGCGAGGTCCCGTACATGGCCCGCGATGAACACCACGTCGTCGACCCGTGAGAAGTCCGTCAGCTGTGGCCATGGCGTGAACAGCTCATAGCTGTGCAGCCGGACGACGATCCGGGCGGTGCCCGGGTCGACGGCGGTGACCAGGCCGGCCTGAGCGGCGCACCACTCCACGAACACCGTGTCCGCCCAGTCCAGGTACGGGCGCAGCAGACGGTCCGCCAGCCGGCCGTACTCCGTGTCGCCGCCGGACAGCGCGGTCTCCAGCTGTCGGCGCGGTGCGGCGGTGAGGTGCCGCAGCTGCTGATGCTCGCTCAGGTCCAGGGCGCGCGTCTCCACCCGGGCGTCGGCCGCGAGGTGCTCCTGGAGCAGCGGCATGAAGTTCGCGTTGCCCGAGGTGACCGTCAGCAGCCGGAGCGGACGCCCGCTCGGCGGGGGAGCGGCCGGTGCGGCGCGTCCGCGCGGCGTCAGTGCCGCGCGGGCCGCACGGCTGTTGCGCCACGGCCGGAGGTAGCCCTCCGGGTCGTCCGCCAGCGGCGAGGAGAGCGCGTCCAAGTGGCGCTGCCGGTGGAAGAGCAGCGAAAGCGCCCGCAGCAGGGCAGCGGCCGTCGGTCCGGGCGCGCCCTGCGCGTGGTGCCGGTCCGCGGCGGAGAGGGCAGAGGCTATCCCCTCGGGTACCCGCGCGGTGTCCCGGCCGGCCCGCAGGTCCTCAGCCGCCGCGTCGGCCAGCAGTTCGCCGCGCAGCTGGGGTCCGCGCACCCGGCGCGCCACGCCGTGCAGCGCCAGCGCCGCGCCCGTGGGGCGGCCCGCCTGGCGCAGCCTGCGGGCGATGGTCCGCGCGGCTCTGGCGCGCAGCTCGTCCGGGATGCCGGGCGCGGCCAGCGCGTACCGCCACGTGCGCGCCCCGGCGCCGGTACGCAGCACCCTGCGCCCGTACGGGAAGCGCAGCGCCCGGACGCAGCCCCCGCGCAGCCCTCCGCCCACCCGGCGGGAGAGCGCGGCGGCGTGCAGGACGGCCGTCCGGGGGGAGAGCCGTGCCGCCCCGGGCGCCGCACCCTCCGCGCGGGCCTCGACGGCCCGCAGGGCGGGCGCGAGACCGTGCACCGCGTCGGCCCGCACATTGCGCTGCGCGAGCTGCCAGACGGTGTAGACGGCGGCCGGGTCCAGCGCCACCAGGACGTCGGCCGCCCGTGCCCGGCGGCGCAGCGCGGCATCCCGCCGGGTGTGCCGCCACAGCCGGCGGGCCGTTGCCTGGGGCCGGGCCGGGTCCTCCCAGGGCAGCCGGAGCAGTTCGACGCCGAGCAGCTCGGGCGGCACCCGGGACGGGTCGACATACCCGGCGAGCAGCACCCGCGCGCCCCGGGCGCGCAGGGCGGCGACGGAGGAGGGCGCCGCGCCCTGCCGCGGCGTGTCGCTTGCGACCAGCAGCACATCGATCATGCGAGCTCCATGGGTTGTAGGACGGAGGCGCCCCCTCCCGCCCGCCGGCCCCGCATCGGGGCCGGCGAGCGCAGCCAGGGCGTGTCCCGCGGATCCTGCCGGGCAGGGGCTGCCCCTTGCCGCGCGCCGCAGGGCGCGGTGTGGCTCGGCGCGCAGTTCCCCGCGCCCCTTCGGGGCACGCCCCCGCGCCCCTCGGGGGCACGGTTGTGCTCTGCGTGCTCTGCGCAAGATCCGCCGGGGGGTATGGCCGGGATGTGAGACCGCCGGGCGCGAGGGGGCACCCTCACGGCCGCGACCCTTCCGGCGCGCAGGGCGGGGCGACCGTGCGGGCCAGCCGGGCGACGGCCGGGGCGATCTGGGCCAGCCGGGTGTACCGCGCGGCATGGCGGCGGGCCGCGGCGCGCGTCTCCGCGTCCGCGCCGGCCGCCATCCGCGCCGCCTGGGTGAACGCCTCGCAGAGCGCCTCCGGCCGCACGCTTCGTGCCCCGGTCCACAGCGGGTGGCCGTCCAGCACGACCGAGGCGTCGTGGTCCGGCTCGTGCGCGGAGACGACGGGCAGGCCGCTCGCCATGTACTCGTAGACCTTGCCGGAGGTGACGTACCGCCCGCCGGTGAGCATCAGCACGAGTCCGTCCCAGCCGCCGTACAGCGCGCCCACGTCGGCCTTGGCGACCGGGCCCGCCACCCGTACCCCGTCGTCCGCTGCGGCGGTCAGCAGGTCGGCGTGTGCCGTGGCGCCCCGGCCGGCGCCCGCGCCGAGGTGTCCGCGCACCTCGAAGCGGGCGTCCCGCAGCAGCGGCTCCCGCGCGCGGGCCAGCCGCCAGCTCTCCAGCACGGACTCCAGCAGGTCCAGCGAGAAGTTGACGGTGCCCAGATAGCCGAAGGTGAGCGGTTCACCGGAGCGCGGAGCGCGGACTCGGGAGGGGACGCTGTCCTCGTCGTAGCCGTTGCGCACCACCCGCACCCGGTCGGCCAGCGCGGGGTGGCGCTCGCGGTAGAAGCCGGCGATGGGGTCGTTGACGACCCACAGCTCGCGGGCATGGCGCAGGGCGCGCTCCTCCCAGCGGCCCTCGGGCGAGTCGCGTTCGAAGGCGGGGACGCCTGTGAGCACGTCGAGCGACCAGCCGTCCCGGAAGTCCACGGCGTACGGCACGCCGTGCGCCTCGTGCAGCCGCAGCGCGGCCGCCAGGCTCACATACGGGACGCAGGTGGCGAGCATCAGGTCGGCCGGGTGTGCGCGGTGGACGCGCAGGACGGCACGCTCCAGCGCGGAGCGCCAGCCGCCGAACGCCGGCTCGGGGAACCGCGCGCGCTGCCGCTTGTGCCACCGTCTGACCCACCCCGTGGGGTCGAGCGCCCGCGCCGCGGAGAAGGACCGGATGTCCGTGGCGAGGTCCTCGCGTTCCAGGGGCAGCTCCACCATCCGCACGCCCGGGTCCACCCGCCGCGACAGCGAGTGGTCGAGCCCCGAGTCGCGCTCCCACGCCTGGGGCCGGATGGTGACGACGGTGACGTCCCAGCCCTGCGCGCGGAACTGGTTGGCGGTCTCCAGCATCCGGTACGCGCAGCTCTTCGCGGCGGGCGGGAAGCCGATCGCGAGGTACAGCAGGTGCGGCGCGGTCATCGGCCCGCCCCCAGGGGCCGTTCCGGCCGGTGGTGCTCCTCCAGGAGGCGCACGGCACGCTCGGCGGCGCGCCCGTCCCCGTAGGGCTCCCCGCGCGGCGTCCGGGGAGCGCGGCGTGCGGCCAGCCGGACCCAGGCGGCCGTGCCCAGCTCCCAGGGGCTCGGCACCAGCGTGTTCCAGCCGTCCGCCAGGGTCTCCGGCCACTCCGTCTCGGGGCGCAGCGTGGTGCAGGGGCGGCCGAGGAGATACGCCTCCTTCTGCAGCCCGC
The DNA here is from genome assembly GCF_011045075.1 of Streptomyces boncukensis. Classification (GTDB taxonomy): domain Bacteria; phylum Actinomycetota; class Actinomycetes; order Streptomycetales; family Streptomycetaceae; genus Streptomyces; species Streptomyces boncukensis. The sequence goes on from NZ_JAAKZZ010000278.1 coordinate 7,726, forward strand.
CCGAGTCGGTCACCACTCCGCTCGCCCCCAGGGCGGCGGCCACGAGGTCCGCGTACGGCAGCGGACGGCCCACCCGCACCGCGCCCCTGGCGAGCTTCACGCCGTGCTCCTCGGCCCGCGCCAGCAGCCGCGGGTGGGCGAGCAGCGCCACCGGCACGGGCAGCTCGGCGAGGGCGTCGGCCAGCGCGGACAGCCGCGCCGGGTCGTCGGTGTTCTCCGCACGGTGCACGGTGGCCAGCAGGTACGGGGCGCCGGGGTCGACGCCCTCGGGCAGCCCGGCCGCCGGGAGGCCGTCGGCCCGCGCCCGGTCCGCGACGCGCAAACAGACGTCCACCATGACGTCGCCCGCCAGCGCGGCGCGGTGCTCCAGCCCCTCGTTCCGCAGGTGGCGCAGCGCCTCCTCGGTCGGCGCGAGCAGCAGATCGGAGGCGTGGTCGGTGAGCACCCTGTTGTGCTCTTCCGGCATACGCCGGTTGAACGACCGCAGCCCCGCCTCCAGATGGGCGACGGGAAGGTGCTGCTTAACAGCGGAAAGGGCCCCTGCGAGCGTCGAATTGGTGTCGCCGTAGACCAGCACCCAGTCGGGCCTTTCCTTTTCGAGTACCGGATCGAGCGCCGCCAGCACACCCCCGGTCTGCGCCCCGTGACTTCCCGAACCGACACCCAGATGGGTATCCGGATCGGGAATGTCCAGTCCGGAGAAGAAGACGTCCGAGAGCGCCGCGTCGTAGTGCTGTCCGGTGTGCACGATGTGGTGCTCATGGCCCGCCGCCGTCATGGCGGCGGAAAGGGGGGCGAGTTTGACGAACTGGGGACGCGCGCCGACGATGCTGACGACCTTCATGGAAGCCGGTTCCTCTCTGTCGCGACAGTGCCCACCGTGCGAGCGGCATCTGCCGGGCGCACCCCCTCATGGGCCAGATGGAGTCGCGCGCCCCCCGGGAGAGCGAATGCCGCGCACAGTGGACAGAGCCGCGCAGCGGTCCCCGGCTATGCTCCGGAAAGAATCCGTAATTACGGTCAGCGGAAGAACGGAATAGCCGCTGGTTTCTCGTCGCCCGTGCGACTGTTCATCCATTCGGCCGGATCCCGCGGTGCGAGGCGGGGTTCCTCAGGAGGCACACCATGGGATCCGAAGCGCCCGAGCCGCTCCGGGGACGCGTTGTCATGCTGGTGAACAACGGGGTCAAGGGGGACTCCCGGGTGCAGAAGAGCGCCGCCTCGGCGGCCGCGGCGGGCTGGGATGTCGTCCTGCTCGGCGCCTCGCCCGACGGACGGCGGCACCAGTGGTCGCACGAGGGCGCTGAGGTGCGGCTGCTGCCCAAGCCGTCCCCGCTGTCCGTACGCGCCCACGACGTGCGCACTCCCGTGCTGCGCCGCCCGCTGGCCTACCGGGACTCCCGTAAGGCCGCACAGCGCGCCCAGTGGGTGAAGGCGTACCGCGCCGACCTGCGCGTGCGCCGGGCGTCCCTGGCGGTGGCGCGGCGCCGGGACGGCCCCTCGGCGGCGCTCCGGCTGCGCGCCGCCGGACTGGCGGTGCCCCGGGCGACGTCCCGTCTGCTGCGCAAGTGGGTCGCCCTGCGCACCCACCAGCTGGCGTCCGCGCAGCGGCACCGGGGGAGCCTGAACACGGCGGCCGACCGGATGGCCGTCACGTTCTGGAAGACAGTGCTGCGCGGCAGGGCGTGGCGGCGGCTGGTGCCGCACCTGCTCGACTTCGACCTGGCCTTCTCCCGGGAGATCGCCGGGCTGGAGCCCGATCTGATCCACGCGCACGACTACCACATGCTCGGTGTCGCGGCCCGTGCCGTCGTCCGCGCGCGTGCCGAGGGGCGGCGCGTCAAGCTCGTCTGGGACGCGCACGAGTACGTCCCCGGCCTCAACGCGCCCAACCCCCGCTGGCTGGCGGGCGTCTCCGGGTACGAGCGGGCGCACGCCGCCCAGGCGGACGCCGTGGTCACCGTCTCGCCGCCGCTCGCCGAGCTCCTCCGGGGCAGCTACCGGCTTCCGGAGCTGCCCACGGTCACGCTCAACGCCCCCGTCTCCGCGCCGCCGGCCGAGGCGTACGCCGGCCCCGGGGACGGCGCGGGCCCCGGGGACGACGGGGGTTCCGGGGACGAC
>NZ_JAAKZZ010000279.1 GCF_011045075.1 Streptomyces boncukensis
ATGGTGTCGCTGGCCGCCGGGCGCGAGACAGTCGGGGAGTTGATGTCCGGCAGGGCTGGTGGGGTGTCGGTGGCGGCGGTCAACGGTCCGTCCTCCACTGTGGTCTCCGGCGAGGCCGACGCGCTGGATGAGCTGATGGCGGAGTGTGAGCGGCGGGGGATCCGCGCGCGGCGTGTCGAGGTGGACTACGCCTCGCACTCCCCGCAGATGGAGCAGTTGCGCGAGCGGATCCTGGCGGATCTGGACGGGCTGTCGGCGGTGGCCGGGTCGGTCCCGATGCGCTCGACGCTGACGGGTGCCGTGGTCGAGGGTCCGCTGGATGCGGCGTACTGGTTTGAGAACTTGCGTTCCACGGTGGAGTTCGAGGACGCGGTCCAGTCGCTGCTGGCGCAGGGGATGCGTACGTTCATCGAGGTGAGCGCGCATCCGGTGCTGACGGTCGGTATCGAGGAGACGGTGGAGGCGTCCGGCGGCGAGGCCGCTGTGCTGGGCACCCTCCGCCGCGATGAGGGCGGTATGCGGCGTCTGCTGTCCGCCTTCGGTGAGGCGTGGAGGGCCGGAGCCGATGTCGACTGGTCCACTGTGCTCACCGGCCGTCAGGTCCCGCTGCCGACCTACGCCTTCCAGCACCAGCACTACTGGCTCGACGCACCGTCACCGTCCGCACCGGGCACGGCTCAGTCGGCCGACCCGGCCGAGTCCCGGTTCTGGGACGCCGTCGAAAGCGAAGACCTCGACGAGGTCGCCGACGCCCTGCAGCTGTCCGACGCACCGCAGCTGCTGGGCTCGGTGGTGTCGGCGCTGGCGTCGTGGCGCCGGGAACGGCGGCAGCGCTCCGTCATCGACACCTGGCGCTACGAGGCATCCTGGAAGCCGCTTACCGAGCTGCCGACGACGAGCCCGCTGTCCGGCACCTGGCTCGTCGCCGTCCCCACCGTCCCCACCGCCCTCGCCGACACGGCCCGCTCCGCCGTGACCGCGCTCCGGCACGCCGGCGCCGACGTCGTCGAGCTCACCCTCGACACCGGGGAAACCGACCCCGACCCCGGCGCGCTCGCCGCCCGCATCCGCGAAGCGTCCGACCGGAACCCGGCCGGCGTATTCAACCTCGCCGCACTCGCCGACGAGGGCCTGTCCACCGCCGCGCTCCCGGCCGGGGCCGCGGCCACCCTGACCCTCGTGCGAGCCCTCGGCGTCGCCGACCTCGACGTCCCGGTGTGGACCGCCACCCGAGCCGCGGTCTCGACCGGCCGCTCCGACCGGCCGGACAACCCGGTCCAGGCCCAGCTGTGGGGCCTCGGCCAAGTCGTCGCGCTCGAACACCCGCGTCGGTGGGGCGGGCTGATCGACATGCCCGCCACCCTCGACGCACGGACCGGCGGACGGCTCGCCGCCCTCCTCGCCGGCGGCACCGGCGAGGACCAGGTCGCGCTGCGCCCCTCCGGCGCCTACGCCCGTCGGCTGCGGCGCGCGCCGCAGCAGGAGCGGACCGCCGAGCGGTGGCAGCCGGGCGGCACCGTGCTGGTCACCGGCGCCGACGGCCCGCTGGGCGCGCACGCAGCGCGCTGGGCCGCCGACCGGAACCCGTCCCGACTGCTGCTGGTCAGCGACAACGGGCTCGACGACCCGGCCACGGCGGAGCTCGCTGCGGAGCTGACCGGCGCCGGTGTCCCGGCGTCGGCCGTCGCCTGCCCCGTGACAGAGCCGCACGCCGTCGAGGAGCTGCTGGCCGCGATACCGGCCGAAGACCCGCTGTCCGCCGTGGTGTTCACCGCCGGGGTGCCGGCCACCGACACCGTCGACGAGACCGGCCCCGAAGCGTTCCACCAGGCGCTGGCGGGCAGGGTCCTCGGCGCCACGGCCGTGCACCGCGCCCTCGGCGACACCCGGCTGGACGCCTTCGTCCTCTTCTCCTCCGTCGCCGGAACGTGGGGCGGTGCCGGTCAGGGCGCCTACGCGGCTGCCAACGCCTATCTGGACGCGCTCGCCGGGTTCCGCCGGTCCCGCGGCCTGCCCGCGACCTGCGTCGCCTGGGGCCCCTGGGCCGACGACGCCCCCGCCCCCGACGGCCACGGCCCCGACCACCTGCACCGGCGCGGTCTGAGCGGGATGGCGCCCGGAATGGCGCGGGCCGCGCTGGACCAGGCCGTCGACCACGGTGACGGGTGTGTCGTGGTCGCCGACATCGCGTGGCCGGCGTTCGCCGCCGCGTTCACCTCGGCGCGGCCGAGCCCGCTCCTCGCGGATCTGCCGGAGCTGCGGCCCGCGGCGCCGCCGGAGCCGCCCGGCCGGCACGCCGAGCCGGACCTGGCCCGCCGTGTCGCGTCCCTGACCGCAGCCGAGCGCGAGCACGAGATGCTCGCCGCGGTCCGCGCCCAGGTCGCCGCGGTCCTCCGCCACGGCGACCCGGAGAGCGTCGAGCCGGGCCGCTCGTTCAAGGACCTCGGCTTCGACTCGCTGACGGCCGTCGAGCTCGGCAGGCGGCTGCGGGTCGCGACCGGACTGGCGTTGTCCACCACGGCCGTCTTCGACTACCCGAGCGCGCAGCTCCTGGCCGGCCACCTGGCCCGCGGCCTCACCGACGCGACCGACACGACCGACACCGCCGACGCCGCTGGCCTCACCGGCACCGCCGTCCCGGCGGCCATGGCCGCGCCCGGCGCCGACGACCCGATCGTCATCGTCGGCATGAGCTGCCGGTTCCCCGGCGGGGCCAGCAGCCCGGCGCTGCTGTGGCGGCTGCTGTGCGACGGCGACGACGCGATCACCGACTTCCCCGCCGACCGGGGCTGGGACGTCGACGCGCTCTACGACTCCGACCCGGACCGCCAGGGGACGACCTACACCCGCCGCGGCGGGTTCCTGAGCGATGCCGGGGACTTCGACGCCGAACTGTTCGGCATCTCCCCGCGTGAGGCGCTGGCCATGGACCCGCAGCAGCGGCTGCTGCTGGAGGCGTCCTGGGAGGCGCTTGAGGACGCCGGCGTCGACCCGGCCGCGATCAAGGGCGTCCCCGGCGGCGTCTTCATGGGCGTCATCGCCTCCGGCTACGGCCGCGCAGCCCGGCTGCCGGACGGCATCGAAGGGCACGTCCTCACCGGCACCGCCACCAGCGTCGCGTCCGGCCGCCTCGCCTACACCTTCGGGCTCGAAGGCCCGGCGGCCACCATCGACACCGCCTGCTCGTCCTCCCTGGTCGCGCTGCACCTGGCCGGCCAGGCGCTGCGCAGCGGCGAGTGCACCGTCGCGCTGGCCGGCGGCGTCACGGTGATGGCGACACCCGATGCGTTCGTCGAGTTCAGCAGGCAGCGGGGCCTGGCCGCCGACGGCCGCTGCAAGCCGTTCTCGGCTGCCGCCGACGGCACCAGCTGGTCCGAGGGGGCCGGTGTCCTGGTGCTGGAGCGCCTCTCGGACGCGCGCCGCCACGGGCACCGGGTCTGGGCCACGCTGCGCGGCAGCGCCGTCAACCAGGACGGCGCCTCGAACGGGCTCACGGCCCCCAACGGGCCCGCCCAGCAGCGCGTCGTCCTGCAGGCTTTGGCGAACGCGCGGCTCGCCCCGGCCGACGTGGACGCCGTCGAGGCGCACGGCACGGGGACCCCGCTGGGCGATCCGATCGAGGCGCAGGCGCTGCTGGCCACCTACGGCCAGGACCGTGGCGAGGACGCCGAACCACTGTGGCTCGGCTCGCTCAAGTCGAACATCGGCCACACCCAGGCCGCCGCGGGCGTCGCCGGCGTGATCAAGATGGTGCTGGCCATGCACCACGGCACACTGCCCCGCACCCTGCATCTGCGGGAGCCGACCGACCACGTCGACTGGTCCGCCGGTACCGTCGTGCCGCTGGCCGAGGGCCGGGCCTGGCCCGCTGCCGACCGGCCGCGCCGGGCCGGTGTGTCGTCGTTCGGCGTCAGCGGCACCAACGCCCACGTCATCCTGGAACAGGCCCCGCCGGTGCCCGCCGGGGCCGACACCGCTCCCGACACCGCTCCCGACACCGCTCCCGGCGCAGTGCCGGACACCGCCGTCGCCGAACCGCCCTCCCGCGCACCGGTGCCCTGGCTGGTCTCGGCGGCCGGCCCGGCCGCGCTGCGGGCGCAGGCGGCCCGGCTCCGGGAGTTCGCCGCCGACGGCCGCGACCTGCCCGGCGTCCACGACATCGCCTACTCGCTGGCGGCCACCCGTACCGGGCTGGCACACCGTGCCGTCGTACTCGCCGACGACCGTGAGGCGCTGCTCGCGGGCCTCGACGCGATTGCCGCGGGGCGGCCCGATCCCGCCGTCGTCACCGGCACCACCGGGCACGGGCGGATGGCGCTGCTGTTCTCCGGCCAGGGCGCGCAGCGCCCCGGCGCGGGCCGCGACCTGTACCGCGCCTTCCCGGTCTTCGCCGACGCGCTCGACGCCGTCTGCGCCCGCATCGACCCGCACCTCGACCAGCCGCTGCGCGAGGTGCTGTTCGCAGAGCCCGGCAGCGAAGCGGCGGCCCTGCTCGACCAGACCGCCTACACCCAGACCGCCCTGTTCGCCCTCGAAGTCGCGCTCTTCCGGCTACTGGAGTCCTGGGGCGTACGTCCCGACTACCTCCTCGGCCACTCCGTCGGCGAACTCGCCGCCGCGCACGTCGCCGACGTCCTCTCCCTCGACGACGCCTGCACCCTGGTCACGGCCCGCGCCCTGCTGATGGCCGAACTGCCGCCCGGCGGCGCGATGCTCGCCGTCGCCTCCACCGAGGCCGAGGCGAACGAGGCTCTCGTCGCCTACGAGGGGCGGGTCGACGTCGCGGCCTTCAACGGCCCGTCAGCGCTGGTGATCTCGGGGGACGAGGACGCCGTCGCGGAGCTCGCCGCGCGCTGGACCCTCTCCGGCCGCAAGGCGACCCGGCTGCGGGTCTCGCACGCGTTCCACTCCTCGCGGATGAACCCGATGCTCGAACGGTTCGCCGCGGTCGCCTCCACCGTGACCTTCGGGCCGCCGAGCATCCCGATCGTGTCCAACCTGACCGGCGCTCCCGTGCCCCTTGAGGAGATCTGCTCGCCGGCCTACTGGGTGCGGCACGTGCGCCACGCCGTCCGGTTCGCCGACGGCGTGTCCTGGCTGGCCGGCCACGGCGCCACCCGGTTCCTGGAGATCGGCCCGAGCGCCGTGCTCAGCGCGATGGCCCAGCACACCCTCGCCGAGCGGGACGACGCCGAGACGATGGCGGTCGCCCCCGCGCTGCGCGACGACCGCCCCGAGGTCGCCGCGCTGCTGCACGCGGTCGCCACCGGCTGGACCCGCGGCACCGGCACGGATTGGACCGCGGTGCTCGCCGACCGGGGCGGCGAGCGCATCGACCTCCCCTTCTACGCGTTCCAGCGGGAGCGGTACTGGCTGCGGTCGGCGCCCACGGCCGGCGACGCCGGCGCGTCCGGCCAGCTGAGCACCGACCACGCCGTGCTCACCGCGGCGGTTCCGCTGGCCGAGGACGGCGGCCTGGTCCTCACCGGACGCCTGTCGCGGTCCGCGCAGCCCTGGCTCGACGACCACAAGGTCCTCGACACCGCGATCCTGCCCGGCACGGGCTTCGTCGAGCTGGCCCTGCGCGCCGCGCGGGAGGCCGGCTGCGGCACCATCCGCGAGCTGACCCTGCACGAGCCCCTGCCCCTCCCCGCAACCGGCGGCGTCCGGGTCCAGGTCCGGGTGGGCCTCCCGGCCGGGACCGGCGACCGCGAGGTGTCGATCCACTCCCAGCCCGAAAACGGCGAAGGCGGCCAAGGTGGCGAAGGCGGGTGGCTCCGCCACGCCTCCGGCCTGCTCGAAACCGCGGCCGAAGCGCCCCGTTTCGACCTGTCGGCCTGGCCGCCGGCCGACGCCGAACCGGTCGACCTCGACGGCTACTACGACGCCACGCTGGCCGACGCCGGATACCACTACGGACCGGTGTTCCGTGGCCTGCGCCGCGCCTGGCGGGCCGCCGACGCCGTCTACGCCGAGATCGTCCTGCCGCCGACGGCCGCACCGGACACCGCCGGGTTCGACCTGCACCCCGCCCTCCTCGACGCCGCGATGCACGCCACGACCATCGGCGGCTTCCTCGACGACACCGGTGCCACCCCGCTGCCGTTCCTGTGGTCCGGCGTGACACTTCTGGCCACCGGCGCGTCGGCGCTGCGCGTGCGGCTGGCCGGCGCCGGTCCCGACGCCCTGTCGATCCGGGCGGCCGACAGCACCGGCCGCCCGGTCGCCGACGTGCGGTCGCTGACCCTGCGCCCGGCGCGGACCGGGCAGCCGACGGCGGCCCGCGCGATCCGCTCCTCGCTGTTCGCCGTCGAGTGGACCGCGCTGCCGGACGGCAACGGCACCGGCACCGGCCAACCGGCCGACGTGGGCATCCTTCCCGACGGGCCGGGCACCGAGGCCCTCGACGCGGCCACCGCCGGCCTCGTCGTGTGCCCCCTCGACCCGGCCGGCGGCGACATCGCCGAGCACGTCCACGAGACCACCTCCGCCGTCCTCGGGCTGATCCAGCGCTGGCTGGCCGGCGGACGGTCGGCCTCGTCCCGGCTCGTCTTCGCCACCCGGGGCGCCGTGGACACCGGCCCGGGCGACGACGGTACGGACCTCGCCGGCGCCGCCGTCTGGGGACTGATACGCACCGCGCAGTCCGAGAACCCGGACCACTTCGTCCTCCTCGACACCGACGGACCCGTCGACGGCGACCTGGACTGGACCGCCGTCCGCGACGCCGTCGACCACGGCGAGCACCAGCTCGCGCTGCGCGCCGGCGAACTGTGCGCACCCCGTCTCGTCCGGATGCCCGCACCCGACGGCCTGCCGCTCCCGGAGGACGCGCAGGACTGGCGCCTCGACACCACCGGTCCCGGCACCCTGGAGAACCTGGCCCTGGTGCCCGCCGACCCCTCCCCGCTGGAGCCCGACCAGGTCCGCGTGGCCGTCCGCGCGGCCGGTCTCAACTTCCGGGACGTCCTCATCGGCCTGGGCATGTACCCGGAACCGGCCCCGATGGGCGCCGAGGCGGCCGGCATCGTCGTCGAGACCGGCCCCGACGTCACCGACCTGGCCCCCGGCGACCACGTCTTCGGCCTCGTCCCCGCCGGCCTCGGCAGCGTCGCCACCGCTCCGCGGGCCCAGCTTGCCCGCATCCCGCGGGGCTGGTCGTTCAGCCAGGCCGCGACCGTGCCCGTCGCGTTCGTCACCGCGTACTACGGACTCGTCGACGTCGCCGGGGCCCGGCCCGGCGAATCGGTCCTCGTGCACGCCGCGACCGGCGGCGTGGGCACCGCCGCCGTCCAGCTCGCCCGCCACCTTGGACTCGACGTCTACGGCACCGCCAGCCCCGCCAAGTGGGAAGCGCTGCGCGCGGCCGGCCTCGACGACGAGCACATCGCGTCCTCCCGCACCACCGGCTTCGAGACCCGGTTCCGGACCGCCACCGGCGGACGCGGCATCGACATCGTCCTCAACGCGCTCGCCGGCGACTTCCTCGACGCCTCCCTGCGCCTGCTCGCCCCCGGCGGCCGGCTCGCCGACATGGGCAAGGCCGACCTGCGGGACCCCGCCCGAGTGGCCGCCGACCACCCCGGCGTCCGCTACCGCTCCTTCGACCCCACCGAGGCCGGCCCGCGGCGGCTCGGCGAGATCCTGACCGAGATCCTCGCGCTGTTCGACCGTGGCGCCCTGGAGCTGCCCCCGGTGACGGCCTGGGACATCCGCGACGCCGTCGCCGCGTTCCGCCACATCAGCCAGGCCCGCCACATCGGCAAGAACGTCGTCACCGTCCCGGCGGCCCTGAACCCCGACGGCACCGTCCTCATCACCGGCGGTACCGGCGCCCTCGGCGCCCACCTGGCCCGCCACCTCGTGGCCGAACACGGAGCCCGGCACCTGCTGCTGCTCAGCCGCAGCGGCCCCGCCGCGCCCGGCGCCGCCGAGCTCGTCGCCGACCTCGAACAGCTCGGCGCCCAGGCCACCGTGCTGGCCGTCGACGCCGCCGACCGGGCGGCCCTCGGCGCCGCGCTCGCCGACCTCCCGGCCGCCCACCCGCTCACCGCCGTGGTCCACGCCGCCGGAGTCGCCGAGGACGGCGTCCTCGAATCGCTCGACACGCAGCGGCTGCACGACGCCCTGCGGCCGAAGGTGGACGCTGCCGTCAACCTGCACGAGCTGACCGCCGGACACAACCTCGCCGCCTTCGTGCTCTACTCCTCCGTGGCCGCGCAACTCGGCCCGGCCGGCCAGGGCGGCTACGTCGCGGCCAACAGCTTCCTGGACGCCCTGGCCCGGTACCGGCGCGACCGAGGGCTGCCCGCGGTGGCGCTCGCCTGGGGCCTGTGGGCCGAGGCCAGCGGCGTCACCGGCCGGATGACCGACGTCGACCTGGCCCGCGCGTCCCGCCTCGGGGCGCCGATGTCGGCAGAACAGGGCCTGGCCCTGTTCGACGCGGCGAGCACCACGCACCGGGCGCACCTGGTCCCGGCGAACCTCGATGTCGCGGCCCTGGGCTCCGCGCCCGCGACCGTCCCGCGGATCCTGTCCGGCCTGGTCGGCCCCGCACCGCGACGGGCGGCGAACGACGGCGCCGCCGACGCCTCGTCCCTCAACCACCGCCTCGCCGGACGCCCGCGCGAAGAACAGCTCCCGCTGATCGTCGACGTCATCCGGACCCAGGTCGCCTTCGTCCTCGGCCACGCCTCCACCGACACCATCGAACCCCGCCGCGCGTTCAAGGACCTCGGCTTCGACTCGCTCACCTCGGTCGAACTCCGCAACCGCCTCGCCGCCGAGACCGGCCTGCGGCTCCCGGCCACCCTCGTCTTCGACTACCCGGCCCCCGCCCCGCTCGCCGAGTACCTGCTGGGAGAACTCGTCGGCCGCCTGGCCACGGCCACCGCGGCACAGACGGCAGAGACGGTATCGACGGCACGGACGGCATCGGGGCCGGTCGACGAACCCATCGCCATCGTCGGCATGAGCTGCCGCTACCCGGGCGACGCGGACAGCGCCGAGCAACTGTGGCAGCTGCTCACCGAGGGCACCGACGCGATGACCTCGTTCCCCACCGACCGCGGCTGGGAGGCGGACCTCGCCGACGCCCGCTTCGCCCTGCGCGGCGGTTTCCTCGGCACGGCGACCCAGTTCGACGCCGACCTGTTCGGGATCAGCCCGCACGAGGCCCTGGCCATGGACCCGCAGCAACGGCTGGCCCTCGAAACGATCTGGGAGGCATTCGAGGACACGGGCATCGACCCCGCCACCCTGCGGGGCCGGCAGGCCGGCGTGTTCCTCGGCGCAGGCGCCAGCCACTACGGCGTCGGCGCCGACCTCCCGCCCGAGGTCAAGGGACACGTCGTGTCCGGCTCGGCCACCAGCGTCATCTCGGGCCGCGCCTCCTACCTCTTCGGGCTCGAAGGCCCGGCGGTGACAGTGGACACGGCCTGCTCGTCGTCGCTGGTGGCCCTGCACCTGGCCGCACAGGCGCTGCGGTCGGGGGAGTGCGAGCTGGCTGTCGCGGGCGGGGTCACCGTCATGACCACGCCGACCATCTTCACCGAGTTCGAAGTGCTGGGCGGCGTGGCCGGCGATGGCCGGTGCAAGCCGTTCGCGGCGGCGGCGGACGGCACCGGCTGGTCCGAGGGCGCCGGCATGCTGGTCCTGGAGCGGCTGTCGGACGCGCGGCGCAACGGGCATGAGGTGTTGGCGGTGGTGCGGGGCAGCGCGGTGAATCAGGACGGTGCGTCGAACGGTCTGACGGCGCCGAGTGGTCCTTCGCAGCAGCGGG
>NZ_JAAKZZ010000027.1 GCF_011045075.1 Streptomyces boncukensis
CTCCCCGGCCGCTCCGTGCGCCGGCCCCCGCGCGGCCCCGCGCCGACGGCGGCCCTGAGCACGCCCTGAGCGCGCCCTGACCCTCGCCGCGCCTCCCTCCCGTACGGCCCCTGACGGCCCCTGACCGCCCTTCAGCTCCCCGCTCCGCGCCCGATTGTCGAAGCGCTTCGACTCAAAGGAGAGTCCCGTGACAGCCCAGGGCACGCCCAGACGCCACCTCCTTGCCGCCGGCCTCACCGTCCCGCTCGCGGCCGGCGCGGGCCTGGCCGCCGCCGGGCCCGCCGCCGCGGACGCCCGCCGCGCCGCGCCCGCCGCCGCCGACAGCGGCCACCGGTTCCGGAACCCGGACCTCCCCTTCTCCGACCGCGTCGAGGACCTGCTGGGCCGGCTGACCCCCGAGGAGAAGGTCTCGCTGCTCCACCAGCACCAGCCCGCGATTCCCCGGCTGGGCATCCGCGCGTTCCGCACCGGGACCGAGGCCCTGCACGGCGTCGCCTGGCTCGGCAAGGCCACCGTCTTCCCGCAGGCCGTCGGCCTGGCCAGCACCTGGAACCCGGAGCTGGTCACCCGCATCGGCACCGCCGTCGGGGACGAGGCCCGCGGCTTCCAGCACGAGCGCCCTCCGGGCTGGGGCCTCAACCTGTGGGCCCCCGTGGTCAATCTGCTGCGCGATCCGCGCTGGGGCCGCAACGAGGAGGGCTACTCCGAGGACCCCTGTCTGACCGGCGCCATCGCCACCGCCTACGGCACCGGACTGACCGGCGACCACCCCCGCTATCTGAAGACGGCCCCCACCCTCAAGCACTACATCGCCAACAACACCGAGAAGGACCGCACCACCTCCGACTCCATGCTGCCCCCGCGGGCCCTGCACGAGTACTACGAAGCCGCGTTCGAACCGGCCGTCGCCGCGGGCGCCGTCACCGGCGTGATGTCCGCGTACAACCTGGTCAACGGGCGCCCCGCCACCGTCGACCCCGCCCTCAACGACACCGTCCGCGGGTGGACGGAGAAGGACCTGTTCCACGTCACCGACGCCGACGGGCCCAACAACCTCACCAACTCCCAGGACTACTACCGGACCCTTCCCGAGGCCACCGCCGCGGCCCTCAAGGCAGGCATCGACAGCTTCACCAACGACAGCGACGACCCCAGCAAGACCGTCAAGGCCCTCACCACAGCCCTCGACAAGGGGCTCATCGGCGAGTCCGACCTCGACACCGCCGTACGGCACCTGCTCGGCATCCGCATGCGGCTCGGCGAGTTCGACCCCGACGGCGGACCGTACGGAAAGATCGGCCGGTCCGTCATCGACAGCCCAGCGCACCGCGAACTCGCCCGCGAGGCGGCCACCGAGGCGGTCGTCCTGCTCAAGAACGGCGGCGGCGCCCTCCCCCTGGACGCCCGGCGCGTGACGAAGGCCGCCGTGGTCGGCCCGCTCGCCGACACCCTCTACACCGACTGGTACTCCGGCACCCTGCCATACCGGGTCACCCCCCGGCAGGGCATCGCGAAGCGGCTCGGAGCGGCCGGAGAGGTCACCGGCGGCGAGGCCGTCGACCGGATCGCGCTGAAGAACCCGGACTCCGGCAGATATCTGACCGCGGGCAGCGGCGACGACGGCGCCGTCCTCACCGAGAGCGGTGACAGCGCGGGCCCCACCGAGCAGTTCGACGTCTTCGGCTGGGGCCAGGGCATCGTGACCCTGCGCAGCGCCGCCAACGACCGGTACGTCGGCTACGACGGCACGGCCTTCCGCAACGACCAGGAGCAGCCCACCGGCTGGTTCGTGCAGCAGCAGTTCGCGCTGGAGGAACAGGACGACGGCACCCGCCTGGTCCGGTACGCCGGATACGAGACCCTCAGCGACGGGTTCGGCCCCAAGACCTACCTCAAGGCCGCAGCCGACGGCGCGCTGTCCCTGACCACCGAGGACGACGCCACCCGCTACACGGCCGAGACCGTCCGCGACGGGACGGCCGAGGCGGTCGAGGCGGCCCGGGACGCCGACGCCGCCATCGTCGTCGTGGGCAGCATGCCGTTCATCAACGGCCGCGAGGACCACGACCGCACCTCCCTGGCCCTCGCCGCGCCACAGGCCGAGCTGGTCAAGGCCGTCCACCGGGCCAACCCGCGCACCATCGTCGTCCTGCAGACCAGCTACCCGGACACGGTCACCTGGGAGCAGCGGCACATCCCGGCGCTGCTGTGGACCACCCACGCGGGCCAGGAGACCGGAAACGCCCTGGCCGCCGTGCTGTTCGGCGACCGGAACCCGGCCGGACGGCTGACCCAGACCTGGTACCGGTCCGAGGACGACCTGCCCGACCTCCTCGACTACGACATCATCGACTCCGACCGCACCTACCTCTACTTCCGCGGCGAGCCCCTCTACCCCTTCGGGCACGGCCTGTCCTACACCACCTTCCGCTACGGACGCCCCCGGCTGTCGGCCCGCACCCTCGCGTCCGGCGGCACCGTCACCGTCTCCGTCCACGTCACCAACACCGGCGGGCGCGACGGCGACGAGGTCGTCCAGCTCTACACCCGCCAGCGCACCTCGCGGAACAAGCAGCCCCGCCGGCAGCTGCGCGGCTTCCGGCGGATCCACCTCAAGGCCGGCCGCGGCGCGACCGTGCGGTTCACCCTGCGCGCCGAGGACCTCGCCCACTGGGACGTCACCCGGGAGCGCCCGGTCGTGGAGACCAGCACGCACGACATCCTGGTGGGCGCCTCCGCCGAGGACATCCGGGCCCGCACGAGGCTGCGCGTCCGCGGCGAGAAGATCCCCCCGCGCGACCTGTCCGGCACCACCCGCGCCGCCGCCTTCGACGCCTACAGCGGGGTGCGGCTGGCGGACGAGAGCAAGGCGGGCGGCCAGGCGGTGGGCGCGGAGCAGGACCGGGCCTGGATCGCCTTCCGCGACGTCGACCTGGGCGGCGGAGCGGCGAAGCTCACCGCGCGCGTCGCCCGCGAGGGCCGCGGCAGCGGCACCCTGACCGTCCGCCTCGGCTCCCCGCGCGGCCCGGTCGCCGCCACCGCCGAGGTGCCCAGCACCGGCGACCGCTACACCTACGACACCGTCACCGCCCGGCTGCGCGGCGCACGCGGACGCCGCGACGTCTACCTCGTCTTCTCGGACGCCCTGCGCCTGAGCACCTTCTCGCTGCGCTGACCCGCGAGCCCGGACCCGGAGCCGGACCCCGACCCCGACCGGGACCAGCCCTGGCCCCGGCCCGAGTCCGGGCCCGCGGCCCAGCGCCGAGCCGCCGCGCCGAAACGGAGAACCCTCCCCATGCCCTCATACACCGCACACCCGGCGCGCACCGCCCTGGCGGCGGGGGCGAGTGCCGCCGTACTCGTCCTCCTCACCGGATGCGCACCCACACCGGAGCCCGGCACGCTCACCGTGCTCAACTCCGCGACCGACACCGCCGAACACACCAGGAACCAGAAGTTCTTCGACCGCTGCGCGCGCCAGTACGGGCTGCGCGTCGAACAGCTCAGCGTGCCCGCCGACCAGGTCTCCTCCAAGGCGCTGCGGATGGCGTCCTCGAAGTCGCTGCCCGACATCCTGGAGCTGGACGGCTCCGAGCTGCCGCAGTTCGCCGAGACCGGCGGCCTGCGCACCCTTGAGGACCTCGGCGTGCGCACCGACGGCTTCTCCCGCAGCGCCGTCTCCCTCGGCTCCTACGACGGCACCCGCTACGGCATCGCCCGCTCCGCCAACTCCCTCGCCCTCTACTACAACCCCGACCTGCTCAAGAAGGCCGGCGTCCGCCCGCCCCGCACCTGGGACGAGCTGCGCGCCACCGCGCGGAAGCTGACCCGCGCCAGCACCTACGGGTTCGCCTTCAGCGCCACCCCGAACGCCGACGGCGTCTACCAGTTCCTGCCGTTCTTCTGGTCGGGAGGCGGCGACGAGGCACGGCTGGACGACGGCAAGGGCGCGGGAGCGCTGCGGCTGTGGAAGCGGATGGTGGACGACGGCACCGTCTCCAAGGCCGTCGTCAACTGGAACCAGCAGGACGTCAACGACCAGTTCCTCGCGGGCCGCGCCGCCATGATGGTCAACGGCCCCTGGCAGGTGCCCGTGCTGGAGGGCCAGAAGAAGGTGGACTGGGCCGTCGCCCCCCTCCCCGTGCCCCGGGCCGGCGACACCGCCGTCGCCCCGATCGGCGGCACCGTGATGACCGTCCCCAAGAGCGACGACCGGGGCCGCGAGAAGGACGCGGCCAAGGTCCTGGGCTGCCTCAACACCTCCGCCAACCAGCTCGACTGGGGCGAGGCGTCCAACAACGTGCCCACCCGCACCGCCGCCGCGCGCCGCTACGCCGAGCAGAACCCCAGGCTCGCCGCCTTCGCCGAACTGGTGGGCACCGCCCGCTCCCGCACCGGGAAGGTCGGCACCGGGTGGCCCGAGGTGGGCGAAGCGCTCGCCGGTGCCTTCCAGTCCGTCCTCACCGGCGGCAGCAGCCCCGAGAACGCCCTGCGCCGCGCCCAGCGGCAGGCCACGGCGGGGGAGTGAGGAGCATATGAGCACCGCCGCCCCCGCCACCGCCCGGACGTCCTCCCCGGCGCCGCGGCCCAAGGGCGCCGCCCGCCGGGGCAGCCGCCGCACCACGCTGCTGCGCTGGGCCTTCGTGGCGCCCGCCCTGCTCTACATGGCCGCCTTCTTCGGCTACCCGCTGGTCCGCAACGTGCTGATGAGCTTCCAGCACTACACACCGAAGACCTACTTCACCGGCGAGGCGCCCTTCAACGGGCTGGACAACTGGCGGGCCGTCTTCGGCGACCCGCTGTTCACCGACGCGCTGTGGCACACCGCGCTGTTCACCCTCGGCTCGCTGGCCGGCCAGTTCACCATCGGCCTCGCCCTCGCGGTCTTCTTCTCCCGCCGCTTCCGCCTCTCCGCGCTCGTCCGCGCCGTCCTGCTGCTGCCCTGGCTGGTGCCCATGGTGGTGGCCGCCGTGGTGTGGCGGCGCATCCTCGACCAGGAGCACGGCGTCCTCAACGCGGCCCTGAAGACCCTCGGCCTCACCGACGGCGGCGTGCCCTGGCTCAGCAGCCCCAGCGTGGCCCTCACCGCAGCGGTGCTCGTCAACATCTGGATCGGCATCCCGTTCAACATGGTCATCCTCTACGGCGGCCTCCAGGAGATCCCCCGCGACCTGTACGAGGCCGCCGCGCTGGACGGCGCGAGCCCCTGGCGCGCCTTCCGCTCCATCACCCTGCCGATGCTGCGCCCCGTGATCACCGTCGTCCTCGTGCTCGGCTTCATGTCGACGGTGAAGATCCTCGACCTGATCCTCGCCCTCACCTCGGGCGGTCCCGCCGACTCCACCCAGACCCTGGGCACCGTCACCTACCAGCTGTCCTTCCTGCGGCTGGACTTCGGCCAGGGCGCCGTCGTCGGCAATGTCCTCATCCTGATCAGCGCGGTCTTCGCGGTGCTCTACCTGCGGGCGAGCCGTGCCGACTTCGAAGGGCGGAAGTGAGACCGATGGCCGCGACCACCCACCACCGCGCCCCTGAGCCCTCCGGCGCCCCGGGGCGCCGCGCGGCCCCCGGACCGGCGCGGACCGCGCCCCCGGCCGGCCGCCGGCTGCGCGGCGCCTGGAACACCGCGGCGGCGCTGCTCATCCTCGCCGTGCTGCTCTTCCCGCTGTACTGGATGCTGGTCACCGCGCTCCAGCCGTCCGCGGGGATCGACGTGGACGTCTTCCCCACCGACCCCGGACTGGAGAGCTTCCGTACCGCCCTGGACTCCCAGGGCGACTCCCTGGTCACCAGCCTCACGGTCGCCCTCGGCGCCGTCGCCGTCTGCCTCGTGCTGGCAGCCCCGGCCGCCTACGGGCTGGCCCGGCTCTCGCTGCGCGGCAGCCGCACCATCGTCTTCACCACCCTCATCACGCAGATGGTGCCGGGCATCGTCATCGCCAACGCCCTCTACAGCGCCTACGCGGAGCTGGGCCTGGTCAACTCCTACCTCGGCCTGATCCTGGCCGACGCCTCGCTCGGGCTGCCGTTCTCCATCGTGCTGCTGCGTGCCTTCATGCTCTCCATTCCCGGCGAGGTGGTGGAGGCCGCGCTGGTGGACGGCGCCAACCGGTTCACCGCCTTCCTCCGCGTCGTGCTGCCGATGAGCCGCAACGCGCTGATCACGGCGGGGCTGTTCACGTTCCTGTTCGCCTGGTCGGACTTCATGTTCGCCCTCACCCTCAACACCACCGACGACGTCAAGCCGGTCACGCTCGGCATCTACCAGTTCGTGGGAGCCCACGTCAGCGACTGGGGCGCGGTCATGGCCACGGCCGTACTCTCCGCGATCCCCGCCGCGGTGCTGCTCGTCGTCGCCCAGAAGTACATCGCCGCCGGCGTCACCGGCGGATCCGTCAAATAGCCGCCGCGAGTAAGGCTGTTCACCCTGATGCGATCCACACCCCAAGGCCGCTTCCCCGCGCTCACCGGCCTCCCGGCGGACTTCGTCTTCGGAGCCGCCACCGCCGCCTACCAGATCGAAGGGGCGCACGACGAGGACGGGCGGGGCCCGTCCATCTGGGACACCTACTGCCGCGAACCCGGCCGCACCGCGGGCGGCGCCACCGGCGACATCGCCTGCGACCACTACCACCGCTACCGCGAGGACATCGCGCTGCTGCGCGAGCTGGGCGTCGACAGCTACCGCTTCTCCGTCGCCTGGCCCCGCGTCCAGCCCACCGGCACCGGCCCCGCCGACCCGCGCGGCCTGGACTTCTACGACCGGCTCACCGACGAACTGCTCGCCGCCGGCATCAGCCCCGCCGCCACCCTCTACCACTGGGATCTGCCGCAGGCCCTGGAGGACCGGGGCGGCTGGCGGGTGCGGGAGACGGCCGAGCGGTTCGCCGCGTACGCGGCCGTGACCGCCGACCGGCTCGGCGACCGCGTGCACCGCTGGATCACCCTCAACGAGCCCTTCTGCAGCGCCTTCCTCGGCTACGCCACCGGCCGGCACGCCCCCGGGGCCCGCGAGGGGCGCGGCGCGCTGGCCGCCGCGCACCATCTGCTGGTCGGCCACGGGCTCGCCGTCCGGGCCCTGCGCGCGGCGGACCCGTCGGGCGCCGCGCGGATCGGGATCACCCTCAACCCCGACCGGCTGCTGCCCGCCACCGGCTCCCCGGCCGACCGGGCCGCCGCGCGGCGCGCCGAGACGCTGCACAACGAGACCTGGTTCGACCCGCTGTTCGCCGGCCGCTACCCGCGCGGCGAGGCGGAGACCTGGGGAGAGCTGGCCGGCGGCGGCCACCGCCGGGACGGCGACCTCGCCCTCATCGGCGCGCCGCTGGACTTCCTCGGCATCAACTACTACCGCCCGCTCACCGTCGCCGAAGCGCCGCACCACGACCCGGACCCCGCCGCCCGCACCGCCACCGACATCCGGGTCGCCGAGCTGCCCCGCGACGACGTCCGCCTCACCACCATGGGCTGGCCCGTCGACCCGCACGCCCTCACCGACCTCCTGCTGGACCTGACCGCGCGCTATCCGGAGCTGCCGCCGCTGCTGATCACCGAGAACGGCTCCGCCGAGGCCGACACCGTCACCGGCGACGGCCGGATCCACGACACAGAGCGGGTCGCCTATCTGAGCGACCATCTGGCGGCGCTGGCCGAGGCGGTCCGCGCGGGCGTCGACGTACGCGGCTACTACGTGTGGTCGCTGCTCGACAACTTCGAGTGGGCCCGCGGCTACGAGCAGCGCTTCGGCATCGTCCGCGTCGACTACGCCACCCAGCGCCGCCTCCCCAAGGACAGCTACCACTGGTACCGCGACCTGATCACCGCCCACCGCGGGCACCAGGCACGGCCGGAACCGACCGCACCGAGCACCGGAGAGCAGGCCCCCCGATGAAGTTCACCGACGGCTACTGGATGATGCGGGACGGGGTGCACGCGGCGTACGCCACCGAGATCGCCGACATCCGCGTCGCCGAGGACCGCTTCACCCTCTACGCCCCCGTACGCCGCGTCCGGCGCCGCGGCGACACCCTCAACGGCGCGCTGCTGACCGTCGAGTGCTTCGCACCCGCCGAGGGCGTCATCGGCGTCCGCGTCACCCACCACGGCGGCGGCCCCGACCGCGGCCCGCACCTCGCCCCGCGGCCGCCCGCCGAGGGCCCCGCGGGCGCCGCCGCGGGCAAGGTCACCCGCGACGGCACGCTGCTCGAACTCGCCAGCGGCGGCCTGTCCCTCCGGGTCGACACCGCGGCCGGCTACCGCCTCGACTTCACCGCCGACGGCCGCACCCTCACCTCCGCCGGAGCCCGCGGCACCGGCTTCGCCACCACCCCCGACGGCGCCCACCACTCCCTCGCCCAGCTCTCCCTCGGGGTCGGCGAACTCGTCTACGGACTCGGCGAGCGCTTCACCCCCTTCACCCGCAACGGACAGAGCGTCGACATCTGGCAGGCCGACGGCGGCACCGCCAGCGAACAGGCGTACAAGAACATCCCGTTCCACCTCACCAACCGCGGCTACGGCGTCTTCGTCAACCACCCCGGCAAGGTGTCCTACGAGGTCGGCTCCGAGGCCGTCGGACAGGTGCAGTTCAGCGTCGCGGACCAGACACTGGAGTACTACGTCGTCCACGGCCCCGCGCCCAAGGACGTCCTCGCCCGCTACACCGCGCTCACCGGCCGCCCCGCGCTGCCCCCGGCCTGGTCCCTGGGGCTGTGGCTGTCCACCTCCTTCACCACCTCCTACGACGAGGAGACCGTCACCCGCTTCGTACGCGGCATGGCCGAGCGCGGCATCCCGCTCGGCGTCTTCCACTTCGACTGCTTCTGGATGCGCGCCTACCAGTGGTGCGACTTCACCTGGGACCCGGAGGTCTTCCCCGACCCCGAGGGCATGCTGCGCCGGCTGCGGGAGGACCACGGGCTGAAGACCTGCGTGTGGATCAACCCGTACATCGCGCAGAAGTCCCCGCTGTTCGACGAGGCCCGGGAGCTGGGCTACCTGGTGCGCCGCCCGGACGGCGGAGTGTGGCAGTGGGACATGTGGCAGGCCGGCATGGGCCTGGTCGACTTCACCCACCCCGGCGCCCGCGCCTGGTACGCGGACCAGCTCCGCGCGCTGCTCGGCCAGGGCGTCGACTGCTTCAAGACCGACTTCGGCGAGCGCGT
The DNA here is from genome assembly GCF_011045075.1 of Streptomyces boncukensis. Taxonomy (GTDB): domain Bacteria; phylum Actinomycetota; class Actinomycetes; order Streptomycetales; family Streptomycetaceae; genus Streptomyces; species Streptomyces boncukensis. Next base: position 9,165 of record NZ_JAAKZZ010000027.1, read on the forward strand.
CCCCACCGACGTCGTCTGGCACGACGGCTCCGACCCGGAGCGCATGCACAACTACTACACCCAGCTGTACAACCGGACCGTCTTCGAGACCCTCACCGAGGCGCGCGGCGAGGGCGACGCCGTGGTGTTCGCCCGCTCCGCGACCGCGGGCGGACAGCGCTACCCCGTCCACTGGGGCGGCGACTGCGAGTCCACCTTCGGCGCGATGGCCGAGTCGCTGCGCGGCGGGCTCTCCCTGGGCCTGTCCGGCTTCGGCTTCTGGAGCCACGACATCGGCGGCTTCGAAGGGACGCCGGATGCGGCGCTGTTCAAGCGCTGGGCGCAGTTCGGCCTGCTGTCCTCGCACAGCAGGCTGCACGGCAGCACCTCCTACCGGGTGCCGTGGGAGTTCGACGACGAGGCCGTCGCCGTCACCCGCGACTTCACCCGCCTCAAGCACCGGCTGATGCCCTACCTCATGCACGCGGCACGCCAGGCCGCCGAACGGGGCACCCCGGTGATGCGGGCGATGCTGCTGGACTTCCCCGACGACCCGGCCTGCCACACCCTGGACCGGCAGTACATGCTGGGCGACGACCTGCTGGTGGCACCGGTCCTCACCCCCGACGGCACCGTGGACTACTACGTCCCGCACGGCACCTGGACCCACCTGCTGTCCGGCGCCCGGGTCAGCGGCCCCGGCTGGCACCGCGAGCAGTACGGCTTCGACAGCCTGCCGCTGCTGGCACGCCCCGGCTCGGTGCTCCCCTTCGGCGCCGGGGAGGAGTCCGCCGTCTACGACTGGGCGGACGGCGTCACCCTCCGCGCCCACCAGCTGCCCGACGGAGCCGACGTCACCACCCGCGTCCCGCGCCCGGACGGACAGCCCGACGCGGTCTTCCGCACCCGCCGCACGGGGCGCTCGGTCACCGTCGAGGCCACCGGGGCGCCCGGCCCCTGGCGGCTGCTGCTGGACGGAGCCGCGCACACCGCGCCGGAGGGCGCAACGGAGCTCACGGCGCCCCCGGCGCCGTGACCGCAGAGCGCACCCCACCCGACGAGCTGAGGAGGAAACGATGGCCCTTTCCCGACGGACGGTGCTGCACGGCGTGGGCGCGGGGGTCGGCGCCGCCGGCGCCGCGGCCTGGACCGGCACCGCCGCCGAGGCGGCGCCCGGTCGCCCCGTCCCGCCGCCGGGCGGCGGCGTGCTCACCGACGGCACCGAGCGCACCGTCGACCTCCGCGACGGCTGGCGCTTCGCCCTGGTCAACACCGACGGCGCGGACGCGCCCCGGCCGGACGACGGCGCGGGGACCTGGCGCGACGTGGACCTCCCGCACGACTGGAGCATCGCCCTGGACCCGGAGGAGGGCGACCACACCACCTCCGGCACCGGCTTCCTGCCCGGCGGCCTCGGCTGGTACGAGAAGACCCTCGTCCTGCCCCGCGCCCTGGACGGCAAGAAGGTGTGGGCCGAGTTCGACGGCGTCTACATGGACGCGCACGTGTATGTGAACGGCGAGGCCGCCGGGGAGCACCCGTACGGCTACACCGGCTTCGCCGTCGACCTCACCGAGCACCTCACCTGCGACGGCGAGACCCGGAACACCCTCGCCGTGAAGGTGCGCAACCAGATCCCCAGCAGCCGCTGGTACTCGGGCAGCGGCATCTACCGCGACGTCCGGCTGGTCGTCGCCCCGCCCGTGCACCTCGTCCGGCACGGCGTCACCGTCACCACACCGGACCTGGAGCAGGAGGTGAAGCGGGGCCGTGCGACCGTACGCGTGGCGGCCACGGCGGTCAGCGAGGCGGGCGCCGCCGAGGCGCGCGTGACAGTCGCGCTCGAAGACGCCGACGGCCGGACGGTGGCCACCCGCACCGAGCCGGCCGCGCTCGGCCCCGAGGAGCGCACCGTCCGCCTCGACCTGCGCGTGGACGAGCCGCGCCTGTGGTCGCTGGAGCGGCCGTACCGGTACACGGTCGTCACCCGTGTGCGGACCGCCGCCGGCGCGGCGGACGAGACCCGGACGCCCTGCGGGCTGCGCTGGTTCGCCGTCGACCCGGCCGACGGCTTCTCGCTCAACGGCACCCATCTCAAGCTCCAGGGCGTGAACCTCCACCACGACCTGGGCCCGCTCGGCGCCGCGTTCTCCCCGGACGCCGCCCGCCGCCAGCTCGCGCTGATGCGCCGGATGGGCGTCAACGCCGTGCGCACCGCTCACAACCCGCCGGCTCCGGGGCTGGTCGACCTGTGCGACCAGGAGGGCTTCCTGCTGATCGCCGAGGCGTTCGACTGCTGGCGCACCGGGAAGACGGACTACGACTACGGCCGGTTCTTCGACGAGCACTCCGAATCCGACATCAAGGAGATGGTGCACGCCGCGAAGAACTCCCCGGCCGTGGTCATGTGGTCCATCGGCAACGAGGTCTACGACAACGGCAGACCGGAGGGCGTCGCCATGGCCCGCGACCTGATCCGCGCCGTCAAGTCCGTCGACGCCACCCGCCCCGTCGTCATCGGCGCCTACTCCTACCGCAGCGTGCCCGAGGACGGCTCCCCCGAGGACCGGATCCTGCGGCTGCTGGACGGCATCGGCGTCAACTACAACACCGCGGGCTCCCTGGACGACCTGCACGCGAAGTACCCCGGCACCTTCTTCTTCGAGTCCGAGTCCTCCTCCAACACCTCCACCCGGGGCGTGTACGACGCGCCGGACCGCCTCAACACCGGCGAGAACCACGCCCCCGGCCGGCGCGGCGCCTCCTCCTACGACAACAACCAGGCGCCGTGGACGATGAGCGGCGAGCACTCCCTCAAGAAGGACCGCGACCGCAAGTTCCTCACCGGGCAGTTCCTGTGGACCGGCATCGACTACATCGGCGAGCCCACCCCCTACGACGTCTTCCCGGTCAAGACGTCCTTCTTCGGCGCCGTGGACACCGCGGGCTTCCCCAAGGACCAGTTCCACCTCTTCCGCAGCCAGTGGAGCGACGAGCCGATGGTGCACCTGGTGCCGATGGACTGGACGCGGCACCGCCCCGGTGAGGAGGTCACCGTGTGGGCCTACAGCAACGCCGAGAGCGTGGAGCTCTTCCTCAACGGCCGGTCCCTGGGGGAGCGCCGCTTCGACCGCAAGACCACCGGGTACGGCCGCGGCTATCTGGAGACGACGGAGGCCACCGGCGACGACAAGACGGTCACCGACGGGCCCTACCCCGGCAGCTACACCAGCCCCAACGGCAGCGCGGGCAAGCTCCACCTCACCTGGAAGGTCCCCTTCCGGAAGGGCAGGCTGCAGGCCGTCGCGCGGCACCGCGGGAAGGTGGTGGCACGCGACACGCTGCGCACGGCCGGGCGCCCGGCGCTGCTGCGGCTGCGCGCCGACCGCAAGCGGGTGACCGCCGACGGGCGGGCCCTGGTGTTCGTGACCGCCGAGGTCACCGACGCGCGCGGGGTCACGGTCCCCGGCGCGGACACCCCGGTCGCCTTCTCGGTCTCCGGCGCCACCCTGGCCGGAACGGACAACGGCCGGCAGGAGAGCGCCGAGAACTACCTCTCCGCCACCCGCGCCGCCTTCCAGGGCAGGGCCCTGGCGGTGATCCGGGCCGGCCGCGAGCCGGGCGCAGTCACCGTCACGGCGCGCGCTCCCGGACTGCACCCGGACACCGTGCGCATCCGGGCCACCGCCGCCGGCCGGGCCGCGGGGACGGCGGACACGGCCGCGGCCCGGACCGCTCCGGCGCCCCTCGCGGCGCCCGCGTCCCCCCGCGCCGGGGACCGGCGCGGCCCCCGCGCCGACGCGGGCTACGCCGGAGCCCCGGACAGCCTCCCGGCGGCCATGCTGGACGGCAGCACCGCGACGGGCTGGTCGAACTTCTTCCGGAAGGAGGCCACCCCGCTGCTGCCCGAGGAGAGCACCGCGCACGCCCGCGCGTGGGTGTCGCTGTCCTGGGACGAGGAGCAGCGGATCGGCGCGCTCGAAGCGTCCTTCACCCAGGACGCCGCGCACGCCCTGCCCGAGGCGGTGGCCGTCAGCTCCTGGAACGGCCGCGCCTGGGTTCCGGTGGACAGGCTGCGGACGGACTGGGCGGACGCCTCGGACGCCGTCACCCGCCTCACGTTCGAGCCCGTCACCACCCGCCGCGTCAAGCTGGAGCTGACGAGCCGTCACCCGGGCACGGACCAGGGCTTCCTGCGCATCGTCCGGCTGGCCGCCGCGGGGGAGTGAAGGGCGCGAACGCGCCGGTGAGGCGGCCCCGCACCCCGCGAGGAGGCGGGGCCGCCGCCGCACCCGCACCCTGCGACGCGCAGCAAGGGGGACAGCAAGGGGGGCGGCCCCGGCTCAGCGGGGTCCCCCCGCGCGGCGGCGCGCCCGGTAGGCGGCGGCCTTGACGCGGTTGCCGCACTCCGCCATCCCGCACCAGGTGCGCCGGGCGCCGCGCGAGCGGTCGAGGTAGATGCGGGTGCAGCCGGTCCGGCCGCACTCCTTCAGCTGGGCGTGCGGGTCGGCGAGTACGGCGATGGCGCTTCTGGCGATCTGGGAGAGCGCCGCGGCGAGGTCCCCCGACACCCGCACGCCCGCGTCGCCGAGCCGGACCGCCGGCACGGGCTCCGCGGCGGCGCCGTTGACGGTCTCCAGGCTGCCCGGGTCGAAGGGCCGGCCGCGCACGCGGTCGAGGGCGAGCCGGTAGACCGCTTCGCGCAGCGCCAGCGCGGAAGCGAACAGCGCGGGATCCGCGGTCACCCGGTCCGGGAGGCCGTCGCACGCGGCCACCCACCGTTCGAGGTCCGCCGGCCCGTTCAGGGCGTCGACGGGCGCGTCCCCGCGCGATCCCACGGTGCCGGCCAGATCCAGGGCGGGGTTGCCGCTGACGAACGCGAAATCCACGTCACCATCTTGACCGGTGACGCAGCCGCTGGCAAGCTCGTCACCGGTTGAACAGGTGACGCCGAGGCGGACAGGGGAGCACATGGCCGGGATCCGGGACATCGAGGTCGTCGTCTTCGACGTCCTCGGAACGATGATCGACGAGCCCGGCGGGCTGCGGGCCGCGCTGCGCGAGGCGGCGCCCGCGTCCGACGAGGCGGCCCTCGACGGGCTGCTCGCCGTGTGGCAGGGGCACGTCGAACGCGAGCAGCGGCGCATCGGGCAGGGCGACCGCGCGTACGCCGGGAGCGAGACCCTCGACCGGGAGGCCGCCCAGCGGGTCGCCGACCGGGCCGGGATCGCCGACCCGGCGGCCGTCGCCCGGCTGGCCACCTCCGGACAGCGGCTGCCCCTGTGGGGCGACGCGGCCGCCGGCCTCGAACGGCTCGCGCGGCAGTACCCCGTGCTCGGGCTCTCCAACGCCGGCCGCGCCGCCCTGCCGCGGCTCAGCGCGTACGCCGGACTGCGCTGGCACCAGGCCCTGTCGGCGGAGGCCGCCCTGGCCTACAAGCCGGCCCCGGAGGTCTACCGGCTCGCCCTGGACGCGGCCGGATGTCCACCGGACCGCGTGCTCATGGTGGCCGCGCACGCCTGGGACCTGCGCGGAGCCCAGGCGGCCGGCATGCGCACGGCCTACGTCCAGCGCCCGGCCGGGGACCCGCCAGCCGACTCCGACGCCTTCGACGGCCGGTTCGGCGGGCTGGACGAGCTCGTCACCGCGCTGACCACGCGGACCGCGCCGACCGGACGGTAGCCGCTGCCGCTGCCGCGGCCGCGGCCGCACGGAGCGGGGAGGGAGCGGGGCCGTCAGGCGGGCGCGACGAGTTCGGCGAACCGCCGCGCGTCGACGTTCCCGCCGGAGGCGATGACCCCGACGCGGGGCGGGAGGTCGCCGACGCGCCCGGCCAGCAGAGCGGCCACGGCGCTGGCGCCGCTGGGTTCGAGGACGACCTTCAGCCGCTCGAAGACGAACCGCATGGCGCTGACGATCTCTTCGTCGCTCACCAGCGCGATGGCGTCGACCAGGCTCCGGTTGATGGCGAACGGGACCGCCCCGGGCGTGGGCAGTGCCTGCCCGTCGGCCACGGTGCGGGGCACGGGGACGGTGACGCGCTCGCCGCTGGCCAGCGAGCGCCTGGTGTCGTCGCTCCCCGCGGGCTCGACGCCGACGAGCCGGATCGCCGGGTGCAGCGCCCTGGCGGCGACCGCGCTGCCGGCCATGAGGCCGCCGCCCCCGACCGGCACGACCAGGGCGCCGAGTTCCCCGGTCTCCTGCAGGAGTTCGAGGGCGGCCGTGCCCTGCCCGGCGATGACGTCGGGGTGGTCGTAGGGCGGGATGAGGGCCAGACCGCGCTCCTCGGCCAGGGCCTCCCCGAGCGCGGTCCGGTCCTGGGTGTAGCGGTCGTAGGTGACGATCTCCGCCCCGTATCCCGCGGTGGCCTCGCGCTTGGAGCGCGGGGCGTCCTCGGGCATCAGCACGACGGCACCGGTGCCCAGTTCGCGCGCGGCCAGCGCGACGGCCTGGGCGTGGTTGCCGGAGGAGTACGCCGCGATCCCGCGGGCCAGCTGCCCGGGGGAGAGCCGGGCGGCGGCGTTGTAGGCGCCGCGGAACTTGAAGGCGCCGACCCGCTGGAAGTTCTCGCACTTGACGAAGACCTCCGAGCCGGCCAGCGCGTTCAGGGCGCGGGAGGTGAGGACGGGGGTGCGGTGGGCGACGCCGTGGAGCCGGGCGGCGGCGTCCCGGACGTCGTCGGGTGAAACGGGCAGTGCGGCGGCCATGGAGCTCTCCTCGTGGTCGGACGGTCGTAGGGCGGTGCCGGTGCCGGTGCCGGTGCCGGCGGACGGACCGGCGGGCCGCGTCGGTCACCAGCCGTTCACACGCGGCCAGAACGCCTCGACCACGGGCGCGGACGCCGTGTCCCGGGAGCTGTCGACGATCTGGGCCGGGACGGGCAGCGCGGCCCGGCGGGAGGCGTCGGCCACGGACATCGCCTGCGCGACGCTGTCCAGCAGCACCCGCGCGGTGACGCCGCGCCGCAGCAGGGCGAGGGCCCTGGGGAGCTTGTGCGGGGCGATGCCGACGGCGTAGGTGATGTCGGTGTAACCGCCGTCGGCGAACGCCTCGGCCTCGGCGAGGGTGGAGACGGTGACGGGACACGCCGGGCCGTCGTGCAGCAGGGCCGCGACGTCGAGGCTCCTCGCCGTCTTGACATGCGGCCGCAGGGCGACGCCGAGCCGGTCGGCCCTGGCCCGCAGGCGTTCGATGTTGCGCATCGCCCGGTGCACATCGAGGACGGCGAACGGGGTGTCCGGAGCGTCCAGGGTCCGCGGCGCGGCGGAGGAGGCGGTCATACGCGGCCCTTCACGTGGCCCACTGGGCTCACTTGGCGTAGTTGTAGACGGTCGCGCGGGACACGCCGAGCAGACCGGCGATGGTCTGCGCGGCGTCCCGCGAGTCGAAGTAGCCGTCCCGCTGCAGCCGCTGGACGAGGGCCTTCTTGTCCTCCCGGCTCAGCGAGCGGGGCGTGGCGGCGCGCTCGGCCGCCGCCGCCTCCACCGCGCGGCGCAACTCGCGCGCGGTGCGGTCCCGCAGCGTCTCCACGGGCTGCTCGCCGTACTCGGTGCCGGTGGCCACGAGGTTGGACAGCGCGAGCGTGACGGGGGACAGCACGGACACGTCGAGGTTCAGGCAGAGCGCCGCGATGTACTCGCCCGCGGCGTTCTTGATGCCGATGGACGTGCTCTTCGCCGGGCGGCCGTCGGGGAACCGGTTGGGGTAGTTCTGGACGACGCCGGGGTAGTCCGGGTCGGCGATCCGGGCCAGGCCCAGCTCGGTCACGGAGTCCCCGACCCGGCGCCCGGAGAGGTTGTTCTCGATCGAGCGGATCGCGTGGTCGGGATCCCTCAGATCGTGCAGCACGACCTCGCACAGGCCCGGGAACATCCGGCCCAGCGCGGTGGCGATCTTCTCGGCCTCGCGGATGAGGTGCTCGTCCGCCTCGTTCCCTGCATCCGCCTCGGGCGGTCCGTCGGCGGCGGAGTGCTCCATGGGGCTCCCTCCCGGTGCGCTTAAACCCTCAGTCCAGGATTGGATAATAATGCCAAGGCCGGGGCCCGGCCGCCCGCCCCACCGGAAACTCACCGGCCCCCGTTCCGGCCGGCTGTGAGACTCCCGGCGTGACGCTGCACAGGAACGAGATCCCCCGCGACGCGACCCTGGTCAGATCGCTGCTGGCGGAGCAGCGCCCGGAGTGGGCCGGACTGCCGCTGTCGGCCGCGGACGGCGGAGAACGAGTCGTCCCTGCGGAAGGAACAGGAGTGGCTGCCCCGCCTTGCCCCCTTCCTCCGCTGCCCGATCCCCGAGCCGGTCCACCTCGGCACGCCCACCGGCGCCTTCCCGCTCGCCTGGTCGGTCCACCGCTGGATCGACGGCGACGAGCCCGGCGAGGACACCGTCCGGGACTGGGCCGCCTTCGGCGCCGACCTGGCGGCGGTCGTCCGGGATCTGCACGGAACCGGCCTCATGGGGGCGGCGCGCGCGGACGGCCTGAGCGGGTACCGAGGAGGCAGCCTGCGGGCGTGCGACCCGTGGGTGGGCGCGTCGCTCGGCGAGATCCGGACCGCCGAGGGTCCGGACCTCGATGTCGAGACGCTGGAGGGGCTGTGGCGGGCCGCGCTCGCCCTGCCCGAGCCCACCGGGCCGCAGGTGTGGCTGCACAGCGACCTGAGACCCGCCAACCTCCTGGCCCGCCACGGCAGGCTGCACGCCGTCATCGACTTCGGCGGCCTCTCCATCGGCCTGCCCGACGCCGAGCACGCACCGTTGTGGGACCTGCCGGCGCGGGCCCGGCAGGCGTACTGGGCAGCGCTGGACCTCGACGAGCGGACCTGGACCCGCGCCCGCGCCTGGGCGATCGCGGTCGGCGCCGGCAGCCTCGCCCACTACCGGCACACCTGGCCCGCCTTCGCCGCCGAGTGCCGGGCGCGGCTCCAGGCGGTGCTCGCGGACGCCGCCGCACGCTGAGCGGTCCGTGCCGCCGTGCCCGGCGGGACGGACGCGGTGCGGTCGGCGGCCCACAGGAGCAGCGCGGCGCAGCTGAAGGCGGCGCCCAGCACGCAGACCCCCGCCCAGCCCGCCGCCGCGTACAGCAGGGAGGAGCCGAGGGCGCCCAGCGCGCTGCCGGCCGAGTAGCAGACCATGTAGCCGCCGATGATCCTGCTTCCGGCCTCGGGCGCCACCGCGTGGATGAGGGTCTGGTTGGTGACGTGCACGGCCTGGACGGCGAAGTCCAGCAGGACCGCTCCGACGGCCAGGGCCCACAGGGACCGCCCGGTCAGGGCGAGCGGCAGCCAGGACAGCGCCAGTGTGCCGAGTCCGAGGGCGGTGGTCCGCTGCGCCAGACCGCGGTCGTTCCAGCGGCCCGCCAGCCCCGCCGCGACCGCCCCCGCCGCGCCGACGAGCCCGAACGCTCCGATCGCCGTGTGCGACAGCGACCACGGCGGACCGCTGAGCGGCTGGACGACGCTGCTCCACAGCGTGCTGAAGGCGGCGAACACCAGCAGCGCCAGGGCGCCGCGGACGCGCAGCAGGCGGTGGGCGGCGAACAGCGTCCAGGTCGAGGCCAGCAGCTTTCCGTACGGCATACCGCGGGTCCGGGCCGCTTCGGCGGGCAGGGCGCGGTGCAGCGCCAGCGCGAGGGCGGCTGTCACCAGGGCCGAGCACAGATAGACCGCCCGCCATCCGGCCAGGTCGGCCAGGGCTCCGGCCGCGCTGCGCGCCAGCAGGATCCCGATGACCACCCCGCTGGTGACCGTGCCCACCACCCGTCCGCGGCGCTCCGGAGCGGCCAGCGCGGCGGCGGCCGCCACCATGGTCTGCGCGACGACGGCCAGCAGCCCGACCACCGCCAGGGCGGCCAGCAGCACGGCGGCCCCGGGCGCCGCCGCGACGCCGAGCAGCGCGGCGGCCAGCAGGGCGAGCTGGAGTCCGATCAGGCGGCGCCGTCCGACCAGGTCGCCGAGCGGCACGAGCAGGAACAGCCCCAGTCCGTAGCCGACCTGGGTGACGGTGACGATCACGCCCAGCAGGCCGGAGCCGAGCGCGAGTTCCTCGCCCATGGTGACCAGCAGGGGCTGGGCGAAGTAGACGTTGGCCACGGCGCTGCCGCAGGCGAAGGCGATCAGCCACACCACACGGGCCGGCAGCCCTCCGGGCGCTTCCGCCCGCGCGGCCCCCTTCCGTCGACGCGCGCTCGCCGAGCGGTGACCGGACACACGAATCCCCTTCCCTGTTTGGTTGCAAATTGCTACCGGATGGACCGTAAGCCTCTTTGGTAGCATGTTGCAACCAGAACTCGGAGGAGAGCGAAGGAGAGGAGACAGCCGTGGTCACCCGCACGCGGTTCGACGCCGACCCGTGCCCCGTCGCCCGGTCGGTCGACGCCATCGGCGACTGGTGGTCCCTGCTGATCGTGCGGGACGCGTTCGACGGCAGCCGGCGCTTCGGCGACTTCCAGCGCAGCCTGGGCATCGCCAAGAACATCCTCACCGCCCGGCTGCGCACCCTGGTCGACACCGGCGTCCTGCGCACCGCCGCCGCGACCGACGGCAGCGCCTACCGCGAGTACCGCCTCACCGAGAAGGGGCGCGCCCTGTTCCCCGTCATCGTCGCCCTGCGCCAGTGGGGGGAGTCGCACTGCTTCAGCCCGGACGAGCCCCACTCGCGGCTCCTCGACCGGCGGGAGGGCCGCCTGCTGCGCCCGCTGACGGTGCACGCCGAGGACGGTCGGTCCGTGGACCCGGACGAGACCTACGTCGAGAAGACCGGGGAGCCCCGCGCCTGACCGGGAGGCTGCGGGCGCACCGTTGTTCGCTTATTCGCTGGCGCGGCCCACGCCCCGCTGGTTGACTCCTCCGCCGTGACTGGACTGAACGATCCCGCGTTCTTCGACCGGTACGCCCATGAGTACGACCGGGGCGACATCCACGATCCGGCCCCGAGCGCCGACTTCCTGGCCGGCCTCGTCCCCGGCGGCGGGCGCGTCCTGGAACTCGCGGTGGGCACGGGGCGGGTGGCCCTGCCCCTGCTCGCGCGGGGGGTCGCCGTCGAGGGCGTCGAGGGCTCGCCCGCCATGGTCGAGCAGCTGCGGGGGAAGCCGCACGGCACTCAGATCCCGGTGACGATCGGCGACATGGCCGATGTGCCGGTGGACGGCCCCTTCCGGATGGCCTACCTGGTCTTCAACACCCTGTTCAACCTGCCCAGCCAGGCACGCCAGGTGGACTGCTTCCGCAACGTCGCCGGGGTCCTGGAACCCGGCGGATACTTCGTCCTCGAGTGCTTCATCCAGGACGTCGGCGCGTTCGACCGCCACCAGCGGGTCGCCACCCGCGCCCTGTCGCAGGACGCGGCGGAGGTGGAGTTCCTGCTCCACGACCCCGTGGAGCAGGCGGTCACCTACCAGCGCGTGACGATCGGCGCGCGGGGCGCCGAGCTGCGGCCGCTGCGGCTCCGCTACTGCTGGCCGAGCGAGCTGGACCTGATGGCCCAGCTCGCCGGCCTGCGCCTGCGCGAGCGCTACACCGACTGGGACCGGAGCCCCTTCACCGCGTCGAGCGGCAAGCACGTGTCGGTCTACGAGAAGCCGTGACGGCTCCCGGGACCGGCCGTCAGGATCGGTGCCAGCCCGTGGTGCCGTCCCCGCGGATACGCGCCCAGTACAGCCGGCCGTCCAGCCCCTCGACCGCGAGGTCGACCCCCGCGCCCCGGGGAGCGGGGACGGCGGCGGGCGCGCCGGCGGCCAGGAATCCGGTCCGGCTCCAGCGCACGCGCGCCGCGGCGGGCTTCGCCCGCGCCTCGGCACCGGCCCCGCCCGGCCGCTCGTCGACGACGGCCGTCTGCACATCGCCGTGGTCCGCCCGGGTCGCCAGCAGGGTGCGGCCGCCGGGGAGCCGGGCGGCGGCCACGGGCCCGTAGCCGCCGGCTCCGCCCAGATCCGCCACGCGCCCGGCCCGCAGCGGGGCGCCCCGCGCCGTGCGGGGCAGCGCGCCGCTGAGCCGCGCGGTCAGCACATGGCCGGAGACGGGCGCGCGCGCAGAGAGCCGCACGGCGCTCCGGCCGTCGGCACGCGCCGTCAGCGGGCCGGTGACGGCGGGCAGCCCCGTGGCATAGGGGCCGGTCAGCGGGCCGCCGGGGCGCGGCGCCGACCAGGCGAGCACGGTGTTCGCCGTCGCGCCGAAGACGTACAGCCGCCCCGCGCCGTCGGTGGCGGCTGCCGGGGTGCCGTGCACGCCGCTGCCGCCGAGTGCCCGCCACGGCCCCCAGCCGCCGCCGGGCTGCCGGACCCGGCCGCTGAGCTGGTGACGGCTGGTGCGCACGACGACGGTCACGGTGCCGTCCGGGCCGACGGCGGCAGCGGGGGCGCTGATGTCGGACAGGCCCGCCGGATCGCCGGTCTCCGGGGTGCCGAGCGACTCCCAGGAGCCGAATCCGGAGCGGACGGCGGAACCGGAGCGGACGGCGGGGCCGGGGGCGCGCTGGTCGACCCAGCCGACCTCCTTGCGGTATCCGGCAGGGCCGTCCCGGGTGACGGTGCGGGTGCCGACGAGGGCGGTGCGCCCCTCCCGCAGCCGCACGGTGGCCAGCGTGGGGTCGATGCCCGTACGGGGCAGCAGAACGGGCGCGCCCCAGCGGGCCTCCGCGCCGGCCGGGCGGTGCCGGACGGCGATGCGGCCGTCGAGCACGCCGTACGCCCACAGCGCGCCGCCCCGGTCGGCGCGCAGCCAGGAGACGGAGTCCCCGTCGGCGTGCCGTATGCCGTGCGACCAGCCCCGGTGCTGCTGCCCGGGGACCATCTTCAGGTCGCCGCAGCCGGCCGGGGCGCCGCAGGGGCGCCGGGACCGGTCGGCCCAGGCGTAGGTGTCCAGGCTGCGCAGCTTGTTCCGTGCCGTCCGGCCGCCGAGGACGTGGGGCAGGCCGCCGTTGAAGTAGCCGAGGTACGTCTCGACCGTGAAGTGCGGGACCGCGCCGCGGGCGGCGTACTCGCCGTACCGGGCGAGGGCCTCCTGGAGGAAGCGGGCACCGGCGAAGTGGTCCTGGTGGTCCGCGTACCGGCCGTCGCGGTCGAGCCGGCCGGGCGTGGGGTCCTGCATCCGGATCTGCGTCGGCCGGAACCAGCGCAGATAGCCGACGAGGGTCTCGACGAGCTGGGTGCGGGTGTAGCGGAAGGAGCGGCGGACCGGACCCGCGGACGTCAGCCTGGAGCCCAGCGCCGCCGACTCGTCGCGCCACAGCCCGTAGAGGCTGTGCGGCCGGTGCCGGGTGATGCTGCCCGCCTCGCGCAGCAGGCTCCACACCAGGCGGACCTGCGGATGCCCCTGGAGGGTGTCCAGCTCGGCGAAGCCGCCGCCTGCGGTGCGCACGGCCCGGCGCTGCCACGGGGTGGCGCGGTTCCCGGTGACCATCTCGGCGTAGGCCGAGCGGATGCCGTTCTGCCGGGCCTCCGCGTACGCGGCCCTGTCGCCCCGGGCCGACGGCCCGCGCGCCGGTGCGGCGGCGCCCGGCAGGTTCACGCGCGGGGCGTTGACGCCGTCCGACTCGCCGGAGGTCAGATACACGGTGGTCACCGGGCGGCCCGAGCGCAGCGACTGGGCGGTCTCCGGGTTGATGAAGAACAGGTCGTCGTCCGGGTGCGCGACGACCTGCAGCACCGACTCGGCAGTACGCACCCGCCCGCCCGCACCGGCGCCGGCCCACACCCCGGTGGGCGCGGGGGCGGCCTGTACGGGCGGGCCGTCGTCCTGGCGGGCGGCGGAGCGGTCTGCGGCCTGGCCGTGTGCGTAGCCGGTCAGACCGGCCAGCAGGCTGATCGAGCACAGCGCGGCGATCACCGCGCCGGGGTGCCGCCTGCCGGCGACGGCTCGGGGTATGAGAGGCATGTACGGGCGCTTTCTGCATGCATGATCACGTCACCATGCATGATCGTTCCAAGGCCCGGAAGGATGTACGGGCCGCCGTGAATTCTGCCGCCTTGTCCCGATGCCTCCGCACACACCCCCTCCGCCCCTCAGGGAAGCCCGCCGGGAAGCCCTCCGGGCGGTCGCTGCCGCCGGCCGCCCGGCAGCACCGGCCGTGTCCGGCGGCGGTGCGGTGTGTTCGAGCCAGATTCGTACGTCGGGCGCGGGAATCCGGCCCGCACCGCGCGCCCGGCCGGCGCGGCCCGGCGGCGGCCGGACGCGCACACGGTGACCTCGCGGACAGCGGCGCCCGCGACGCCGCCCGCGACGGATGCGGCCTCCCGCGCGGGCCGGGGCCGGGAGCGGCGCAGGACACCCGTGCCGGCGGCGCGCGGTCCGGAGCGCCCCCGCCCCCGGGCGCCGGGCGCCGGGGGCGATACACAACCTGCCCTGCCGGATCGCTCTGTATGAATGGAATATGCGCATCAATGAGATGCCCGGTAATTGTGGCCGCCGGCGGATCGGCGTAAATGGCCAGAACGGTTGCCGGGCCGCAAGTCGAGCAGTGCGTCCCCTTGCCGGAGTCGCTACGGTGCTTCCTGGCTTCGACGCGCTTTGTCTGGGCAAGGGGGGCGTGAAGCATGATCCGGCATAGCTATACCCTGGCACGCTATTCTGGGTCCATAACGGCATGTGATACCGGCTCCGAGTCGGCGGATCCAGCATTCGCCACGCGATCCCGAGGCGTCCGACCCGCAAGGAGCTCATGTGGTGCGTGAACCGGGCGAATTACCGGGCGGGGACCCGGCAGGAGCCGTATCCACGTCGGATGGAAGCACGGAGCCGGAGAACCGCATTGCGGAGGCCCTGAGCGGGTTGCTGGCCGAGGTAGTACGGACCGAAAGCATTCCGGTTGACGGTCACTTTTTCGACGATCTCGGTGCCGATTCCCTGGTGATGGCGCACTTCTGCGCCCGCGTCAGGAAACGGCCGGACCTTCCGCCGGTGTCGATGAGGGACATCTATCTGTGCCCGACCGTCCGGAGCCTGGCAAAGGCGCTCGCGGACGCCGCACCCGACACCGAAGGCCCGCCGGGCCCGGTTCCGGAACCGGCGCCGGGCCCGCCGACGGCGCCGGCCGGCACCGCGCGCTACATCCTGTGCGGAGCGCTGCAGCTGCTGTTCTTCGCCGGATACTCCTATCTCGTCACCCTGGCCACGATGAGGGGCTATCGGTGGGTCTCCGAGGGCTCGGGCGTGGCGGCCGTCTACGGGCGGTCCGTCGTGCTCGGCGCAGCCGGACTGGCCGTCGTGTGCACCGCCCCGATCGCGCTCAAGTGGCTGCTGGTCGGCCGGTGGAAGCCCCGGGAGTTCCCGGTGTGGGGCCTGGGCTATCTGCGCCTGTGGATCGTCAAGGTGCTCGTGAGCACCAACCCGCTGGTGCTCTTCGCCGGCAGCCCCGTCTACGTGTTCTACCTGCGGGCCCTCGGGGCGAGGATCGGCAGGCACGTCACGATCCTCTCCCGTAGGGTCCCGGTCTGCACGGACCTGCTCAGCATCGGCGCCGGCACCGTGATCCGCAAAGAGGCGTCCCTGCTCGGCTACCGGGCCGACGCCGGGCGGATCCGGACCGGCCCGGTCACGCTCGGCAGGGACGTGTTCATCGGCGAGCGGACCGTGCTCGACATCCACACCTCGATGGGGGACCGCTCGCAACTCGGCCACGCCTCCGCGCTGCACGCCGGCGCGGCCGTCCCGGAGGGCCGGAGATGGCACGGCTCCCCGGCGCGGAGCACGCAGGTCGACTATGTCAGGGTCGCCCCGGCGCGGTGCGGCACCCTGCGGCGGGCCGCCTTCGGTATCGGCGGACTGCTCAAGGCGCTCCTCGCGGTCGTGCCGCTGACCGTCGGGGTCGTGGACCTGCTGCTGACGCGGCTGCACACGCTGGCGGGGCGGAGCACGGGAGCGGAGCCGGTCACGTCCTCCGCGTTCTACCTGGAGGCGCTGGTCCTCTCCCTGGTGCTCTTCCTCGGCTCCCTCGTCGTGGGCCTGGCCGTCATCGTCACGCTGCCGCGCCTGCCGGGGCTGCTGATCGAGCCGGGGCGGGCCTATCCGCTCTACGGCCTGCGCTACTCCGCACACCGGGCGGTCGAGCGCATGACCAACTCCCGGTTCTTCGTCTGGCTCTTCGGGGACAGCTCCTATATCGTCCACTACCTCCAGCTGCTCGGATACCGCGCCTCCCGGGCCGGGCAGACCGGGTCGAACTTCGGCACCGGGGTGGTGCACGAGTCCCCGTATCTGAGCTCCGTCGGCAGCGGCACGATGGTCGCCGACGGACTCTCGATCCTCAACGCCGACTACTCCGGCACCTCCTTCCGCGTCTCCCGGACGGCGATCGGGACGTCCAGCTTCCTGGGCAACCTCATCGCGTATCCGGCGGGAGGCCGCACAGGCGACGACTGCCTGCTGGCGACGAAGGTGCTGGTCCCGCTCGACGGGGAAGTCCGGGAGGGCGTGGGCCTGCTCGGCTCGCCCAGCTTCGAGATCCCGCGCTCGGTGGAGCGCGACACCCGGTTCGACCACCTGCGCAGTGGGGACGGGCTGCGCCGCGCCCTCGCCGCGAAGAACCGCTACAACCTCCGCACCATGGGCGTCGTGCTGCTCATCAGGTGGGGGCACCTCTTCGGGCTGATGCTGCTGAGCCTGGCGACCGTCGGCCGGTACGACGCGGTGGGGCAGTTCATGGAGGCCGGGCTGCTGCTGGGCGCGCTCGGCTTCACCGCCGTCTACTACGCGCTGGTGGAGCGGACCATGACCCGCTTCCGCCCGCTGCAGCCGACGGTCTGCTCCATCTACGACCCGTACTTCTGGCACCACGAGCGGCTGTGGAAGGTCTCGGACGCCCATCTGCAGGCCCTCAGCGGGACCCCGTTCAAGAACGTGCTGTGGCGGCTGCTGGGGGTCCGGCTGGGCCGCCGGGTCTTCGACGACGGCTGCCATGTGACGGAGCGCACGCTCACCGCCATCGGGGACGACTGCACGCTCAACGCGGGAAGCATCATCCAGTGCCACTCGCAGGAGGACGGCACCTTCAAGTCCGACCGCAGCACGCTGGGCGCGGGGTGCACCCTCGGGGTCGGCGCCCTGGTCCACTACGGCGTCACGGTGGGGGACGGCGCGACGCTGGCCGCCGACTCCTTCCTGATGAAGGGCGAGGACGTACCCCCGCACGCGCGGTGGGGCGGAAACCCGGCGGCGGAGCTGCGCGGACACGAGCGGCAGAGCCTCGCGGCGGGTGACGCGGCGGCGCCCGTGCCGCCGGCCGCCCGCCCGGCGCTGCCCCAGCAGCCCGGACCCGAAACCGGACCCGAAACCGGACCCGGACCCGGTGGCGCGCCCGTCGCGAAGGGCGCGCCGGGGTGACCGGGCGCCCACCGGCGCCGTGACAGGAGCAGGAGGGAGAGGGAGGCTCGATGAGCGAGTCGACGGACGACGACCGGGGCTCCCGGCGCGAGACGCCCGGCGCGGGCGGATTCACCGCGGTACCGCGCTGGACCCTCGCTCCGGTGGCCGGGACCGGATCCCAGGACACGAGGGTGCCCGACGCCCTTACGGCGTCGCTGCGCCGGAGGGCCGGGGAGATCGGGGTGCCGCTGGAGGCCGTGCTGCTGGCCGCGCACGCCAAGGTGCTCGCCGCGCTGTCCGGGGAGCGGGAGGTGCGGACCGGCTGTGTCACGCGCCGGGGAGGCCCGGCGCTGCCCGTCCGGGTGACGACCGCGCGGGAGACGTGGCGCGACCTCGCCCTGGAGGCCCGCGGGGCCGGGACCGAGCCGCTGCCGGACGGGGCGCCGGAGGCGCCCCGCAGCGAACCGGCGGCGGACGCACCGCAGTGCGAGACCGAGATCGATCTCACCGGCGGCGACGGCGACCTGGCCGCCGGCACCGTGCTGCGGGTGGCGGTCCGGTGGCAGGGGGACCGGCTGGCCCTGCGGCTGCGGTACCGCACCGACGTACTCGACGCGGAGTCCGCGGCCAGGATCCTCGGCTACCACCGCACCGCGCTCGCGCTGTGCGTCGCCGATCCGGACGCCGCGCACGCACGGCAGAGCCTGCTGTCCGCCGCCGAACGCCGCTACCAGCTCGACGGGCTGGCCGGCCCGGCCCGGCCACTGCCCGACCGCCCGTTCCACGAACTGTTCGAGGAGCGGGTACGCGCCCACCCCGACGCCGTCGCCGCCGAACTCGGCGACCGGCAGCTGACCTACCGGGAGCTGAACACGCGCGCCAACCGCCTGGCGCACGCCCTGCTCGCGCGGGGACTGGGCCGCGAGGACGTGGTCGCCGTGGTCGCCGAGCGCACCCTGGAGTGGATGGCCGCCGTTCTCGCCATCCTCAAGGCAGGCGGCGTCTACCTGCCCATCGAGCCGCACTTCCCGGCCGACCGCATCGGGGCCATGCTCTCGCGCGCCGGCTGCGACCTCGTGCTCAGCGAGCCCGGCAGCACCACCGCCCTCGCCGAGGCCCTGGAGACCCGGCTCGGGATCGGCACCCTCTCCGTCGACGCGGCCGGCGACGACGACCGCGCGGGGACCGACCCGGGCGTCGAGGTCGCCCCGGACCAGCTCGCCTACATCTACTTCACCTCCGGCTCCACCGGCGAGCCCAAAGGGGCGATGTGTGAGCACGCGGGCCTGCTGAACCACCTCTACGCCAAGATCGCCGATCTGGGAATCGGCGAGGGCCAGGTCGTCGCCCAGACCGCTCCGCAGTGCTTCGACATCTCGCTGTGGCAACTGGTCTCGGCGCTGCTGGTCGGCGGACGCACCCGGCTGGTCGAGCAGCACGTCGTCCTGGACGTCCAACGGTTCGTCGACACGCTCGCCGCCGGGCGGGTCAACGTGGTCCAGGTCGTCCCCTCCTACCTGGAGGCCGTCCTCTCCCACCTGGAGCGCCACCCGCGCGCGCTGCCGGACCTGCGGTGCGTCTCGGTCACGGGCGAGGCACTGCGCCACGAGCTCGCCCAGCACTGGTTCGCCGCGATGCCGCGGGTCACGCTGGTCAACGCGTACGGCCTGACCGAGACCTCCGACGACACCAACCACGAGGTCATGGACCGGGCGCCGGCCGGCGCCCGGGTCCCGCTCGGCCGGTGCGTGAACAACGTACGCGGCTACGTCGTCGACGAGCACCTGTCCCCGGTCCCCCTGGGCGCCCCCGGCGAGCTCGTGTTCTCCGGGGTCTGCGTCGGCCGCGGCTATATCAACGACCCCGAGCGCACCCGGCTGGCCTTCCTGGACGATCCGCACCGACCGGGCGCACGCCTCTACCGGAGCGGGGACATCGGGCGGTGGCTGCCGGAGGGCAAGCTGGAGTTCCTCGGCCGCCGGGACGCCCAGGTCAAGGTGCACGGATTCCGGATCGAGACCGGAGACATCGAAAGCGCGCTGCTGCGGGTGCCCGGCGTGCGCGACTGCGCCGTCGTGGTCGCCGAGCGGCAGGACCGGGGCCGGCACCTGGTGGCCTTCTGCTGCGGGCCCCGCCCCCTCGACCCGGACGGCCTGCGCGAGCGGCTCGGGGCCGCGCTGCCCCCGTACATGGTCCCCACGGCCTTCCACTGGCGCGACCGGCTGCCGCTGACCGCCAACGGCAAGACCGACAGGAAGTCGCTCGCGGCCCTGGCCGCCGGCCCCGGCACCGCCGAGGACGGCTACCGCGCACCGCGCACCCCCACCGAGCGGCGGCTGGCCGCGGCCTGGGCGAAGGCGCTCGGCATCCCGGCGGACCGGGTCGGACGGCGGGACCACTTCTTCGACCGGGGCGGCACCTCCCTGTCCGCCGTGAAAGTGGCGATCGCCCTCGACCGCGCGGTCACCCTCGACGACCTCGCCGGCCACCCGGTCCTGACCGATCTGGCCGCGCTGGTCGACAGCCGTTCCGAGTGCGGCCCCGGGCCACTGCGCCCGCTGGCCCGGCCGGAGGCCGAGCAGACCGGGGTCCTGGTGTGCTTCCCGCACGCCGGCGGCAGCGCGGCCGACTTCCGGCCGCTGGCCGCGGCGCTCCGGCCCTGCGGCATCGCGGTCGACGCCGTCGATGACATCGATACCGTCGACGCCGTCGACCTGCCCGACCGCGAGGCGACCGCCGCCGACAGCGCCTTCTTCGCGACGCTGGACCAGGTGGCCGAGCGGGTCGTCGGCGAGCTCACCCGGCGCGGCCCGCACCGGATCCTCCTGTGGGGCCACGCCGCGGGCACCGCGCTCGCCATCGCGACGGCGCGCCGCCTGCAGGCCCGCGACGTGCCCGTGCACCGGGTGTTCCTCGGCGCCCAGCTGCTCGGCGGCCCCGCGGAACGGCGCGCCGCCACGGGAGAGCCGGACCCGCGCAGCGACGCGGGGCGAGGCGGGCACCCCGGTGCCGCCGGCCTGCGCCGGCACGACCGCGTCCGGGAGCACCGCTACCTCGCCGGGATCCGGGAGCACCCGCCGGCGGTGCGGCTGGCCGCTCCCGTCACCGTGGTCGTCGCCGCCGACGACCCGGCCACCGCGGATGCCGCGCACCGCCACCGCGACTGGGAGCTGCTCGCCGACCGCGTGGAGCTGCGCGAACTCCCCGACGGTGGCCACGACTTCCCGCGCACCCGCCCCGCCGAGGCGGCCCGTGCCGTGCTGAGCGCCCTGCACGCGGCGGCTCCGTGACACCGCGGCACGGCAGGCCGGTACGGCAGGCAGGCCGAGCCCGGACGAGGGCGGACGAGCCCGGACGAGGGTGGACGACCAGAGACGACGAAGGACGAGGAGAGGGGCACTGACATGCCATCGCCATCCGCGGTCTCACCGCGCGACGTGGTCCTGCGTCCCGGCAGACCGCCGATGCTGCCGACCGGTCTCTGCGGTGACCCGGCGAACTGGGCGGCCCGGCACCGCGACGCGCTGCGCGCGGTCGTCGCCGAGCACGGCGCGGTGCTGGTCCGCGGCCTGGGCCTGGCCGACGCGGCCGGGGCCGAAGCGGTCTTCCGGAGCCTGACCACGGGGCTGATGGGGGAGGAGCGGGAGAGCTTCGCTCCCCGGCAGAACCGGGCGGAGGGCGTGTACACCTCCTCGGCGTGGCCGCAGAACCAGCCGATGTGCATGCACCACGAGCTCAGCTACACACTGGAGTTCCCCGGGCTGATGCTCTTCGCGTGTCTGACCGCACCCGCGGAGGGCGGCGCGACCGGCGTGGCCGACGGGCAGGCCGTCCTGGACGCGCTGCCCAGAAGGCTGGTCAAGCGGTTCGAACGGCAGGGCTGGCTGCTGACCCGCACCTACAACGACGAGATCGGCGCATCCGTCGCCGAGGCGTTCGGCACCGAGGACCGCGACGCCGTGGAACGCTACTGCCGCGCCAACTCCATCGCGTTCGCCTGGCAGCCGGACGGTTCGCTGCGCACCCGCCAGCGCCGCAGCGCCGTGGTGCGTCACCCCGCCACCGGCCGGCGCTGCTGGTTCAACCAGATCGCCTTCCTCAGCGAGTGGACGATCGAACCCGAGGTCCGCGAGTACCTGGTGGACGTCTACGGCGCCGAGGGCCTGCCGTTCAACACCTTCTTCGGCAACGGCGAGCCGCTCGGCGCGGACGTCGTCCAGCGGCTGAACGCCGTCTACGAGGCCCGCACCGCGCGCGAGCCGTGGCAGGCGGGCGATCTCATGCTCGTGGACAACATCCGCACCGCCCACTGCAGAGACCCGTTCGAGGGGCCGCGCGAGGTCCTCGTCGCGATGGGCGACCCGGTGCGCCTGTCCGCCTGCTCGCCGACCATCGAGGTGACCGCCACATGACCGCCCGGCCCCCGGCCGCACGCCGGCCCGCCCCGTCC
>NZ_JAAKZZ010000280.1 GCF_011045075.1 Streptomyces boncukensis
CGTGTTTATTTCTTGTTTATTGATGGGGCCGACAACGATTGCTTAATCGACTTTTTTGTTTGAATGGTCCGGCGTGTACCGAGATCTACACTCGAAGGTTGGTCGGCAGCGTCAGAGGTGTATAAGAGACAGCCCGAAGAGCTGCCAGGCCAGGTCGAGCCAGGGCCGCCCCGGCGCCTGGGAGGAGTTGAGCTTCGCGGCCTGGTCGGCCAGGCCGCCCGGCCGGGTCAGCGCCCCGACGAAGCTGATCAGCGAGGAGACCGCGCTCGCCCCGAGTGAGAGCGCCAGCACCAGCACCAGTTCCGTGCGCAGCGTCCGCCGGACCGGACCGCGGGGGCCGTCCTGCCCCGGCGGCGCCACCAGGGACGACGCCCCCTCGGGACCCTCTGTCCGCACTCCTGCCTCCCGTTCCTGACGGTGTTCCGTCCCGTTCCCCGCCGCGCTCCGGCGCCGCCCGCCGCACCGGCCGACGCGCGCCCGCCGCCTGCACTTCGGCAATCCCGCCGCATCCTCCCGCCCGCCACGCTAGGGTCTCGAATGCCGGTACGAAGATCGCGCGCGACAGGCGAGAGGGCGAACGCCGTTCCGGCAGCCCGCCCTCTTCCGTTGCCGCCCGAGGCTTCCAGGAGAGGCGCCTACGCCATGCCACGTCACAGCTTGCCCGACAGCTCCGGCCCACGGCGTGCGCGGGGTGCCCGTGCCGTCCCGCTGCTCCGGAACCCGGGCCCCCGACGCCGTACGGTCGTGATCGCCACCGCCCTCGCCCTCGCGCTGGGGGCCGGTACGGCCGTGGGCGCGCGCACCGGCGTCATCTCGTTCGGCGACTCCTGCGAGGGCGGCACGGTCGAGCTGCGCATCGCGGCCTCCCCGGACGTCGCACCCGCGCTGAGCGCGGTCGCCGCCTCCGCGAAGGACAGCGAGGCCAAGTCGGACGGCCGCTGTCTGGACGTACAGGTGAGCGAGCGTACGGGCTCGGAGGTGGCGGACACGCTGCAGCGCGGCGAGCGGCTGGAGAACGACATCTGGGTGCCGGACTCCAAGGTGTGGCTGGACCGGGCCGGCTCCTCGGGCAAGGCTCCCGCGCTGGAGACGGTCGGCAACGTCGCCGGCTCCCCGCTCGCGCTGGCCGCCATCCCCACCGCCGCCGGGAAGCTCGGCTGGCCGCGGAAGAGCTACACCTGGTCCCGGATAGCGGACGCGGCGGCCGGGGACGACGAGCCGCGGGTCGGCACCGCCGACCCGGCGCGCAGCGCCACCGGGCTGCTCGCGCTCGCCCGGATCCAGCAGGCCACGGCCGAGGAGGAAGGCCGGGACTCCGACACCAAGGCCGCGGCCGCCGCAAAGCTGCTCGCCAAGCGCACCGCCGCCGGAAACGCCCAGGCGCTGCAGACGCTGCCGCACGACCGGAGCGCCGCGGAGCGCGGCAACCCGCAGCGCAACCACGCCCTCATCCTCTCCGAGCAGGCCGCCTTCGCCCACAACAAGCGCGGCGGCGACGCGCCCCGGCTGCGGCTGTTCTACCCCAAGGGCGGCGCCACCGCGCTCGACTATCCGTACACGCTCGTCGACGCCAAGAAGCTGGGCACCGAGAAGAGCCGCGCCGCGCTGCGCTTCCAGACCCTGATCGGCAACGCCGAGGGCCGCCGTACGCTGGCCGCGCACGGCTTCCGCCCGGCGAGCGGCCAGGCCCAGTCCGGGGTGACCCGCACGGCGGGCGGCAGGGACCCGCAGCCGTTCGACGCCGCGCCGGCGCCGGCGCCGTCCGCACGCAACGTGCGCTCCACGCTGGGCATGTGGACCATCACCGTGCAGAGCGCCCGCTTCCTGATGGTCGTGGACGCGTCCGCCTCCATGGCCGCGCCGGTGCGCGGCCGCTCCGGGGCCTCCCGGATGGACGTCACCAAGGAGTCGCTGGCCGAGGGGCTCTCCCAGTTCACCGCGCAGGACGAGGTGGGGCTGTGGGAGTTCTCCACCAAGCTGGACGGCAAGCGGGACTACCGGGAGCTGGTGCCCACCGGAAGCCTGGACGACCGGGACGGCCGGGGCCGGACCCGCCGCGACCGGCTCACCGCCGCGTTCGGCTCCATGGCCCCGATCCCGGACGGCGCCACCGGGCTCCACGACACCACGCTCGCGGCGTACAAGAAGGCCCGCGACGGGTACGCGGAGGGCAGGTTCAACGCCGTGGTGCTGCTCACCGACGGCGCCAACGAGGATCCCGGCAGCATCGACCGCGACGAGCTCACCGCCGAACTGGACGAGCTGAGCGACGGCAGACCACTGCTTCCGATCATCGGCGTCGCGGTCGGCCCGGACGCGGACGAGAAGGGGGCCCAGGAGATCGCCGAGGCGACCGGCGGCTCCGCGCACCAGGTGGACGACCCCGCACAGATCCACTCCGTCATTCTCAAGGCCGTGATGGAGGCGGGCAGCCGGAGCTGAGGGCGGCCGGTGCCGGCCGTCCGGCCCGCTCTCCCGTCACCGCCCCGGAGGCCCGTGAGCCCCCGGGGGGCTCACGGGCCCGGGGGCCAGGTGTGCACCGGGTCGCCCGCCGCCACCAGCTCGCAGTACCGGCGGGTGACCGCCGCGAGCGCCTTCTCGCGGTCCAGTCCCGCGTCCCGCGCACGGTGGTACGCCGCCGACTGCCAGGACGCGCCGTTGACCCGCCACCGGCAGCGCCCCTCGATCACCGACAGATAGCGGTCCCGGTCGGACGCCTCCACGCCCCAGGCGTCGAGCCCGGCAGCGGCCAGCGGCAGCAGCTGGTCCTGGACCAGCCGGGCCGCCGGGACCCGGGCCAGGCCGGTCGCCCGGCCGCCGCGCGGCCACCACAGCTCGGCGTCCAGCCCGTACCGGCAGGCGGCGTCGAAGTTCCGCGCGGCGTCGGCGAACGGCAGCCGGTGCCAGACCGGCCGCGGCTCGTCGGCGAGGGCGCGCACCAGACCGTAGTAGAACGCCGCGTTGGCCAGGACGTCGGTGACGGTGGGGCCCGCGGGCAGCACCCGGTTCTCCACCCGCAGATGCGGCACTCCGTCGGCGACGCCGTACACCGGGCGGTTCCAGCGGTAGACGGTCCCGTTGTGCAGCACCAGCTCGCTCAGCGCGGGGGTGCCGCCCGCGGCGAGCACCCGCTGCGGATCCTCCTCGTCGCAGATGGGCAGCAGGGCGGGGAAGTAGCACAGGTTCTCCGCGAACAGCTCGTAGGCGCCGCTGATCCAGCGCTCGCCGAACCAGGTGCGGGGCCGCACGCCCTGGGCGCTCAGCTCCGGCGGCCGGGTGTCGATGGCCTGCTGGAAGAGCGGTGCCCGGGACTCGCGCCACAGTTCGCGCCCGAACAGGAAGGGGGAGTTGGCGCCCAGCGCGATCTGCGGGCCGCACGCCGCCTGCGCCGCGTTCCACACGTCGGGGAACCGGCCCGGCGTCACCTGCAGATGCAGCTGCACCGAGGTGCAGGCCGCCTCCGGGGCTATCGAGGCCGAGGTGCGGGTCAGGTGCTCCACCCCCTCGATGTCCAGCACGACCTCCTCGCCGCGCGAGGCCATGATCTGGTCGTTGAGCAGTGTGTAGCGGTCCGCGGCTGTCAGGGTCGCCAGGGTGAGGTCCCGCGGCGCGAGGGTCGGCAGAATACCGATCATGACAATGCGGGCCGCCACCTGCCGCGCCTGCCGGTCCGCGTATCCGAGTCCGGTGCGCAGTTCCTCGTCGAGCTGGTCGAAAACCCGGCCGGAGAGCGGATGCGGCACGATGTTCACTTCCAGATTGAAACGCCCCAGTTCGGTCTGGAAATCCCGGCTCGCGATATGCTCAAGAACCTCCGCATTCCGCATCATGGGCAGTCCTGACGCATCAGCGAGATTCAGCTCGATCTCCAGTCCCATCAGGTTCCTGGGGCGGTCGAACCTCTTCTCCTCCAGCAACTGCCCCAGGCCCCGCAGGCACTGGCGCAGCTTGCGCCGGTACCGCTGCCGATCGGACAGGTCGAACCTGTCGGCCACGACCTTCTCTCCCATCGGAGGTTTCCTCGCCTTCTCCTCGTCCGCCCGAGCGTGCACCGATGATGCCCAGCGGCAGCGGGGATCACGCCTTCGGGTGCTGACCGCACGGGCGGCGAGCGCTAGGCTGGCGGCGGGATGCGGCACATTCCTTCGGCATACGGGACACGATCCGGATCCGGCCGACCGCAAATCCGGCGGTTTCCGAGGTCAGCTCCATGGCTTCCCGGACGGGCCAGCTCAATTGACCGCCTTTTTGACCGGATTTCTCCTTCCCGGAAACACCGCTACCGGTTAGCCGAAACGCCACTCGAACATATCTCGTATAAACTCCGCGGACGAGGCAGAGACTTGGCGCTCCCCGGCTCCTCTCTGTCGACGCCACGCCGCCGACGCCCAGCCGCGTCCGCGGCCATCCCCGCGCCGACACAGCCGTCCGCGCGACGCCGAGCCCCAGCCGCGCTCCGTGTCTCCGAAGAGAGGCGACCCACCATGCCGCTGCATGTTCCCCCGGCCCCCGCCCCCGCGCTGCGCAGTGTCCTGACCGCCCTCGGCTCCCCGACGGCGGTACGCGGCGCCCGCACGCCCGCCGCACTGCGCGCCGCGCGGGGCCCCGTGCGTACCGAACTCCCGCTGCCCGTCCACGAGATGGGCCGGGTCGCGCACGCTCCGGCGACCTCCCGGTCCGCGCCCCGCACCCGGCTGACCGGCTGGCGCTTCCTGCTGCGTGACACCGGAGGCGAGGACGGCGGTACGCACTGCGGCTCCGCGGAGGCGGTGCTCACCGCCGACGGGTGGACTTTCGGACAGTTCTGCGAGGGGCCGTATGTGCGGTCCACCGAGCGCGCACTGCGCCAGGCGAAGGCGCTGAGCGCGCCCTGGCAACCCCGGCTGCTCTCCGTCCCCGAGCTGTACATGCTCACGCTGTGGCTGCACGGGGACATCGCGTCCGACCCGGGCGCCGGCTCGCCCGAGCCGTCGGACCTGCTGATCCCGCTGGCGCCCGCGCCGCCCGGCATCCCCGCACACGAGCCGCGCCGGGTGGACGCGCTGCTGCCGCTGCTGACCCGCCGGCTGCTCACGGCACCGCTGCTGCGTACGCCCGCGTGACGTCGTGTTCTGTCCTGCGCCCCCATCTGGGCTAGTCCGCTTCGGCCCCCTCGAACCCCCCGAAGGGACCGCCTCGTTGAAGGCAACCGCCCGCGGGAGTGACGCGTCTGTCACGGTGGAGATGTGCTGACGCGAAATCCCTGCGGATTCGAGCCAGCGGCGGAACACTGGGGAGACGACCGCACTCACGACGGGGGATCGGCTATGGACGCCATGAGCCGCAGGACAGACGCCACACCGCGACGGAAGACGACACCGACCATGTGCAAGCACCAGCAGCCCTGCCCGAGCGCGGACTCCGCGGACCGAGAGGCCGCGCAGCCCGTGGCCCACTTCCCCGAGCAGGGCTGGAGCCTGCTGTGCAACGGGGTGCTCCTCTTCGAGGACACGGGCGAGCTGCTGCCGGACGGCCAGATCATCGCTCCGCACCGGCCGCTCGGTACGCACCACGTCGCGACCGCCGCCTGACCGCGCACTGCGCCCAGGGCCGGCCCGGCATCCCGGGCCGGCCCTGAGGCATCAGCCCTCGTACTCCGCCACCGGCGGGCAGGAGCAGACGAGGTTGCGGTCCCCGAACGCCCCGTCGATCCGCCGCACCGGCGGCCAGTACTTGTCAGCGGCCGCGACCCCGGCGGGGAAGACCGCCTCCTGACGGCTGTAGGAGTGCTCCCACTCCCGCCCCAGCAGCGCCGCGGTGTGCGGCGCGTTCCGCAGCGGATTGTCCTCGGCGTCCCACTCCCCCGAGCCGACCCGGTCGATCTCCGCGCGGATCGCGATCATCGCCTCGCAGAACCGGTCGAGCTCCGCCAGGTCCTCGCTCTCGGTGGGCTCCGTCATCAGCGTCCCGGCGACCGGGAAGGACATCGTCGGCGCGTGGAAGCCGTAGTCGATGAGCCGCTTGGCGACGTCGTCGATGCTCACGCCCGTCTGCTTGGTGAGCGGGCGCACATCGATGATGCACTCGTGGGCGACCAGCCCGTGCGGGCCGGTGTAGAGCACCGGGTAGTGCGGCTCCAGCCGCTTGGCGATGTAGTTCGCGCTCAGCACCGCGGCCTGGGTGGCCCTGCGCAGCCCCTCGCCGCCCATCAGCCGGACGTACGCCCAGGAGATCGGCAGGATCCCGGCCGAGCCCCAGGGCGCACCGGAGACCGGGCCGATGCCCGTCGCGGGGCCGGCGGCGGGCTGCAGCGGGTGGTTGGGCAGGTACGGCGCCAGGTGGGCGCGGACGCCGATGGGGCCGACGCCGGGCCCGCCGCCGCCGTGCGGGATGCAGAACGTCTTGTGCAGGTTGAGGTGCGAGACATCGGCGCCGAACCGGCCCGGCCGGGCCAGGCCCAGCAGCGCGTTGAGGTTGGCACCGTCCACGTACACCTGCCCGCCCGCGTCGTGCACGGCCGCGCAGATGTCGGTGATGTGCTCCTCGAACACGCCGTGCGTGGACGGGTAGGTCACCATCAGCACCGCGAGCCGGTCACCGTACTGCTCGATCTTGGCACGCAGGTCGCCGGTGTCCACGTCGCCGTTCTCGCTCGTCTTGACGACGACCACCTTCATCCCGGCCATCACCGCGCTGGCGGCGTTGGTGCCGTGCGCGGAGGACGGGATGAGGCAGATGTCGCGCTGGGTGTCGCCCCCGGCGCGGTGGTACGCGCGGACGGCCAGCAGTCCGGCGAGCTCGCCCTGGGAGCCGGCGTTGGGCTGGAGGGAGACCCGGTCGTAGCCGGTGACCTCGGCGAGCTGGTCCTCCAGCTCGCGGATCAGGGTCAGATAGCCCTCGGCCTGGTCGAGCGGCGCGAAGGGGTGCAGCCCGGCGAACTCCGGCCAGGTGACGGCCTCCATCTCGGCGGTGGCGTTGAGCTTCATGGTGCAGGAGCCGAGCGGGATCATGCCCCGGTCCAGCGCGTAGTCCCGGTCGGCGAGGCGGCGCAGATAGCGCAGCATCGCGGTCTCCGAGCGGTGCTCGTGGAACACCGGGTGCGCAAGGTACTCGTCGGTGCGCAGCAGCGCGTCCGGGAGGGCGTCCTGGGTGTCCGCGTCGAGCGCCTGGATGTCCGGCGTCCCGGCGCCGAACGCCTGCCAGACGGCGGCCAGGTGCTCCCGGGTGGTGGTCTCGTCGCAGGCCGCCCCCACATGGTCGGCGTCCACCTGACGCAGGTTGATGCCGGCCTCCAGGGCGCGCTCGACGACCTCGGCGGCCCGGCCGGGCACCCGGGCGGTGACGGTGTCGAAGAACGCCCCGTGCACGACCTCCACGCCGCCCGCGCGCAGCCCCTCGGCCAGCAGCGCGGCATACCGGTGGGTCCGCCGGGCGATGGCGGCGAGCCCGTCCGGGCCGTGGTACGCGGCGTACATCCCGGCCATCACGGCGAGCAGCACCTGCGCGGTGCAGATGTTGCTGGTGGCCTTCTCGCGCCGGATGTGCTGCTCGCGGGTCTGCAGCGCGAGGCGGTACGCGGGAGCGCCGTCGGCGTCCTTGGAGACCCCGACGAGCCGCCCCGGCAGGCTGCGCGCAAACGTTTCACGAACGGACATGTAGCCCGCGTGCGGCCCGCCGAAGCCCATGGGCACCCCGAAGCGCTGGCTGGAGCCGACCGCGATGTCGGCGCCCAGCTCGCCGGGCGAGGTCAGCAGGGTGAGCGCGAGCAGATCGGCCGCGACGGTGACGACGGCCCCCAGCTCGTGCGCCCGCTCGATCACGGCGCGGTGGTCGCGGACGGCGCCGGAGGCGCCGGGGTACTGCAGCAGCATGCCGAAGACGCCGCGCTCGGCGATCTCCGCCGGGATGCCGCCGGAGAGGTCGGCGACGACGATCTCCACACCCGTCGGCTCGGCGCGGGTGCGCAGCACGGCCACGGTCTGCGGCAGGCAGTCGGCGTCGACGAGGAACACCGCGTCGGCGTTCTTGACCTTGCCGACGCGTCTGGAGAGCGCCATGGCCTCCGCTGCCGCCGTGGGCTCGTCCAGCAGCGAGGCGCCCGCCGTGGGCAGCCCGGTGAGGTCGGCGACCACGGTCTGGAAGTTGAGCAGCGCCTCCAGCCGGCCCTGCGAGATCTCCGGCTGATAGGGCGTGTAGGCCGTGTACCAGGCCGGGTTCTCCATCACGTTCCGCAGGACCACCGGTGGCGTGTGCGTGCCGTAGTAGCCGAGCCCGATCATGGGCTGCAGTACCCGGTTGCGGGCGGCCAGCGCGCGCAGCTCGGCCAGCACCTCGGCCTCGCTCCGCCCGCCGGGCAGCGCGAGCGCCTCGGTACTCTTGATCACCTCCGGTACGGCGGCGGCCGTGAGCTCGTCCAGCGAGCCGAAGCCGACCTGGGCGAGCATCTTGGCCCGCGCCGCGGCGTCGGGCCCGATATGGCGGCTCTCGAAGGATGCGGAGCTCTCCAGCGCGGTGAGCGGGATGCGGCGGGAAGTCATCTGCGGGGGCCTCCTGGTCTGTGCGACCTGCGAGGGGCACCTGGCACGGGTGCCCGGACGGCCTCCCCCTCTGTCATCCGGACCTGAGAGTTTCACCGGTCCGGCCGTCCGGCCGGTCCGGCTTACACCGTCGGTGAGGGGGGCTTCGGCGCTGGTCCGGGCCCGCCCTGCTTTCCAGAGTGACCTCGTCCGCGCGGTACGTGGGCCTGAGAGATTCCGGGGAGGAGTTGCTCCTTCGGCGCCTCCGGCAACCTCACCGGAGACTCTCCCGCGCGGGGTCGACAGCCACTTGCGAGCCTATCAGCGGACCCCCCTGAGGTAACCAGGGCGGCGCTCAACTGGCCAACCGTCGAAAAGTACCGTTTCGTTGTATGCAGGGGGCGGAAGTCCGCTGAATCAGCCACGAGACGTGGGAGGGACACCGTGCAGACCGACATCGAGCCGCGGAACCTCATCGGCCGCAAGGCGTTCGACTGCGACGGGACCAAGATCGGAACGGTGGACGAGGTGTATCTCGACGACGCCACCGGCGAGCCGGAGTGGGCCGCCGTCCGCACGGGCCTGTTCACCAGGGACGCCTTCGTGCCCCTGGAACCGAGCCGGCTCGCGGACGAGGGGCTGCGGGTGCCGTTCGCCCGGGCGCTGATCAGGCAGGCGCCGGACTTCGGGGTCGGCCGGCACCTGTCGCCGGAGCAGGAGCTGCAGCTCTACCACCACTACGGGCTCGACCTCCCGGCCCCGGAATCCGCGCCTCCGCCGCCACCCGACCGGGATTTCGGCCGGATAGCCGGCTCGGAGGGCTAGGGGGGCGCCCTGCGGATCCTGCATGTGCTCTTGCCGTTGATTCCGGACATCCGGACAGGGGCAGCCCTTTCCTGTGCCGGGCGGACTGCGACTGAGTCGTGGCTGGTCGCGCAGTTCCCCGCGCCCCGCCGGGGCGCACCCTGGCGCCCCGGCGGGGCGCGGGGAACTGCGCGCGCAACCGCAGAGCACCCGCACCCTGCGACGCGCGGCAAGGGGCAGCCCCTGCGCAGGGCCGCGAGGGGGCCTCACCCCGGCTGCCCCCGCAGCATCAGCGGCTCCGCGGGGCTCAGCTCCGGGTCGTCCACCGGAAAGGTCCGCACCCGGCCCGGCGGCGTGTGCTGCTCCTCGAACCGGACGGTGACCTTCCCGACGCCGCTGCCCTGCACCCAGCCCCGCCCGTACTCCGTGTGTGCCACGTCCCGCCCAGGGGCCCAG
>NZ_JAAKZZ010000281.1 GCF_011045075.1 Streptomyces boncukensis
CGGCGGGGCCCTCCAGGCCGAAGGTGTAGGCGATGCGGCCGGAGATGACGCTGTTCGCCGTGCCGGTCATCAAATGACCCTCGGCTGTCGGGGGCAGGTGCATGCCCGCGCCGTACCCGGAGGAGGAGGCGCCCGCGAACACCCCGACCCCGCGGCCCCTGACCGACCGGGGGTCCACCCCGGCCGACTCGAACGCCTCCCACGCCGCCTCCAGCACCAGCCGCTGCTGGGGATCCATCGCCAACGCCTCACGCGGCGAGATCCCGAACAGACCCGCATCGAAGCCGTCCGCGTCGTGAACGAAGCCACCCACATCGGTGACCCGACTGACTGCCTCGGGCCAGCCGCGATCGTCCGGGAACGGCGTGATCCCATCGACCCCGCCGGCGACCAGGTCCCACAGCTGGTCCGGTGAGGTGACCCCGCCGGGGTAGCGGCAGGCCATGCCCACGATCGCGATCGGCTCGTCCGACACCCCGCCCGCAGCGGGCACCGGCGTCGCGGAGTCCTGCCGGAGGTCCCCGACCAGTTCCGCCAGCAGGTGGTCGGTCAGGACGGCCGGGCTGGGGTAGTCGAACACCAGCGTGGCCGGCAGCGACAACCCACTACGAGCAGCGAGGAGGTTGCGCAGTTCGACCGCCATCAGGGAGTCGAAGCCCAGATCGCGGAAGGCCCGGCCGGGTTCGACCGCCTCTGCGTTCGTGTGGCCGAGGACCTGCGCGGCCTGCGCACGCACCAGATCCAGCACCATCTGCCGCCGCTCCACACCCGTGGAGCCGGACAGCTGCTGCAGCAGCTCCGGCCCGGCACCGGCGGTGCCGGGGGCGGCCTCCAGGGCACCGGCCGCTTCCGGGAGGTCCAAGAGCAGGGCGCTGGGACGGACCGAGGTGAAGGCCGGAGCGAACCGCGGCCAGTCCACATCGGCGACCGTCGCACACGGCTTGCCGCTATCCACCGCCGAGGCCAGAGCCTCAATCGCCAAAGCCGGATCCATCGGCAACAACCCGAGCCGGCGCATAGCCTGCTCGGTCTCACCCCGCACCGCCATCCCGGCCCCGGCCCACGGGCCCCAGGCCACGGAGGTGCCGGGGAGTCCGCGGCCGTGGCGGTGCTGGATCCATGCGTCCAAGAACGCGTTCCCGGCCGCATACGCGCCCTGGCCACCGCTGCCCCAGGTCGCAGCGGTCGACGAGAACACCACGAACAGATCGAGTGGCAGGTCCCGGGTGAGCTCGTCCAGCAGTACTGTGCCCTCGACCTTGGCGCGCAGCACTTCCGCGAACGCCTCAGCCGTGGTCTGCTCCAGCAACTGCGCATTCTCGATCCCGGCAGTGTGGACGATGCCGGTCAGCGGCCACTGCTCCGGCATACCGTCGATCACCGTGGCCAGGGCGTCCCGGTCGGTGACGTCGCACGCGGTGACCGTCACCTGCGCGCCGAGGTCGGTCAGCTCTTCGATCAGGCCGTCGGGAGCTGTTCCGCTGCGGCTGGTGAGGACGAGATGCGGTGCACCTCGTCCGGCCAGCCAGCGGGCGGTGCGTGTGCCCAGGGCACCGGTGCCGCCGGTGATCAGGACGGTGCCCGAGGGCCGCCACTGTTCATCGACCGGAGCCGCCGCAACGGCGCGGGTGAGGCGGCGGCCGTAGGTTCCGGCTCCGCGGATTGCGGTCTGGTCTTCGCTGCCGTCGGCCAGGATGTTTGCGAGTCGGGTTCCGGCTCGGGTGTCGAGGTGGGTGGGGAGGTCGATGAGGCCGCCCCAGCGTTGCGGGAGTTCCAGGGCCGCGACCCGGCCCAGGCCCCATACGGTGGCCTGGTCGGGGTGGTCCAGCCGGTCCGAGCGGCCCACCGTGACCGCGCCCCGTGTGAGGACCCACAGCGGTGCCGGGACCGTGCCCAGTGCTTGCACCGCGGCCAGCGTGTCCGCCCAGCCGGATGCGAGCAGCACCACCCCGGCCACGTCGGGCAGTTGCGCGGCCTCTTCGGCTGGGAGGTTCACCACTGTTGCACCGGCCGCGGACAGGGCCGCGGAGACGTCCGCTTCCTCCTGTCCGATGACCGCCCAGGTGCCGGACAGGGCGGGTGCGGTGGGGGAGTCGGTCAGGGGCTTCCAGGTGATCTGGTAGCGCCAGGAGTCCAGGGTGGAGCGTTCCCGGTGACGTTTGCGCCATGCGGACAGCGCGGGCAGCGCCGTTTCCAGACCGGCCAGTTCCTCCAGGTCCTCTCGCTCGACCGCGTCCCAGAACGCCGAGTCGGCCCTGTCACCCACGGCCGGACTGACCGACGGCTCCGGCCAGAACCGCTCACGCTGGAAGGCGTAGGTGGGCAGCTCGACCACCCGGCCGCCCCAGTCGGTGAACACCTTCGCCCAGTCGACCTCGACACCGGACGTCCACAGGCGGCTGATCGCGGTCAGGGTGGTGTCGGTCTCGTCCCGGTCCTTACGGAGGGCTGAGGCGAAGACCGCATCGGCGGCGGTCTCCTGGGCCATGCCGGAGAGCACGCCGTCCGGGCCCAGTTCCAGGCAGGCGGTCACGCCCATGGTTTGCAGGGCGGTGACGCCCTCGGCGAAGCGGACGGTCCGGCGGATCTGGTCCAGCCAGTACTCCGGCTCCTGCATCAACCCCGGCTCGGCGACCGCGCCCGTCAGGTTCGACACGATCGGGATGCGTCCGGGGTGGAAGGTCAGCCTGGCCAGGACGGTCGCGAACTCGTCCAGCATCGGTTCCATCAGCACCGAGTGGAACGCGTGCGACACCGTCAGGACGTTGACCCGCCAGCCCCGCGCCGCACACTCGGCCGCATAGCTGTTGACGGTGTCGAGGTCACCGGAGAGCACCACCGAGCGCGGGCCGTTGACCGCCGCCACATCCAGCCCGGAGTCGGCGACCTCAGCTTCCGTCGCCTGCACCGCCAGCATCCCGCCACCGGACGGCAGTGCCTGCATCAAACGCCCACGCTCCGCGACCAGGGTGCAGGCATCGTCCAGATCGAGAATCCCCGACACATGCGCGGCGGTGATCTCGCCCAGCGAGTGCCCCAGCAGCACATCCGGGACCACGCCCCACGACTCCACCAGCCGGTACAGGGCGACTTCGAGCGCGAACAACCCCGCCTGCGCCCACAGCGTGCCCTCCAGACCGACACCGTCGGCCAGCACCTCACGCAGCGGACGCTCCAGCCGCACATCCAGCCGCGCGCACACCGCATCGAACACCTCGGCGAAGACCGGGAACGCCTCATACAGCCCCAGCCCCATGCCCGCACGCTGCGCGCCCTGCCCCGTGAACAGGAACGCCAACCGGCCCTCGCCAGCGACACCAGTTGCGAGCACGTCCCCGTCGGCCAGGACCACACGGTGCTCCAGCTCGGCCCGTGTCGTGGCCAGTGACCAGCCGACGTCCACCGCGTCCAGCTCCGGCCGTTCCGCCACGAACGACCGCAGCCGCTCCACCTGCCCCCGCAGCGCGGCCTCGGACTTCGCCGAGACCACCCAGGGCACCGACCCCGGCGCGTGGGCCCGCGCAGTCCCGCGCACCGGTTCCGGCACCGGCTCCGGTTCCGGGGCCTGCTCCAGGATGAGGTGGGCGTTGGTGCCGCTGATCCCGAAGGAGGACACACCCGCCCGGCGCGGATGGTCGGCCAGGGGCCAGTGCCGGGCCTCGGCCAGTAGCTCCACCGCACCCGCTGACCAGTCCACCTGCGGTGTCGGCTCGTCCACGTGCAGGGTCGCGGGCAGGAGGCCGTGCCGCAGGGCCATGACCATCTTGATCACACCGGCGACACCGGCGGCGGCCTGGGTGTGGCCGATGTTGGACTTGACCGACCCGAGCCACAGCGGTTCGCCGTCCTCGGCGCGGTCCTGGCCGTAGGTGGCCAGCAGCGCCTGCGCCTCGATCGGGTCTCCGAGGCGGGTGCCGGTGCCGTGCGCCTCGACCGCGTCCACGTCGGCCGTGGTGAGGCGGGCGTTCGCGAGCGCTTGGCGGATGACGCGCTGCTGGGCGGGGCCGTTCGGCGCACTGAGCCCGTTGGACGCGCCGTCCTGGTTGACCGCGCTGCCCCGCAGCACCGCCAGGATCTGGTGCCCGTTGCGCTGGGCGTCCGAGAGCCGTTCCACCAGCAGCAGGCCGACGCCCTCACCCCAGCCCATCCCGTCCGACCCGGCCGCGAACGCCTTGCACCGGCCGTCGGCCGCCAGTCCGCCCTGCCGGTCGAACTCGGCGAACACGCCCGCGTTGGCCATGACCGTCACCCCGCCGGCCAGCGCCAGTGAGCATTCGCCGGCGCGCAGCGCCTGGGTGGCCAGGTGCAGGGCGACCAGCGAGGACGAGCACGCGGTGTCCACGGTCACCGCGGGGCCTTCGAGCCCGAAGGTGTAGGCGACACGGCCCGAGATCACGCTCGTTGCGTTGCCGGTCAGCAAGTGCCCTTCCGCGCCCTGCGGCAGCTGGGTGCCCGCGCCGTACCCGGACACGTTGCCGCCCACGAACACCCCGGTCTGCGACCCGTGCAGCGCCCGGGGCTGTACGCCGGCCGACTCGAACGTCTCCCACGCGGCTTCCAGCAGCAACCGCTGCTGCGGATCCATCGCCAGCGCCTCACGCGGGCTGATCCCGAACAGATCGGCGTCGAACTGGTCGGCGTCGTGGACGAACCCGCCGACTCCGGCGGCGCCACCGAGCACCTCGGCCGGCCAGCCCCGGTTCGTCGGGAACGTCGACATGCCGTCCACCCCGCCCTCGACCAGCGCCCACATCTGGTCCGGTGAGGTGACTCCGCCCGGAAAGCGGCAGGCCATGCCCACGATCGCGACCGGCTCGTCCGACACCGCGCCCATGGACTGCACCGGCGGTGCCGCGTCCTGCTGAACGTCTCCGGCCAACTGCGCCAGCAGGAAATCGCTCAGAACCGACGGGTTCGGGTAGTCGAACACCAGCGTGGCCGTCAGGCGCAGACCGGTGGCCGTCTGCAGCCGGTTGCGCAGATCCACGGCCATCAGTGAGTCGAAGCCCAGGTCGCGGAAGGCCCGGCCCGGCTCGACGGCTTCCGCGCCCGCATGCCCCAGCACCTGTGCCGCATGCGTGCGCACCAGGTCCAGCAGCACATGCCGTTGCTCGGCGGCCGGTACCCCGGCGAGCAGCCTGGGCGCCTCCTCCGTGCCGCCGCCGGTGCCGGCGGGCTCCGCCGGGGGCGAGGCTTCCGGCAGCTCGGCGAGCAGCGGGCTCGGCCGGGCCGCGGTGAATGACGGCGCGAACGCCGACCAGTCCACATCCGCGACGACCAGCCCCGACTCCTCGGCGTCGATCGCTGCCGCGAGCGTACGCATCGCCAACTCCGGGTCCATCGGCGACAGCCCGCGCCGGCTCAGCAGCTGCCGCGTGTCGCCTTGGAGCGCCATCCCGGCGCCGTCCCATGGCCCCCACGCGATCGACGTACCGGGCAGCCCGCGGTCGCGGCGGTGCTGGACCCAGGCGTCCAGGAACGCGTTGCCCGCGGCGTACGCGCCGTGCCCGGCGCTTCCCCACGCGGCGGCGCCCGAGGAGAACACCACGAACAGCTCCAGGGGCAGTTCCGCGCTCAGCTCGTCCAGGTACACCGTCCCGTCGACCTTCGCGGCCACCACCGCCGCTGTCGTATCCCGGTCGGCCTGCTCCAGCGGCTGCGCATGCCCGACACCGGCGGCGTGGACGATGCCGGTGAGCGGCCACTGCTCCGGAACACCGGCCAGCACGGCAGCCAGCGCGGCCCGGTCGGTGACGTCGCATGCCACCACGCTCACCTGCGTACCGAGCCCGGCCAGTTCCTCGACCAGTCCGTCCGGCGCCACCCCGCTGCGGCTGGTGAGCACCAGATGCGGCGCGCCCCGCCCGGCCAGCCACCGGGCCGCCTGCGCACCCAACGCACCGGTACCACCCGTGACCAGCACCGTTCCCGACGGCTCCCACGACTCCGCCTCCGAGGCAACCGGCAGTGCCCGAGTCAGCCGGCGACCGAACACACCCGACGCGCGCACCGCTACCTGATCCTCGGCACCGACGCCGGCCAGGACCGCCGTCAGCCGACCCGCCGAGCGCGCATCCACGCACGCAGGCAGGTCGATCATGCCGCCCCAGCGCTGCGGGTACTCCAGGGCCGCGATCCGGCCCAGGCCCCACACCGCCGCCCGCACCGGATCCTCCAGCTGATCCGAGCGGCCCACCGCCACCGCACCCCGGGTCACCACCCACAACGGCGCGCCGATCCCGGCGTCGCCCAGCGCCTGCAGCAGCACCGCCAGGACGGTGAGTTCACCGGTCACCGCCGAGCCGGTCACCGGGCCGCGCTCTGTTCCGGCCACCAGCACCACACCGCACACATCAGGTATGGCGGTCAACTGCTCCGCCAGACCGGCACGGTCCGACGCCGCGCCCACCGGCAGGCCCGCCACCTCGGCACCCGCACCCGTCAGGGCCGCCGACAGGTCCCCGTCCGCGTCGCCCACCACCAGCCAGGTGCCGGACAGTGATGCCGTCGGCACACTCTCCAACGGCTTCCACCCCACCTGGTAGCGCCAGGTGTCGATGACGGAGCGCTGCCGCCGTTCCCGGCGCCACGACGCCAGCGCCGGCAGTACCGAGCCCAGCAGCTGCGGCGCGTCGGACAGCTGCAGGGCGTCGGCGACCTCGTCGAGGTCACCGCGCTCAATGGCGTCCCAGAACGCGGACTCGGCCGGGTCGGCCGCTTGCACAGCGCCCTGGACCGACAGCGACGGTACGTCCGGCCAGAACCGCTCACGCTGGAAGGCGTAGGTCGGCAGCGGGACCTGACGGCCGGTGAGCACGGTGGACCAGTCGACGGCGGCCCCGGCCGTCCACGCCGCGCCGAGGGCGGACAGCAGACGCCGCATGCCGCCCTCGTCCCGGCGGAGGGTGCCCAGGACAGCGGCCTCGGTGCCGGACGCCTCCACCGTCTCCTCGATACCGACCGTCAGCACCGGGTGTGCGCTGACCTCGATGAACGTACGCATCCCCTGCGCCAGCAGCGACTGGACCGCGTCCTCGAACTCCACCGTGGAGCGCAGGTTGTCGAACCAGTACGCCGCATCCAGCGGACCCTCGACCGGGGCACCGGTCAGCGTGGAGCGCATCGGGACCGGCCCGGCCACCGCCGACAGCCCGTCCAGATCCGCCAGGATCCGCTCGCGCAGCTGCTCCATCTGCGGGGAGTGCGAGGCGTAGTCCACCTCGATACGCCGCGCGCGGATCCCGCGCCGCTCGCACTCGGCCATCAGCTCGTCCAGCGCGTCGGCCTCGCCGGAGACCACGGTGGAGGACGGGCCGTTGACCGCCGCCACCGACACCCGCTCCGCCCAACCGGACACCACATTCTCGACCGTCTCCCGGCCGGCGGCCAGCGACACCATGCCCCCGCCACCGGCCACCGCCACCAGCGCCTTCGACCGCAGCGCCACCACCCGCGCCGCATCCTCCAGCGACAGCCACCCCGCCACACACGCCGCAGCAATCTCCCCCTGCGAATGCCCCACCACCGCCGACGGCACCACACCCACCGACCGCCACACCTCCGCCAGCGCCACCATCACCGCCCACAGCACCGGCTGCACCACATCCACCCGCTCCAGGCCCCGGTCGTTCAACAGCACATCCGTCAACGACCACTCCACAAACGGCGCCAGCGCCTCCTCACACGCCACCAGCCGCTCCCGGAACACCACCGAGGACTCCCACAACCCCTGCGCCATCCCCAGCCACTGCGCCCCCTGACCCGGGAACACAAACACCACAC
Organism: Streptomyces boncukensis; assembly: GCF_011045075.1. Classification (GTDB taxonomy): domain Bacteria; phylum Actinomycetota; class Actinomycetes; order Streptomycetales; family Streptomycetaceae; genus Streptomyces; species Streptomyces boncukensis. The sequence continues at coordinate 7,783 of NZ_JAAKZZ010000281.1, forward strand.
CGCCACCCGCACCACCAGAACCCACCACACCGGGCGTCACTACCGACAGCCCGGCCAGCAGCTCATCCCGGTCCGCCCCCACCACCACCGCACGGTGCTCCAACGCCGCCCGCGACACCGCCAGCGACCAGCCCACATCCACCGCATCCAGCTCCGGCCGCTCGGCGACGAAGGACCGCAACCGCTCGATCTGCGCCCGCAGGGCGGACTCGGACTTCCCCGACACCAGCCACGCGGTCACCTCCGAAGCCCACGACGGCCCACCCCGCGAAACCGAGCCCGGCTCGGGCGTCTCCGCCGCGTCCGGCGCCTGCTCCACGATGACGTGCGCGTTCGTGCCGGACATCCCGAACGAGGACACCGCCGCTCGCCGGGCACGATCCACCTCGGGCCACGCACGCGCCTCGGTCAGCAGTTCCACCGCACCCGCCGACCAGTCCACCTGCGGCGACGGCTCATCCACATGCACCGTGGCGGGCAGCATCCCGTGCCGCAGCGCCATCACCATCTTGATCACACCCGCGACACCTGCGGCGGCCTGGGTGTGGCCGATGTTGGATTTGATCGAGCCCAGCCACAGCGGCTGGCCGTCCTCGCCGCGGTCCTGGCCGTAGGTGGCCAGCAGGGCCTGCGCCTCGATCGGGTCACCGAGGCGGGTACCGGTCCCGTGCGCCTCGACCGCGTCGACGTCCGCGGCCGTCAGCTGGGCGTTGGTCAGCGCCTGGTGAATGACGCGCTGCTGGGAGGGGCCGTTCGGCGCCGTCAGGCCGTTCGACGCACCGTCCTGGTTGATCGCACTGCCCCGCACCACCGCCAGGATCTGATGCCCGTTGCGCTCCGCATCGGACAGCCGCTCGACCAGCAGCAGGCCGACGCCCTCGGCCCAGCCGGTCCCGTCCGCCGCCGCCGCGAACGACTTGCACCGCCCATCCGCCGCCAGCCCGTCCTGCCGGCCGAACTCGGCGAACGCACCCGGGCTCACCATCACCGTCACACCACCGGCAAGCGCCAGGCCACACTCACCCGACCGCAGCGCCTGGACCGCCCAGTGCAGCGCGACCAGCGACGACGAGCAGGCAGTGTCGACGGTGACTGCGGGGCCTTCGAGACCGAAGGCGTAGGCGACACGTCCGGAGATCACACTGTTCGCCGTCCCGGACAGCAAGTGCCCCTCGGCACCGGCAACACCATGGAAGCCGTACCCCGACGAGGACGCGCCCGCGAACACGCCGACACTGCGGCCCTTCACCGACCGCGGGTCCATCCCGGCCGACTCGAACGCCTCCCAGGCCGCTTCCAGCAGCAGCCGCTGCTGCGGATCCATCGCCAACGCCTCACGCGGCGAGATCCCGAACAGGCCCGCATCGAACCCGTCCACGCCGTCGACAAAACCACCCAGCCCGGCCGCTGCCTCCAATGCCTCCACCGGCCAGCCGCGGTCGGTCGGGAAGGGGGTGATCCCATCGGCCGCGTCGGCGACCAGGTCCCACAGCTGGTCGGGTGAGGTGGCCCCGCCGGGGTAGCGGCAGGCCATGCCCACGATCGCGATCGGCTCGTCCGACGCCCCGCCCGTGGCACGCACCGGTGTGGCGGAGTCCTGCCGGAGGTCTCCGACCAGCTCTGCCAGCAGGAAATCGGCCAGGACGGCCGGGCTGGGGTAGTCGAACACCAGCGTGGTCGGCAGCGACAACCCGGTGTGTGCGGCCAGGAGGTTGCGCAGTTCGACCGCCATCAGGGAGTCGAAGCCCAGGTCGCGGAAGGCCCGGCCGGGTTCGATCGCCTCCGCGCTCGTGTGGCCGAGGACCTGGGCGACCTGCGTACGCACCAGATCGAGCAGCGTCTGGCGTCGCTCGGCGACCGTGGCGCCGGACAGCTGCTGCCGCAGCCCCGAGTCGGCACCGGCGCTGCTGCTCGGTGCGGTCTGCAGGGTTTCGGCTGCTTCCGGGAGGTCGGAGAGCAGGGGGCTGGGG
>NZ_JAAKZZ010000282.1 GCF_011045075.1 Streptomyces boncukensis
GGGGGTGGGTGTGGGTCTCACACGGTACTCCTCTTCTGCTCAGGCCGCGTGGTGACGCGGCATATGCGGCAGAGTGACACCGTGTCGTGCCCCTGTCAGGTCTATACCATGTATTCCTTGTAATTGGCCGAATCTCGCCGCTGGTTCGGGGCGGCGCAGACCGCGCGGACGGCGCGGCGCGGCGCCCCGCCGCCCGGGGGGAGCGGCGGGGCACCGGTCCGGTCTCCTGTGCGGGGTCAGCTGCCGGTGACGTTCACGGCGGTCCAGGCCGCCGCGACCGTCTTGGCCTCGTCGCTGCCCTTGCCGTACAGCTCCTCGGCCGCCTCGATGGTGGTCTGGCGGGCGTCCGCGTAGTCCGTCGTGGACGTCATCTTCTCGGACAGGGCCTTGAACCAGATCTTCTCGGACTTCTCGATGCCGATGCCCTCGATCTCCTCCCCGTACTTGGTCGGCGAGTTGTACTTCACGCCGTTGACCTCGCGCTCGCCGCTGCCGACGGAGAGCAGGAAGAAGAAGTGGTTGGCGATGCCGGACGAGTAGTGCACGTCGACGTCGTCGGCCTCCGGCGTCCAGTAGTCCAGCGAGACGCCGTCCTTGCTGGGCTCGTCCATGTAGCGCAGCGGGGTGCCGTCGCCCCGGATGTCGATCTTCTCCCCGACGAGGTAGTCCGGCACGTCCTCGGGGTTGTCCTCGTGGAACTCGACCGCCGCGGCGAAGATGTCGGAGGTCGCCTCGTTCAGACCGCCGGACTCGCCCTGGTAGTTGAGGTCGGCGGTGTGCGAGGTCACCCCGTGCGTCATCTCGTGGGCCGCGACGTCCATCGAGGTGAGCGGCTTCTGGTTGCCCTCGCCGTCGCCGTACGTCATGCAGAAGCAGGAGTCCTGCCAGAAGGCGTTGACGTAGTTGTCGCCGTAGTGGACGCGGCTGCGGGCGCCCTTGCCGTCGCCCGCGATGCCGTCCCGGCCGTGCACCTGCTTGTAGTAGTCCCAGGTGGCGCCCGCGCCGTAGTGCGCGTCGACCCCGGCGGTCTGCCGGTTGCCGGGCGTGCCGTCGCCCCAGGTGTCGTCGTCGTCGGTGAAGACCTCGCCGCTGCCGCTGGTGCCGTTCTTCAGGTCGGTGGTCTCGTTGCCGCCGCGGCCCGGGTCCACCATGGAGAAGCTGCCAGCGGAGCCCGAGGTGCCGATGTCGACGGTGCCCGCGTACTGGCTCTCCCCGGTGCCGCCCTTGACGCCCTGGAACTCCAGGAGCTTCTTGCCGCTCGCCGCGTCGGTGATGACGTGCAGCTCGTTGGGCGTGCCGTCCTTCTGGGTGCCGCCGACCACGGTCTCCCAGGCCAGGGTGGGCTTGCCCTCGGCGGCGAAGACGACCTTGCGGGGCGCCTTGCTGCCCTTGGCCTTCGGGGTGGCGGGCTTGTGCGCGTCGAGGGACGTCTCCGGCACCGCGGTCTTCACGGCGATCTTCGCCTTGGTGGCCCGGGAGGTGCCGGTCCGCTTGCCGGAAGGCGACTTGTGCACCACCAGGTCGCCCCCGATGACGGGCAGGCCGTCATAGGTGCGCTCGTAGCGGACGTGTGTGGCGCCGTTCTCGTTCTTGACGACGTCCTTGACGTGCAGCTTCTCCTTCGCGTCGAGGCCGAGCGCCTTGGCGTCCGCGGCCTTGGCCGCCGTGGAGTCCGCCGCCTTGACCAGCGCGGTGTGCTGGGCCGCGGACAGCTGGGCAGGCAGCGCGCCGCGCGCGCCCTCGGCGCCGGACGCGCCGGACGGGGCGGCACCCGCCGTGCCCGCGGTGATGCCGGCGACGAGGAGGGCGCCGGTGGCGGCGAGTGCGGATATGCGCTGCTTGCTGGAGAGGGATCTCACTCAGTTGCTCCTTCTGCCGTTTCTGCGTGGGGACCGGACGGACGGCATAGGTGCATACCGTCCGGGCAGAACTGAAGTGCGGAGTGCGCAGGGCACCCGGGGAACCCTGCCATTCATGACGCGTTCATGTCACCTGCACTTCCTGCTCCGGACGCAGGTTGGCGAGATTTTGTTCGTTAATACGATTCCTCTGCACGCATAGCGGAGTGCGGTCCGGACCAGAGCCCTCCGAAAGGTCAGGGTCAGGGTCAGGTGAGGCTGTCCCGCCAGGCGCGGTGCAGCGTGGCGAAGCGGCCCGAGCCGGCCAGCAGTTCGTCCGGCGTGCCGTCCTCCACCACCCGGCCGTCCGCCATCACCAGCACCCGGTCCGCGACGGCCACCGTCGACAGGCGGTGCGCGATGACGACCGCCGTACGGCCCCGCAGCACCGTGCCCATCGCGCCCTGCACGGCCCGTTCGCCCGGAACGTCCAGCGACGAGGTCGCCTCGTCCAGGATCAGCACCGCGGGGTCGGCCAGCAGCGCCCGCGCGAACGACACCAACTGGCGCTGGCCCGCCGAGATACGGCCGCCCCGCTTGCGGACATCGGTGTCGTACCCGTCCGGCAGCGCCGCGATGAAGTCGTGCGCGCCGATGGCCTTCGCCGCGCCCTCGACCTGGGCGCGGGATGCGTCCGGACGGCCGATCGCGATGTTCTCCGCGACGGTGCCGGAGAACAGGAACGCCTCCTGCGTCACCATCACCACCTCGCGCCGCAGCGCGGACGCGTCCAGCTCGCGCAGGTCGGCGCCGTCCAGCAGGACACGCCCTCCGCTGGGGTCGTAGAACCGGGACAGCAGCTTGGCCAGGGTGGACTTGCCCGCACCCGTCGCGCCGACGACCGCCACCGTCCGCCCGGCGGGCAGCGTCAGGCTGAACTCCGGCAGCACCTCGCCGCCCGTGCGGTACGCGAAGCGGACGCGGTCGAAGACCACCTCGCGGCCCGGCCGCCCCGGCTCGCGCGGCGGCAGCTCGCGCGGCGCGGCCGGCTCGGGGACGGCGGGGGCCCAGGCCAGCACCCCCGCGATCTTCTCCAGCGAAGCGGCGGCCGACTGGTAGGAGTTGAGGAACATCCCCAGCCGGTCGATCGGGTCGTACAGCCGCCGCAGATACAGCGCGGACGCCGCCAGCACGCCCAGCTCCATCCCGCCGGACGCCACCCGGTAGGCGCCCCACAGCACGATCGCGGCCACCGCCGTGTTCGCCACCAGCCGGGAGAGCACCACATAGCGGGCCATCTCCAGGATCGCGTCGCCGTTGATCCGCCGGTGGCTGCCGTTGAGCTCGGCGAACGCCGCGTCGTTCGGCCGCTCCCTGCGGAAGGACTGCACCGGCCGGATCCCGTTCATCGTCTCCGCGAACTTCACGACGACGGACGCCATGGCCGTCGACTTGGAGCGGAACACCCGCAGCGAGCGGCGCTGGAAGTTCCGGACGAGCAGCCACAGCGGCACGAAGGACGCCGCCGCCGCACCGCCCAGGCCGATGTCCAGCCACAGCAGCATGACGAGGATGTAGCACGTCGACATCACCACGCCGAGCAGCTCCTGGAGCCCCTCCTCCAGCAGCTCGTGCAGCGCCTCCACATCGGTGGTGGAGCGGGAGATCAGCCGCCCGGAGGTGTAGCGGTCGTGGAAGTCCACATCGAGGCGCTGCGCATGGCGGTAGATCCGGCCGCGCAGCTCCAGCAGCACCCGCTGGCTGACCCGCGCCGCCGCCATGATGAACCCGTGCTGCAGCCAGCCCGAGGCCAGGGCGCACACCAGATAGCCGACGGCGACCGCGGTCAGCGGCCCGTAGTCCCGCCCGTCGCGCAGCGCGGGCAGCGCCCGGTCGATGGCGTACGCCACCAGCAGCGGGCCCGCCTGGACGGCGGCCTGCTGGAACAGCAGCAGCACGGCGGCGCCCGCGACCCGGCGGCGGTGCGGGCGCAGCAGGGAGCCCAGCAGGGTGCGGGAGGCGCCCCTGGGCGCGGGCAGCACGTCCTGGTCGAAGGAGTCTCCGGCGGCACCGGCGGCCTGCTGCGGCGGGGGCGCGCCGCCCTTGCCCCGGCCGCCCTCGCCCCGGCCGCCCTCGTCCCGGCCGCCTTCGTCGTCGGCGGCCGGCTGGTCCTGGACCGTCGTCGTCATCGGGCGCCGTCCTCCTTCCCCTCCGGTCCCTCCGGTCCTTCCGGGTCCTGCGGGTCCCGCGGGTCCTCCGTTCCGGCCCCGGACATCAGCGCGACGTACTCCGGGCTGCTCGCCAGCAGCTCCTGGTGGGTGCCCACCGCGGTGATCCGGCCGCCGGACAGCAGCGCCACCCGGTCCGCCAGCAGCACCGTCGAGGGGCGGTGCGCGACGACGAGCGCGGTGGTCGTCGCCAGCACCTCGCGCAGCGCCGCCTCCACCGCCGCCTCCGTGTGGACGTCGAGCGCGGAGAGCGGATCGTCCAGCACCAGGAAGCGCGGGCGCCCCACCACGGCGCGGGCGAGCGCCAGCCGCTGCCGCTGCCCGCCGGACAGACTCAGCCCCTGCTCGCCGACCTGGGTGTCGGCCCCGTGCGGCAGCGCGGCGACGAAGTCGGCCGCCTGCGCGACCCGCAGCGCGCGCTCCAGCCCGGCGCCCGGGTCGCCGCCGTCCTCCCCCGCGCCCATCAGGACGTTCTCGCGCACCGTGGCGGAGAACAGCGTGGGCTCCTCGAACGCCACGGCGACCCGCGCCCGCAGCGCGGCGCGGGACAGCGCGGCCGTGTCCGCGCCGTCGAGCAGGATCCGGCCGCCGCTCGGCTCGTGCAGCCGGGGGACCAGCGCGGTGAGCGTGGTCTTGCCGCTGCCCGTCGCGCCGACCAGCGCCATGGTCTCGCCGGAGCGGATGTGCAGGTCGATGCCGTCGAGCGCGGGTCGCGCGCCCGGGGGCGCGTCGGGATAGCGGAAGGTGACCCGCTCGAACCGCAGCCCGTCGGCCCCCGCGCGCCCGGCGGCAGCGGCCGCGCCGCCGGGCGACGGACCGGACAGGGCGTCAGGGGCGTCCCGGGCGTCAGGGGCGTCCGGGGGGATCGGCTCGTCCATGACGTCGAAGAAGCGGTCGGCGGCCGTCGCCGCCTCGTTGCTCATCGCCAGCAGGAACCCCATGGCCTCCACCGGCCAGCGCAGCGCCAGCGCCGTGGACAGGAACGCCACCAGCGTGCCCGCCGACAGCTCGCCGTCCGCGACCTGGACGGTGCCCAGCACCAGCGCGGCGCCGATGGCCAGCTCCGGCAGCGTCAGGATCACCGCCCAGATGGCGGCCAGCAGACGGGCCTTGTACAGCTCCGTGTGCCGCACCCGGTCGGCCAGCTCCCGGAAGGCGCGGGCCTGACTGCGGTGGCGGCCGAAGCCCTTGATGACCCGGATGCCGAGCACCGCCTCCTCGATGACCGTCGTCAGATCCCCGAGCTGGTCCTGGGCGCGCCGGGACGCCACCGCGTACCGCATCTCGAAGAGCGCGCACAGCAGCACGAGCGGAAGCACCGGCGCCAGCAGCACCAGCCCCAGGGTCCACTCCTGCGCCAGCAGGATGACGCACCCCACCAGGATCGTCGTCCCGTTGACGACCAGGAACGTCAGCGGGAACGCGAAGAACATCCGCAGCAGATGCAGGTCCGTGGTGGCCCGCGACAGCAACTGGCCGCTGGGCCAGCGCTCGTGGAAGGAGACGGGCAGCCGCTGCAGATGCCCGTACAGCGCCGCGCGCATGGCCGCCTCCACGCCCGCCAGCGGACGCGCCACCAGCCACCGGCGCAGCCCGAACAGCAGCGCCTCCACCAGGCCGATCACCAGCAGCAGCACCCCGCCCAGCCACACCCCGCCGGTGTCCCGGTCGGTCACCGGCCCGTCCACGATCCACTTGAGCACCAGCGGGATCACCAGCCCCAGGCAGGAGGCGACGACGGCCACGAACGCCGCCGCGCACAGCCGGGCCCGCACCGGGCGCACATACGGCCACAGCCGCAGCAGCGAGCGGACAGCGGAGCGTTCGGCCGCTGGGCGTGGTGTGGGGCGCGGGGCGGCAGGAGCATCCACGCCGAGGCTGCTGTCTGTCACCCCGCGAGGCTACGGGCCCGGATGGCCATCCCTCACACGGTTTTCGGCGGGCGCCCCGTCAGGGGCGCGGGGAACTGCGCGCGCCACCACGAACCCGGCCGCAGTCCGCGACGCGCAGCAAGGGGCAGCCCCTGCCCGGCACGATCCGCCGGACACGCCTATCCGGCGCGCCACTCGCGCCAGCTCATGTTCCAGCCGCCCAGGCCGTTGTCGGGGGCGACCCGCTCCTCGCCGGAGCCCCGCACCGTCACCACGTCGCCCACCAGCGACCGGCGGAAGAACGCGCCCGCCGGCGACCGCGCGCTCCCGCCGCGTACGTCGCGCAGGCCCACACAGCCGTGACTGACGTTCCGCGCCCCGAACACCCCCGGCTCGGCCCAGTAGTTCCCGTGCAGGAACGTGCCGCTGTCCGTGAGCCGCATCGCGTGCGGCACGTCCTTGATGTCGTACTGGCCGCCGAAGCCGACCGTGTCCCCGTTCATCCGGGTCACCGCGGCCTTCTCGGTGATCACCATCCGGCCGCTGTACGTCCGGTTCTCCGGGGAGCCCGTCGTCACCGGCACCCGCGCCACGGCCCGGCCCGCCCGGTAGACGGTCATCCGGTGGCGGTCCGCTTCGACGACGCTCCGCTGGTCGCGGCCCACCCGGAACCAGACCCGCTTGTGCTGCACCCCGTAGGTGCGGGGCGCGCCGCGTACGCCGCGCAGCCGCAGGTCGAGGGCGACCCTGGTGCCCGGCCGCCAGTATCGGCGGGGGCGGAAGTCGAGCCGGGTGCGGCCGAACCAGTGCGCGGCGACGGGCACTCGGGGGCGCGCGGTCACCCGGATCGCGCGCTGCACCGCCGCGCGCCGGACGACGGGCCGGTTGAAGCGGATCGACACGATCATCCCGATGCCGACGGTCTGCCGGTGCTCCGGCGTGAAGTAGCCGATGAGCCGGTGCCGGGCGGCGCGGGTGGTGAAGGCGGTGCGCCGGGTGACCCGCTCGCCGCGGGCGTCCCTCGCGACCGCGTCCACGGCGTACGCGCTCGCCGCCGCCAGCCGGCCCCGGCCGTACGGGCGCCAGGTGCGGCCGTCCGCCGAGATCCGGCCGGGCAGCGGGGGGCCGCCCTGCCGGGCCCGGACCCGGACGTGCCGCAGCCTGCCCTCGCGTACCGAGACCGTCACCCGGGTGCGGACCGCCACCCTCGTCGCGCCGTCGGACGGGGTGATCCGGATGGTCTCGTCGGGCGGTGCCGTGCCGCGTTCCGTTCCGCATCCGGTGAGCCCGGCCAGCACCGCCGCGGCGGCGAGGGCGAGGGCGATGGCCGGGGCCGTGGCCGTCACCGGATGCCGCCCCGCCGCGGAGCCGCTGACGGACACAGCCCCGCGCCCCTGCGGGGCACCGCTTCGACCGTCGCGCACCGTCCGCTCCCGTCGTCTCCCTGTCCGTTCACCGCACAGATCAACGAACCGGGGCCGCCGGGGAAACTGCGCGGCGCCGTCTCATCCCCTCCGCAAAAACGCGACCGAACGGTGACCCGCGGGGCACGGGCACCCCCGCTGAGGTGTGGTTATCTAACAGGGCACTGCGCGCGGCGAGTCGCGCGTATCGGGGGCGCACAAGAGTGCCCGGCCTGTTGAGGGGAGTAGGCCGAGTTGGATATCAAGGCTATAACCAGGGACAAACTGGGCGGAGACAGCCGCAAACAGCTCATCGGGGGCTCAGCCGCCGGGCTGGTCGCCGTTCTGGTCGTGCTGCTGCTGGTGCTCACGACCTGCGGCAGCGGCAGCTCCAGCGCCGACGGACCGGACGGCGAAGGGGACCGGGGCGCGGCGGCCGAGGGCCCGTCCGACGCCGTCGTCTCCCTCGCGCCGAAGAACGGGGCCGACGAGGTCGCCACCACCGGCGCCCTGAAGGTCACGGCGGAGCAGGGCAGGCTCACCGAGGTCACGGTCAAGGACGGCAAGGGCCGCACGGTCAAGGGCCGGTACGGGAAGCGGCGTACGGAGTGGCGGCCCGCCACCCACCTCGCGACCGGCACGAAGTACGAGGTCGACGCCGTCGCCAAGGACGCGAAGGGCCGCGAGGCCGCCAAGCACGGCAGCTTCACGACGTTCGTCCCGAAGGACACCTTCGTCGGCTACTTCACCCCGGAGAACGGCGACAAGGTCGGCGCCGGGATGCCGGTGTCGATCAAATTCAACCGGCCGATCGCCCGCCGCGAGGCCGTCGAGAAGGCGATCACGGTCCGCGCCGACCCCGGGGTGGAGGTCGAGGGCCACTGGTTCGGCGACCGGCGGCTGGACTTCCGGCCCCGGGCGTACTGGAAGTCGGGCACGAAGGTCACCGTCGATCTGAACCTCAGCGGGGTCGAGGGATCCAACGGGATCTACGGCCGGCAGCGCAAGACCGTGCAGTTCACCGTCGGGCGGCAGCAGGTCAGCGTGGTGGACGCGAAGAAGAAGACCATGAAGGTCTACCGCGACGGCAAGCGGATCAAGACCCTGCCGATCAGCGCGGGCAGCCCGGCGACCCCGACGTACAACGGCAAGATGGTGATCAGCGAGAAGTTCCCGGTGACCCGGATGAACGGGGAGACCGTGGGCTTCGGCGGCGAGTACGACATCAAGGACGTACCGCACGCCATGCGGCTCAGCACCTCCGGCACCTTCATCCACGGCAACTACTGGACGCCCAAGAGCGCGTTCGGCGCGGTCAACGCGAGCCACGGCTGCGTGGGCCTGTCCGACCAGCGCGGCGGCGCCGACCGGACGACGGCCGGGTCCTGGTTCTTCCGCAACTCCCTGGTCGGGGACGTGGTCGAGGTCAGGAACTCCCAGGACGAGACCATCAAGGCGGACAACGGCCTCAACGGCTGGAACATGTCCTGGGCGAAGTGGACGGCGCCGCAGTGATGCCGCAGCCGGGGTAACGACCGTTAACCTGCCCTCATGACCGCTACTCTCGAAGTCGCCGACGGTGTCGGCACCATCAGACTCGACCGCCCCCCGATGAACGCCCTCGACATCGCCACCCAGGACCGGATCCACGAGCTGGCCGGGGAGGCGACGGACCGCGACGACGTGCGCGCGGTGGTGCTCTACGGCGGGGAGAAGGTCTTCGCCGCCGGCGCGGACATCAAGGAAATGCGGGAGATGGACCACGCCGCGATGGTGCTGAGGTCCCGCGCGCTCCAGGAGTCCTTCACCGCCGTGGCCCGGATCCCCAAGCCCGTGGTCGCCGCCGTCACCGGATACGCGCTCGGCGGCGGCTGCGAGCTGGCGCTGTGCGCCGACATCCGGATCGCGGGCGAGTCGGCGAAGCTGGGCCAGCCGGAGATCCTGCTCGGGCTGATCCCCGGCGCGGGTGGCACCCAGCGGCTCTCCCGGCTGGTCGGCGCGGCACGCGCCAAGGACCTGATCTTCACCGGCCGCCAGATCAGGGCCCAGGAGGCGCTGGAGATCGGGATGGTGGAGCAGGTGGTCCCGGACGCGGAGGTGTACGAGCGGGCGCACGCATGGGCCGCGCGCCTCGCGGCCGGGCCCGCGCTCGCCCTGCGCGCCGCGAAGGAATCGGTCGACTACGGGATGGAGGCGGGCATCGACACCGGACTCGCCGTCGAGCGCAACTGGTTCGCCGGGCTGTTCGCGACCGAGGACCGGGAGACCGGGATGCGGAGCTTCGTCGAGGACGGCCCCGGCAAGGCGACCTTCCGCTGAGCCCCGGGGTCCGGGCCCCGCACGGGGTGGGGT
>NZ_JAAKZZ010000283.1 GCF_011045075.1 Streptomyces boncukensis
GAGGGCGGCGTCGGGGGCGGGACGACGTTCTTCGCCGAGTTGAAGGCGGACCCGGCCGGGCTGGGCCTGGACAGTCTGCTTGGGGAGAGCAACAAGCTGGAGCGGGTGCGGAACCTCCAGCTGCCTGCGGAGCTGTTCGCGGATGTGTCGGAGAAGCTGGTGGCCGCCTGGCGGGCCCGCGCGTCGACGGAGTACCCCTCCGACCTGCGGCAGGCGGGGCCCGCGGTGCGCTACACGCTGCTGGCCGCGCTCTGCCATGTGCGGCAGACGGAGATCACCGACACGTTGGTGGACTTGTTCATCCAGCTCGTGGCGAAGATCAACACGCGGGCGGAGAAGAAGGTCGAGGGCGAGTTCGTCAAGGAGCTCAAGCGGGTGCGCGGTAAGGAGGGCATCCTGCTGAGGTTGGCCGAGGCGGCGGTGGCTGAGCCGCAGGGCACGGTACAGCGTGTGATCTATCCGGTGGCCGGGGAGACCACGCTCAAGGCCCTGGCCGCTGAGGCGAAGGCGAACGAGGCCCGCTACCGCGCCCAGGTACGCACCGTGCTGCGCTCGTCGTACTCGGCGCACTGGCGCCGGATGCTCAAGCCTTTGTTGAAGGCGCTGGAGTTGAAGTGCAACAACACCGCCTACCGGCCGGTGATGGACGCGCTCGACCTGCTGGACCGCTACCTGGACCAGCCGATCAAGGAGGGGGCGTTCTTCGACGAGGCCGAGCGCGTCCCGCTGGATCAGGTGGTGGCCGAACAGTGGCGCAAGGCGGTCGTGGACGAGAAGGGCCGGGTCGAGCGCATCCCGTATGAGCTGTGCGTCCTGGTGGCGCTGCGGGACGCGCTGCGTCGGCGGGAGATCTGGGTGGTGGGGGCGAACCGGTGGCGCAATCCGGAGGACGACCTGCCGCCCGACTTCGAGGACAACCGGGATGTCCACTACGCCGCGATCAAGAAGCCGCTCGACGCAAAGGCGTTCACCGACGTGCTGGAGGACAGGCTCCGCGAGGCTCTGGCGCGCTTCGATACCGCGCTTCAGCTGGGGACGACGGGCGGGGTGGAGGTGACCACCCGGCGGGGCGAGCCGTGGATCAAGGTCTCCCCGCTGGGCAAGCAGGAAGAACCGGAGAACCTGGTGGAGCTGAAGGCGGAGATCGAACGGCGCTGGGGCACGATCGATCTGCTCGACATCCTCAAGGAGGCGGAGTTCGCCACCGGCTTCACCTCCGAGTTCGCCTCCGTGGCCACGAGGGAGGTCACCTCCAAGGAGGTGCTGCGGCGCCGGCTGCTGCTGGTGCTGTTCGCGCTGGGGACGAACATGGGCATCAAGCGGGTGACGGTCACCGGCAAGCACGGTGAGTCCGAGGCGGTCCTGCGCCGCACGCGGCACCTGTTCGTCAACCGCGCCAATCTCCGTGCCGCGCTGGTCAAGCTGGTGAACGCCACCTTCGCGGCACGCGATGAGCAGTGGTGGGGTGCGGGGACGGCCTGTGCGTCGGACTCGAAGAAGTTCGGCTCCTGGTCCACGAACTTCATGACCGAGTGGCACCAGCGCTACCGGGGCCCCGGCGTGATGATCTACTGGCACGTGGAGCGCAAGTCGGTGTGCGTCTACTCCCAGCTCAAGAGCTGTTCGGCCTCCGAGGTCGCGGCGATGATCGAGGGCGTGCTGCGGCACTGCACCGATGCGGAGATCGACCGACAGTACACAGACACCCACGGCGCCTCGGTGGTGGGCTTCGCCTTCGCGCACATGCTCGGCTTCAACCTGCTGCCGAGGCTGAAGAACGTCGGCTCCGCGCGACTGTACCGGCCGGCGGCCGGGGAGGACGACAACTGGCCATACCTGGGCCCGGTGCTCTCAACCAAGACGATCGACTGGGAGCTGATCCGCCAGCAGTATGACCAGATCGTCAAGTACACCACCGCGCTCAGGCTGGGCACCGCGGAGGCCGAGCAGGTGCTGCGCCGCTTCACCCGCGGCGGACCCAAGCACCCCACCTACCGTGCCATCGAGGAGCTGGGCCGGGCCGTACGGACGGCATTCATCTGCGACTACCTCGCCGATGCAGAGCTGCGCCGGGAGATCCACGAGGGGCTTCAGGTGGTGGAGAACTGGAATTCCGCCAACCACGACCTGTTCTTCGGCAAGGACGGCGACCTGACCGGCGACGACAAGGAGTCCCAGGAGGTCTCCATGCTCGCCCTCCACCTCGTCCAATCCAGTCTTGTCCATGTCAACACGCTGCTGCTCCAGGAGATCCTGGCCGAGCCGAAGTGGGCCTCCAAACTCACCGACGCCGACCGGCGGGCGCTGTCCCCGCTATTCTGGACCCACGTCAACCCCTACGGCCGCTTCGAGCTGGATATGAGCAACCGGCTCGGTCTCACCCCGCTGACTGCCCCGGCGGTTCCCAGTCCGCGCGCGGCGTCGGAGGGCGCGCAGGCTGGCGACGGCTCCAGCGCCTGAGCACCTCGGCGTGAGGCGGGAGTACGGGCCCGGGCGCCCGTGTCGTATGACCGTTCAACAACAGGGGGCGGAATCGGTCGATTGCGCCCCCTCGGGTCGATCCAATGGCCGGAGGCTGGCATATCGGGGCAAATAGGTGCGCCGATCCAATCAGGCCCGCCCCCTAATTGCGCCTCCCCATTTCACCCCCTTACGGTCATGATCCGGCGCCCGCCGGAACGTCGAAGAGAAGGGTAAACGTGACAGATCGTCTGTACCTGCGGCACTCCACCGATAAGCAGACGAATGCCCGTCAACTTCATGCTCTGAGCGAGCTACTCAAGTCCGGCGCTCCGAAGTATGAGGACCCGGCGACGTCGTCCCGCGTCTACGCGGTCAACCGGTCCGGATTCCGCCGACTGCTCGACGAGGCGGCGGTCGGTGACACCATCCGCATCGCGGACGCCGCGCGGCTGTTCCGCTCGGCCAAGGACGTCATCCAGATCCGCGAGGTCCTCCAGCGGCGCGGACTGCACCTGCGCATCGCGACCGGCGCCTGGTCTGGCTTCGACCTCGCGGCCGACGACCCGCAGACCAAGCTGTTCGTCACCATGCTCGCCGGGGTCCTGGAGTTCCAGCGCGACATGATCTCGGAGAACACGAAGGAAGGCGTCGCCGCCGCGGAGGCTGGTGGCAAGACGCTGGGGCGCCCGGCCGCGCTCGACGAGGACCAGGCGGCCGACATCGTCGACGCCTACGCCAAGGGCGCCGCGGTCAAGGCACTCGCCCGGCAACACGACGTCGCGCCCAAGACCATCCGCCGCGTGCTCGACGCCGCCCGCGCCCGCGATGCCGACGGCCTCCCAGGCGAACTCGATGACGCGGCCACCGACGTCGAGGACCACGAGCAGGAGCAGGCGCCCGACCCCGAGCCGCCGCACACCATCGACGTCCCGGGCCTGCTTGCCGAGCACCTCAAGGCCACCGAGACCGCCGAGATCCGCGACGCGCTGAGCGGCGGCCAGACCATCCGCCGCGGGCAGGGCTACTCGGTGCGCATCACCGCCCCGCGCACGCTCCACCAGGCTGTGCTGACGCAGTGCGCCGCGCTCGCTGGCGACGGCTCCGCCCCGGCCGGGCGCAAGGCGTACCGCACCTATGCCGAGCGGATCGCTGCAGTGACGAAGGAGAAGTGATGACTGGCAACCGCGGGAGCGTGAAGTGTCGGCTCACGCACCCCGACCACTCGCCGGAAGAGGCGAGCTGAGCCCTGTTGGGATGTCCTTCGTAGTTCCTCCGGCTGGTGGTCAGGTCGACTCGCGTACCGAGCGGGACAAGATAAGTGCAGCGGGCAGAATCATCAGTAGGCCGACCGCGAGGATCGCACTCGCCGGGTTGAGTAGGAGCCCGGCAACGCCGCCCACGGCGAAGCCTGCGGGGACGGCCGTGAGGTTGACCGCGCGGTAGGCCGCTGTCGCGATGGGCCGGTCCTTCTGGGTGATCGCACGGGCTCGGAACGCCTGGATCCGGACCAGCACTACACCCGAACAGAACTCGTCCAGCACGAAGCCGACCAGCACGATCACCAGTCCCTGCATCCCGCCGAGGTACACGCCGACGCCCAGCAAGGCGTATGAGGCGACCGCGCCGCAACCGAATACGGCGGTGCCCAGCCCGCTGCGCAGCGAGGTGGGTAGTCGCTCGGCGGTCCATGAGCCGACCGCAGCGAACAGCACCGCGCAGGTGCGGATCACACCGTAGGACGCCGCGGTGACGGGTGTTCGGTCGATGAGCGCGATAAGCAGCAGTGCCTCGATGATGCACTGACCGAAGTTGTAGGAGACGGCCCAAGTCGTGATTATCCGCAGGGGTGGGGTCCGGAGGTTGAGGCCCAGTCCGCGCCGCAGCGTGGAAGGCGGGGCGGACTCCCTTTCGCCACCGACTGTGTCGGCAGTGGCATACAGCCGCGGAATCTGCAGCAGCAGGCCGCAGGCGCCCAGGGCTAGGGCCGCAGCCAGGCTGAACGTCGGAGAGACGCCGATGGCGGCGAGTCCCAGCCCGGTCAGGAAGGGCGCGGCGGCGTCGGCGGTCGATTCAGCGACACCCAGCCTGGCGTAGATACTCGGTAGCTTCTCGTCCGCGAAGACTGCTGGCACCAACGCCTGTGTCGCCACGGATGTCAGGATGGAGGCGCAGGCCAGGGCGATGTTCGCGAGGGCGAAAATGCCCAGCCCGATCCCGGAGCTGACGGCGAGGGCTAGTGCCGACAGGACGAAGGCGCCGACGCGCAGCAGCTCCGAGCTGAGCATGACCGTTCGCAAGTCGTACCGTTCGACGATGCGTGCCGCGTGACGGGCCAGCAGAACTTGCGGCGCGAAGCGGCACACGCCCAGCACGGCGACGACGAGCGAGTTGGCGCCGAGTGACGACACGGCTACGAACGGTACGGAGAACTCCACTGCGGCAATGGCGAAGTAGGACAGGAAATTTGCGACGGGCAGGCTGGTCGCCAGCGACTTTGCGTGCCGAGACAGTTCGGCGTTCGTGGTCATCGGACCTCAGGCTTCTATGAGCAGTCCGGCGTGCAGGCAGTCGCGGACGAGCGGGGAGGCGCCGTCGGCCGCTGCGGTCTCCCGCTCGCACAGGTCGAGGAACAGCTGCCGGTCCACCGGGCTGGAGGCGTGCTCGTTGCTCAGTAGGTAGCGAGGCTGGGTACCGCTCCCGAACATAGCCATGGCGACAGACTCTGGGCGCCGCACCTTGATGGGGCCGGAGGCCGGAGTGGCGAACAGGCAGTCGTCGGTGAGCAAATGATCCACCACCGGATGCCGGACGAACTCCAGAGCGTCGTCGGCAGAGTCGATGATCGGCTGCCCCGGCCCGTTGAAGGAGGTGTTGATCAGTACCGGTAGCTGCCCCAGATCAGCGACGCGGGTGAGGAGATCGTGTACAGCCGGGTTGTCGTCGGCGGAGACGGTCTGGACCCGGGCAGTACCGTCGGCGTGCGTCGCCTCGGCCAGGACGGCACGGCACTCGTCACGCACCACGAAGTTGAAATTCATGAACGGTGACTGGTCTGGCCCCAGGAAGTAGGTGTGCAAGTCCTCTTCCCGCACGATGGGGGCGACTGGCCTCCAGCCCTGTCGTCGCTTGAGCTGGTTCAGCTTCGCCCGGGCATCGGAGCAGGAGACGGGATGGCACAGCAGGGATCTGTTACCGAGAGCACGCGGGCCGAACTCCGCACGGTCGGTGTAGCGGGCCACCACCGCTCCCCTCGCGATGGCTTCGGCGGCCCGGGCCGCACTTGCATCAGTGTCCCCCAGCCGGGTGAGGGGCGTGTAGCCGTAGCTCCTGGCGTGCTCAGGGGTGATCGTCTCGGCTGGACGGCCGAGGAAGTCACTGCGCAGGCGGGCGGTGGGCATGGCATGGCCCTTGCGGGCGCGAACCCAGCCGAGGAAGGCGGCGCCGACAGAGATCCCCGCATCGTGTGGGCACGACGGCACATACATGTCACGGACCTCGGGCAGCTCCGAGATCGCGGTGTTCGCCGTCAGGTTCAAAAAGACCCCGCCAGCGCAGCAGAGGTCCGGCAGGCCGGCCAGCTCGACCGCGCGCCGCGCGTGATGGGTGAGCAGCCTCGTAAACGATTCCTGCACGGCCGCGGCCACGTCCACGCTGTCGACAGGGTCCGGGCCGATCTCCAACAGCTGCCAGCCGTTCCGAATACGCGGCGGCGAGCCTGCGGTGACGATATCGTCCGCCGCCAGCTTCGGCGGCCGGAGCACTGGGAGTCCCGCCAATGCCATGAGCTGGCCGTGGGCGTGCTCCTTGCGGAACAGGAATCGCGCCACGTTGTCGTAGAGACTCGCCTCACCCTGTACGAAGACATCCGGCTGGTTGTGGGGCTTGCTGTACGCGCGGTCGAGCAGCTCGAAGTAGCCGTCGCAGAAGGTGTAGACGGACCGCATCTCTGTGAACAGTTCGCCCGTCGAGGCGGTTACATCTGCGTAGTACCTGCTGAAGAACTGTTCGAACGGCAGGTCGTAGTCCGCGCCGTCCCACGACGTCGTCCCCGCGCTGTCCGACACGAGCACCGTCGCCTCCGGGAAGCCCGACGGATAGACCGCCGATGCGGCGTGCGCCAAGTGGTGGGATACGACGCGGTGGCGGACGTCGAAGGGGTCGAAAGCCGAGAAGCCGGGAGACACCAGCGGTCGCTGGAATCCGACAGCGGAGGGCCCAGCGGCTTGGAACGAGCTGACGATGACATCGACGTCGTCAATCGTCAGCCCGGCGACGCCCAGCGCCTCCGTGATCGGCAGACGGCTGGAGAGGAACTCCTGGCCGTCGTACTTGCGGCGGGTGACCCGTTCCTGCTGGATGGCGGAGACCAGCCGACCGTCCCGAACGACGGCGCAGGAGGATTCGTGTCCACAATGAATTCCGAGAGCGACGGTCACCGGCGGTAGTTCTCCAGTGGTGCTCCCTCCGGCATGAAGCCGAAGGTCAGGATCGTCACGCGTTCGTCCTGCTGGATGGGTGTGCGGCTGTGCGCCTGGGTGCCGGCAAGGAAGATGACCACTTCACCGGGTTCGAGCTGCAGCCGCTGTTCGCTTCCGTCGGCGAAATGCATGTAGAGAGCCGATGGTTGGGCGAGCCCCGGCGGAATCTCGTGATTGAGCATCATCAGCACGTTCAGCGAGAAGATGTCCGTGTCGATGTGCGGGATGATCCCCTGCCCGGCGTCGCGGTAGAACAAGTAGCTAGCAATGCCGGTCGCTTCCGCCTTGGGGACCACCGAGGCGACGAGCCTCGCCAGTTCCTCGCTGGTCGCGATCCGGTCCGCGACCGTGCCGCCCATGCCGAGATAGTGCTCATCGAACGGCACAGCCTTCTCGCCGACCTGCTCCGACTCCGAGACGAGCGCTTCGAGCAGGTCGTCAGTGAGGAATTCCGGGCGACCCCGGTACTGGATGCCACGTGGATCGACGACGTCATACGGGCACAGGGTCTCGAGCGCTTCGGACACCGCCCGGCGGCCCTCCTCGGACCCCGGGTCCTTGTCCGGGACCAGCCGTCCGGCCGACAGCCCGAGGATCAGTTTCAGATTCGCCTGTTCGGCGGGGGTGAGCGTGCGGTGCAGTTCCGCGAGCCGCTGTCCCATCTCCCTTGCGTCCGTCATGCCGCGCTCCCGATGGTCCGGTAGCCGAAGGACACCAGCCGGATGGCCTCACCAGTGACGGTGCGTGTGCGCTGGTGGGTGACGCTGTCGGCGAAGAAGACGAGTGATTCGCCCGGCTCCAGGTGAATGTGCAGGGCGTCCTGGCCGGGCGGGTAGAGGATCAGCTCGGACTGTCGGCGGTCCGGCCGGTGTTCCAGCATCGTCAGTACGTTGAGCGAGAACTCGTCCTTGTCGACGTGGGGGTCGATGCCGAGCCCTGGCTCGTCGTAGTAGAGGTAGTTGGCCTTGTACGTGGGCAGGACGGGCCCAACCTGGGATGCCAGGTAGTCGTTGACCGCTTGCGACAGCGCCAGCTCCCGCGCGATGGGTGCGCCGGAGGCAACGTAGTGGTCGTGGAAGCGCTCGGCGCGCGCCCGGTACGCCAGGGATTCCCGGTCGAGTACGGCGAGGTCATCGTCCGAGAAGAACGGCCCCCGACCGCAGAAGACCACACCGGTGTCGAACTCGGGTCGGAGATCGCCATGGAGTTTGGGCAGTGAGTGCTGGGCAGCGGCCAGGGCCGCCTCCCTCAGCGGCCCAGCAATGGCCCGGGCATGGCCGCTGAGGAGTCCCCCAGCGGCCATGCTCAGCAGGAACTTCAGGTTCTCCCGCTCTGCGGTGGTCAACTCGGACGACAGCTCAGTCAACTGATCTACCAATGACGAACGTTCCACCGCAGTCCCCTTCGTTGGGCTTCCGGTTGTGCCGCTGTTACTCGGTGAAGCCGAGCGTCTCCGGCAGGTCGAGCAGGCGCTCCCTGATGGTCGGGGTCGCGGCGGCCGAGATCGGCTTCGAGTAGATGTACTCCGCCTCGGCGTTGATGTTCTGAAGTTCCTTCAGATGCAGACTCGCGGACGTCACGATGCTGCTCAGTACCGCACGCTCGTCCTCGGTGAGCGCTGCGGACAGGCCGCCGAGCTTCTCAGTCAGCGTCGGGAGCGCGGCCTCCAGCGCGGCGGCGTCGAGTTCTGCGTCGAGCTGAGGGTCGGGCGAAGTGGCCAGTTCGGGACTTGTAGCCATGGTGCGCCTCCGGATTCCGGGCGAATGCCCTGATCATGTGCAAGGTGCAACGATCTTCTAAAATAGCCACATTCACTTGCGCGTGGACAGACAACTTCTGGCCATACGTTGCGTACTCGTCATAGGCCAGGCTCTCGGCGGATACGATCTGTGCTGTGTCCAACACCGCCACCTGGCTGGCCGCCGCCCCCATCACGACCACGCGCCTGCAGCTCGAACCGCTGCGCGTAGAGCATGCGAAGGAGGCCGTTTCGGTCTTCAATGACGAGCGGCTGCACGAATGGACTGGTGGGATGCCATCCACGCTCGAAGAGCTTGAGGGTAAGTACCGACTGCAGTCGGCCGGGCAGTCTCCAGATGGCAGCCAGGGCTGGCTGAACTGGATGCTTCGACGGCTCGTGGATGACCAGCTCGTGGGCACCGTTCAGGCCACCCTCTGCCGCCCGAACACGGAGGGAATCGAGGGCGAGATCGCCTGGGTGATTGCCAGTGACCATCAGGGCAACGGCTATGGGCGTGAGGGGGCACTGGCCATGGCCGACTGGCTGCGTGCGCACGGAGTGAGCAACCTGACCGCGCACATCCACCCCGGCCACGCGGCGTCAATCGGCATCGCGCGGGCGCTAGGTCTGCGTGCGACGGATGAGATGTCCGGTAATGAAGTGCTTTGGAAGGGGTTTGCTCAGTAGTCCGCCCTTGGCGACGCCGTCCACGTTGGCCTGTGCGGCAGTCGCATTCCGGCTCAGTTACCGGCTCCCTCTGGCCGATGTCTACCGCATACTCAGGCTCCGCCACACGCCGGAGAACTCGCTCGAACTCGGCACTGCTCCTCCGCTGCGGAGTGACCGGACTCGCTTCCCACAGCGCAGACCGCCCGGTCAGGCGCCTTCGACTACAGAGAGCTACTTGTCACTTCGTGGCAGCTTCGGGAGTGCAGGGCCGAGTCACCACCATGCCCCTCCTTTCCCC
>NZ_JAAKZZ010000284.1 GCF_011045075.1 Streptomyces boncukensis
TTTCTGGCCGTACTGTGGCTGTTCGTCATCGTGTCCGTGCAGGTCATCCGGAGCGACCTGTTCGGCACCCGGGTGACGCAGCGCTCCGCGCGCCGCGCCGAGGGCCAGCGCTCCCAGCAGCGCCCCGGCACCAGATCTCCCGGCCCACCCTCGTGCTCGGCCGCAGCACGGAGGCCGACGTCCGGATCGACGACCCCGGCGTCTCCCGCCGCCACTGCGAGATCCGGGCCGGAAATCCCCCCTCGATTCAGGATCTGGGCTCCACAAACGGAATCGTGGTGGACGGGCAGCACACCACACGCGCTACGCTCCGCGACGGCTCACGCGTTGTCGTGGGCAGCACCACGATCATTTACCGGCAAGCCGAAGGGTGAAGCGGGGGCAATGTCAGAGCTGACCCTCACGGTCATGCGGTTGGGGTTTCTGGCCGTACTGTGGCTGTTCGTCATCGTGTCCGTGCAGGTCATCCGGAGCGACCTGTTCGGCACCCGGGTGACGCAGCGCTCCGCGCGCCGCGCCGAGGGCCAGCGCTCCCAGCAGCGCCCCGCTCCCCAGCAGCGCCCGCAGCCGGACCGCCGCAGGCAGCGCGGCGGCGGCCGGGGCGCCCCCACCAAGCTGGTGGTCACCGAGGGCTCGCTGACCGGAACGACGGTCGCCCTGCAGGGTCAGACGATCACTCTCGGCCGTGCGCACGACTCGACAATCGTGCTGGACGACGACTACGCGTCCAGCAAGCATGCCAGCATCTACCCGGACCGTGACGGCCAGTGGATCGTCCAGGACCTCGGGTCGACCAACGGCACGTATCTCGACAGGACCCGGCTGACGACACCGACGCCGATCCCGCCCGGAGCGCCGATCCGTATCGGCAAGACGGTCATCGAGCTGCGGAAGTAGTACCGACATGACGACCGGAGGGTGGGCACCGTGCGGATGTACCCGGAGCCGACGGGCGAGGTGCGCATGAGCCTGTCACTGCGCTTTGCCGCCGGATCACACGACGGCATGATCCGCGAGCACAACGAGGACTCCGGCTACGCGGGGCCCCGGCTGCTCGCGGTCGCCGACGGTATGGGTGGGCAGGCCGCCGGCGAGGTCGCCTCCTCCGAGGTGATCTCCACCATGGTGCAGCTGGACGAGGACATCCCGGGCTCCGACATCCTCACCTCGCTCGGCAGCGCCGTGCAGCGGGCGAACGACCAACTGCGGGTGATGGTCGAGGAGGACCCGCAGCTGGAGGGGATGGGCACCACCCTCACCGCGCTGCTGTGGACGGGCCAGCGGCTCGGCCTGGTGCACGTCGGCGACTCGCGCGCCTATCTGCTGCGGGACGGCCAGCTCACCCAGATCACCCAGGACCACACCTGGGTGCAGCGGCTGGTGGACGAGGGCCGGATCACCGAGGAGGAGGCCACCACCCATCCGCAGCGCTCGCTGCTGATGCGCGCGCTCGGCAGCGGCGACCATGTCGAGCCGGATCTGTCGATCCGTGAAGTGCGCGCGGGCGACCGCTACTTGCTCTGCTCGGACGGGCTGTCCGGGGTCGTCTCGCAGCAGACGCTGGAGGAGACCCTCGCCAGCTACCAGGGCCCGCAGGAGACCGTGCAGGAGCTGATCCAGCTCGCGCTGCGCGGCGGCGGCCCGGACAACATCACCTGCATCGTCGCCGACGTCCTCGACGTCGGCTCGGTCAGCACGGAGGACACCCTCGCCGGGCAGCTCAACGACACCCCGGTGATCGTCGGCGCCGTCGCCGAGACCCAGCAGCCGCTGGGCGGCGACCCCGGCGCACTGCGCACGCCGGCGGCGCGCGCGGCGGAGTTGGGGCGCGGCGGTCAGTCCGTGCCTCAGCAGCCGGCGCCGGGCGGAACCCCCGAGGGCGGCTTCGGGCCGCCCGGCAGCAGCGACCCGTCCTTCGCCGCCTCCCCGGCGGGTGCCTTCGGGCCGTACGCGGACGAGGAGTTCACGAAGGGCGGCGGCAAGCGGCGCTGGGTGAAGCGCTCGCTGTGGATCGCGGTCGCGCTCGCCGTCGTCGGCGGCGGGCTGTACGGCGGCTACCGCTGGACCCAGACGCAGTACTACGTGGGCGCCAAGGAGCAGCACGTCGCCCTCTACCGCGGCATCGACCAGGAGCTGGCGGGCGTCAAGCTGAACGACGTGTACCAGGACCGCCCGGAGATCGAACTCAAGTACCTGCCGCTCTTCCAGCGCAAGCAGGTCAAGGAGACCATCGCGCTCAACAGCAAGAAAGAGGCGCAGGAGAAAGTCAGGGAGCTCGGCGCCCAGGCCGAGGTCTGCAAG
Source organism: Streptomyces boncukensis (assembly GCF_011045075.1). Lineage (GTDB taxonomy): Bacteria > Actinomycetota > Actinomycetes > Streptomycetales > Streptomycetaceae > Streptomyces > Streptomyces boncukensis. The sequence goes on from NZ_JAAKZZ010000284.1 coordinate 2,302, forward strand.
ATCGTCGCGGAGCAGAAGGCGCAGCCCAAGAAGTCCGGGAAGTCCGGCGGCGACAGCGAGAAGAAGCGCAAGGACGAGCAGAACGAGCCCGGGGACGCGGGCAGGCGCGACAGCCGGGGCAGTCAGAACGGCTCCACCGCGGGCACCGGCGACGGCACCGGCACCGGCACCGGTGCCGGCACGGGCACCGGCGACGGCGCGACCGGCACCACCGGGAACACCGGGACCACCGGTGCCACCGGCACCAACGCCGCCCTCCGTACCGCTCCCGGCTCCCAACACGACAGCACGCGTGTGAGCGACAGCTCTCCGTCACCCGGCCCCAAGCTGACGGAGAAGCAGCGGGAGCTCGCCAAGCAGTGCACCGCGCCGTAGGGGGCGGCACAGGCATGAGCAGCAATCTCACCAACACCGGCAGCAACACGACGGTGTCCTCGGGCGGTCTGCCGAGCCGCCGGAACACCGAGCTGGCGATGCTCGTCTTCGCCGTCATCGTCCCGGTGTTCGCCTACGCCAACGTCGGCCTCGCGATGGACGACAAGCTGCCCTCGGGCATGCTCGGCTACGGCGCCGGACTGGCGCTGCTGGCCGCCGTCGGCCACCTCGTCGTCCGCCGCTACGCGCCGTACGCCGACCCGCTGCTGCTGCCGCTGGCCACGCTGCTGAACGGGCTCGGCCTGGTGCTGATCTGGCGGCTGGACCAGTCCGAGCGGCTGCAGACCCGCGCGGAGAGCCTGTTCGGCCAGTTCACCCCGGACGCGCCCAAGCAGCTGATGTACTCGGCGATCGGGCTGGCGCTGTTCGTCGCCATCCTGATGGTGATCAAGGACCACCGGATTCTGCAGCGCTACACATACATCTCGATGGCCGTGGGCCTGGTGCTGCTGATCATGCCGATGTTCTTCCCGCCGGTGAACGGGGCGCGGATCTGGGTCAACATCGGCCCGATCAACCTCCAGCCCGGCGAGTTCGTCAAGATCATCCTGGCGATCTTCTTCGCCGGGTACCTCATGGTGAAGCGGGACGCGCTCGCGCTCGCCTCCCGCCGCTTCATGGGCCTGTATCTGCCGCGCGGCCGGGACCTGGGCCCGATCCTGGTGGTGTGGGCGCTCAGCCTGATGATCCTGGTCTTCGAGACCGACCTGGGCACCTCGCTGCTGTTCTTCGGGCTGTTCGTGGTGATGCTCTACGTCGCCACCGAGCGCACCAGCTGGATCGTCTTCGGGCTGCTGCTGTCCGCCGGCGGCGCCGCGGTCGTGGCGACCTTCGAGCCGCACGTCCAGGACCGCGTCCAGGCGTGGCTGCACCCCTTCGCCAAGGAGACGATGGCGCAGAGCGACCAGATCGCGCAGTCCCTGTGGGCGTTCGGCTCGGGCGGCGTGCTCGGCAGCGGCTGGGGCCAGGGCAACTCCGACCTGATCGGCTTCGCCGCGAACTCCGACTTCATCCTCGCCACCGTCGGCGAGGAGATGGGTCTGACGGGCATGATGGCGATCCTCATCATCTACGGGCTGATCGTCGAGCGCGGCATCCGCGTCTCGCTCGCCGCCCGCGACCCGTTCGGCAAGCTGCTCGCCGTGGGCCTCTCCAGCGCGTTCGGGCTCCAGGTGTTCGTCGTCGCGGGCGGCGTGATGGGGCTGATCCCGCTCACCGGTATGACGATGCCGTTCCTGGCCGCCGGCGGCTCCTCGGTGCTGGCCAACTGGGCGCTGATCGGCATCCTGCTGCGGATCAGCGACACCGCGCGCCGCCCGGCCCCCAGCCCCGCGCCCTCAACCGACGCCGAGATGACCCAGGTGGTGCGCCCCTCGTGACCGCAGTCTCCCGGGGGCAGCACCCCCCAGCGGCTCCGCCGCTGCTTCCCGTCGCCGCATACGCCGCGTCCGCCGCATACGGCGCGTTCGCCGCATACGCCGCCGCACGTCCCGCCGGAGGTGAGACACGATGAACAAGCCCCTGCGCCGCATCGCGATCTTCTGCGGACTGCTCACCCTCGCCCTGCTGGTGCGGACCAACTGGCTGCAGTTCGTCCAGGCCGACGATCTGAAGGAGGACCCGCAGAACCGCCGGGTCGCCATCCAGCGCTACGCCCAGCCGCGCGGCAACATCGTCGTCGACGGCAAGCCGGTCACCGGCTCCACCGAGGTCGCGGGCAGCGACTTCAAGTACAAGCGCACCTACAAGAACGGCGAGCTCTGGTCCCCGATAACGGGCTTCGCCTCCCAGCGGATCGGCGCGAACCAGCTGGAGAAGCTCTACGACCCGGTCCTCACCGGCGACGACGACCGGCTCTTCTTCAACCGCACCATCGACATGCTCACCGGAAAGCCGAAGAAGGGCGGCAACGTCGTCACCACGCTGAACCGCAAGGCGCAGAAGGCCGCCTTCGACGGCCTCGGTGACAAGAAGGGCGCCGTCGCGGCCATCAACCCCAAGACGGGCGCGATCCTGGCCCTGGCCAACAAGCCGTCCTACGACCCGTCGGTCTTCGCCGGGAACAGCGACAAGGACGCCAAGGCGTTCCAGAACCTGGAGAAGAAGAAGGACCCGGACGACCCGATGCTCAACCGGGCGCTGCGCCAGACCTATCCGCCCGGCTCGACCTTCAAGGTCGTCACCGCGGCGGCCGGGCTGGAGAGCGGGGACTACGACATCGACTCCAAGACCGACTCCGAGGATCCGTACCGGCTCCCGCAGTCCACCACCGACCTGGGCAACGAGGGCAACAACCCGGCCTGCAAGAACGCCTCGGTCCGGGTCGCGCTCCAGTGGTCGTGCAACACCGTCTTCGCGAAGATGAGCAACGAGCTCGGCAACAAGAAGATGATGGAGGAGGCCGAGAAGTTCGGCTTCAACCGCGACCAGGACGACAACGCGCAGGACACCCCGGTCCGCCCGGCCCCCAGCGTCTACCCGAAGGACAACCGCCCGCAGAACGCCATGGCGGGCATCGGACAGGCGTCCAACCGCGCCACCCCGCTGCAGATGGCCATGGTCACAGCGGCCATCGCCAACGACGGCAAGCTGATGAAGCCGTACATGGTGGACCAGCTGGTGGCGCCCAACCTCAACGTCATCGACCAGACCAAGCCCAAGGAGCTGAGCCAGCCCGTCTCCCCGGAGAACGCGCAGAAGCTCCAGTCGGCCATGGAGACCGTGGTCGAAAAGGGAACGGGAACCTCCGGCAAGATCTCGGGCGTCACAGTGGGCGGCAAGACCGGTACCGCGCAGCACGGCGAGAACAACAAGGACAACCCGTACGCCTGGTTCATCTCCTACGCGAAGACCGACGACGGCTCACCCGTCGCCGTGGCCGTCGTGGTGGAGAGTTCCGACACCCTCCGCAGCGACATCGCGGGCGGCAAGCTGGCGGCGCCCATCGCGAAGAGCGTGATGGAGGCCGTCCTCGACGGAAAGAAGTGACGCACGCCTCCCTGCGGAGGCGGCCCCGTCACCACGGCCGCTCCAGGCCGGTCGGGACGGACGGGTACCGTATGCCGAGCAGCACACCGCCGTACCGCGGTCCGGAACGTCCCACACGCCGCGGCACGGAAGACCGGAGAGGGCTGGAGATATGGAAGAGCCGCGTCGCCTCGGCGGCCGGTACGAGCTGGGCTCGGTGCTCGGCCGCGGCGGCATGGCCGAGGTCTATATCGCCCAGGACACCCGCCTGGGCCGTACGGTCGCGGTGAAGACGCTCCGCGTCGACCTCGCCCGCGACCCCTCGTTCCAGGCCCGCTTCCGCCGTGAGGCCCAGTCGGCCGCCTCGCTGAACCACCCCGCCATCGTCGCCGTCTACGACACCGGCGAGGACATGGTGGAGGACGCCCCCGGCGGACCCGGGGTCTCCATCCCGTACATCGTGATGGAGTACGTCGACGGCTCCACCCTGCGCGAGCTGCTGCACTCCGGGCGCAAGCTGCTGCCCGAGCGGGCCATGGAGATGTGCATCGGCATCCTGCAGGCGCTGGAGTACTCGCACCGCAACGGCATCGTGCACCGCGACATCAAGCCCGCGAACGTGATGCTGAACCGCGCCGGCCAGGTCAAGGTCATGGACTTCGGCATCGCCCGCGCCATGGGCGACTCGGGCATGACCATGACGCAGACGTCGGCCGTCATCGGCACCGCCCAGTACCTCTCCCCGGAGCAGGCCAAGGGCGAGACCGTGGACTCCCGCTCCGACCTGTACTCCACCGGCTGCCTGCTGTACGAGCTGCTGACGGTGCGCCCGCCCTTCGTCGGCGACTCCCCGGTCGCGGTCGCCTACCAGCACGTCCGCGAGGAGGCGCAGCCGCCCAGCTCCTTCGACCCCGAGATCCCGCCCGCGATGGACGCGATCGTGATGAAGGCGCTGGTCAAGGACCCGGACTACCGCTATCAGTCGGCTGATGAGATGCGCGCCGACATCGAGGCGTGTCTGGACGGACAGCCCGTCGCGGCCACCGCCGCCATGGGCGCCGCCGGCTACGGCGGCTACGGCGAGGACCAGCCCACCACCGCGCTGCGGGCCCAGGACGCGCAGCAGACCTCGATGCTGCCGCCGATGCGCCCGGACGACGGCGGCTACTACGACGAGCCCCGCGCCGGGCGCCGCCGCCCGCCCCGCAAGAGCCGGGCCTCCACCATCCTGCTGGTGCTCGCGCTGATCTTCCTGATCGTCGGCGGGATCTTCATCATCACCACCCTGCTGAAGAGCTCTTCGGACGACCCCGAGGTGCCCGATGTCGCGGGCCTGTCGGTCACCGAGGCACAGGACCAGATCGAGAACTCGGGCCTGAAGGCCGTCAAGGGCAAGGCCGTCAGCTGCGGCAAGAAGAAGGGCACCGTCTGCCGGACCGACCCGCAGGCGGGCGAGGAGGTCGAGCGGGACAGCACCGTCACCATGCTGATGTCCCGCGGCAAGGGCCCGAGCACCACGAACCGCACCGTTCCCGACGTCACCGGCGACATCTACGCCGACGCCAAGCAGGAGCTGAGCGAGGCGGGCTTCAAGGTCACCCGGAAGCGCCAGGAGTCCTCCGAGAGCGAACCGGGCACCGTGCTCTCCCAGAACCCGGAGGGGGACAAGAAGGCCCCCAAGGGCTCCACCGTCACCCTCACCGTGGCGGCCGAGTCGAGGCCCTCGGTGCCGAACGTCGTCGGCAAGAACTTCCCCGAGGCCGAGTCGCTGCTGGTCGGAGCGGGCTTCAAGGTCACCAAGAGCGAGGAGGAGAGCGAGGACCAGGCCGCCGGCACGGTGCTGCGGCAGAACCCCGCCGCCGGCTCCCGGCAGTCCGAGGGCACCCAGATCACCGTCACCGTCGCCAAGGCGCCCAAGGAGCAGCCCACCTCGGTGCCGGACGTCACCAACAAGAAGCTGCGGGACGCCAAGAGCGACCTCAAGGGCGCCGGGTTCAAGATCGGCAAGATCATCGGTCAGCAGGGCGACGACTCGGTCGTGGTCTCCACCACCCCCGGCCCCAACAGCCAGGGCAAGAAGGGCGACAAGGTCGACATCATCACCCGCCCGGCGGGCCCCGGCGACGGCCAGAACGGCGGCGGCGACGGGGACGGTGACGACGACGGCGGGAACGGCAACGGCCACAACGGCGGCGGCGACGGGGACGACGGCGGCGGCTTCCCGGGCGGCTTCCACTGGGGCAGTTGACGGGAGGGCGCACCGCCGCCGGGGGGCAGCCCCGGCCAGGGCCCTAGCGCAGTTCCTTCGGAGGGGTGCGCTCCGCGTTGACGTCGACGGTGCGCACCAGCTCGCCCCACACCACGTACCGGTAGCGGGACGTGTAGACCGGCGTGCAGGTCGTCAGCGTGATGTAGCGCCCGGCCTTCTTCTTCCCCGACTCCTTCGGGACCGGGTCCAGCACGTCCACGTTGTACCGGGACGTCTTCGGGAGGATGGCGTACACCTTGTACACGAACCAGGTGTTCTTCGTCTCGAAGACCACCGGATCGCCCTTCTCGATCTTGTCGATGTCGTGGAACTTCGCGCCGTGCCCGTCCCGGTGCGCGGCCAGCGTGAAGTTGCCCGACTGGTCCTGCGGCAGCGCGGACTTCACCGGCTTCGTGTAGTACCCGGCGATGCCCTGGTTCAGCTCCTTGGTGTCGGTGCCCTTCTTCACCAGGATGTCGTCCGAGGTCATCGAGGGGGCATGCAGGAAGCCGATGCCGTCCTTGGTGTCCAGCCCGCCGGGCCCCCGGTCCTGCGACCAGTGCTTCCGCACGCGGTCGCCCTGCCGCTTCGCCTCGCGGTCCGCGAGCACATTGGTCCACCAGAGCGAGTAGACGACGAACAGCGCCAGCACCAGCCCGGCCGTGATGAGCAGCTCACCGACGACGCCGAAGACCGCCGCCAGCCGTCCCCGCCGCCGCTTCCCGGATTCCGCCACCGCCGTACCGTCCGTCCGTCCTCGCCGATGATCACAGAGCGTCCGGCTTGCCCTTCTCGCGCGGGCGCTCGTCCATCATTTTGCCCCAGACGATCAGACGGTACTTCGAGGTGAATTCCGGCGTGCAGGTGGTGAGGGTGACGAAGCGGCCCGGGGAGCGGAATCCGGACTGCCGGGGCACCGGGTCGATCACGCTGGTGTTGGACGGGGACGTGGAGGGCAGCTGCCGGGTGACCTTGTAGGTGTAGTACGTGTCCGCGGTCTCGACGACGACCTGGTCCCCCGGCTTCAGCCGGTTGATGTAGCGGAACGGTTCGCCGTGGGTGTTGCGGTGCCCGGCGAGCGCGAAGTTGCCCTTCCGGTCCCAGGGCATGGCCGTCTTCAGCGGCGCGGTGTCGTAGTGCCCGACCATGCCCTTGTCGAGCACCTTGCTCTTGGAGACGCCCTCGGCGATGGGCGTCCTGATGCCGATCTTCGGGATGTGGATGATCGCGAAGCCCTCGCCGGGCTTGAACGCGCCCGGCTTGCGCTTCGGTTCCGCCCCGCCGGACCCGTCGCGCCCGGCGCTGTCGCCGTCGTTCCACTGCGAACGCAGCTGGTTGGCGGTGCCGTTGGCCTGCTGCTGCGCGCGGATGTTGGTCCACCAGAGCTGGTAGGCGACGAAGAGCAGCATCAGCACCCCGCAGGTGATGAAGACCTCGCCGATCGCCCGGCTGGCGATGATGCCGGGCCCCGGCCTGCGGGCCCGCTCGGCGCGGAGCCGCTCCAGCCGGGTGGGACCGGCCGGGCGCTCGGTGCGGCGGGGGGCGGCGGCGCGCAGCGCGTCCACCCGCAGCCCGAGCGTGCTGGAGTCGTCGTCGGGGGGCGGTGAGGGTGGCTGCTCCGGCACGGGCGCGTGCGCGGGCCCGTGCCGGAGC
>NZ_JAAKZZ010000285.1 GCF_011045075.1 Streptomyces boncukensis
GTGCGGGGCGGTGCGCCGCTCGGGGCGGGGCGCGGGGCCTCAGCGCGTGCCGATCAGCCCTTCCGGGAACCCGCCCGCGGCGACGGCGGCACCGGTGAGCTCCCCGCCCAGCTCGGTGAGGCGCGCGACGCCCTCGGCGCCCAGGTGCTCGTACGGCGCCCGGTCCAGCCGGTCGGTCTCCTGCTCCAGCTCGCGGCGCAGCTCCCGGCCGCGCTCGGTGAGCTCGCCGTCCGCGTCCAGCAGCCCGCGCCCGGCGAGCCGCTCCTGGGCCGCCGACCAGTCCTGCTCGTTGTAGCCCCGGGTGCGCAGCGCCCACCCGGGGGCGATGCCGTGGCCGCTGGCAGTGTGGCTCACCTGGGCCTCCAGCGGGTCGAGTTCGGCGCTCTGCAGCACCGCGATGTGCGCGTCGCCCCGGTGCTCGCGCAGCAGCGTGACCGCGTGCCACAGGGCGAGGTGCGGCGCTTCCGTGACGGGCGGCACGGGCAGGTCGGCGTTGGCAGCGAACAGCGGACGCCCCGGGCGGGTGCACGCCTCGCTCGCGCGCAGCGCCAGCCGCGCGGCCTCGGCCATCCGGGAGGAGCCGACGGCCTCGTCGCCCAGCAGGTCGCGCAGCGTCGCGTCCACGGCGCGCAGCCGGGCCGCGAGCACCGTGTCGGGGGACGCGGCGTCCCACACCTCGGGCACGAAGCGGGCGACGGCGGCGTGGCTGAACGTATAGAACGCCGCGGTCACGGTGCCCGCGCCGACGGCGCCCAGCGGAGCGGCCCGCACGGCGAGGTACGCCGGGAGCCAGTCGTCGATGCCGTAGGGGGCCAGCTCTCTCCCCAGAGCCGGCGAGAAGTAGACGGTGGAGTGCAGGGGCTGGATCGCGTGGTGGCAGCGCCGCCCGGCGCGCTCGGGGAGTGACGTCATGCCCGTACGCTACCGAGCCGTAAGGGACGGTCAGAAGGGGAGTCGAAGCAGAAGTTCCGGTACGGCGGCAAGACCGGGATGACGCCGTTCAGCCGCGCTGACGCGGCCAGTTGACGAAAGGCCCTAGGCGCGGGCCCAGCGCGGTGGGCGGCGTTCCAGGAACGCCGCGACTCCCTCGGCCGTCTCGCCGCTCGCTGCGGCCGCTCGGCGCCAGCGCTCGGCGCTCTGCGGGGTGCCGCGGCCGTCGGCGGCCTCCTTGGCCGCCGCCTGGGTCAGCCCGGAGCGCGACGTGAGGGTCCGCGCGAACTCGGCCACCCGCCGCTCCAGCCCGTCGTCCGGGTGCACCTCGTCGGCCAGCCCGGAGCGCAGCGCGCGGGCCGCGTCGATCAGCTCGGCCGAAAAGAGCAGGTACTTCGCGGTGGCCGGGCCGACCAGCCGTACCAGCCGCTCGGTGGAGGTCACGGGGTAGACGATGCCCAGCTTCGCCGGGGTGATGCCGAACAGCGCATCCTCGGAGGCGAACCGCAGGTCGCAGGCCACGGCCAGCTGGCAGCCGCCGCCGACGCAGTGCCCGCGCACGGCGGCCAGCGTCGGCTTGGGGAACGCGGCCAGCGCCTCCTCGGCCGCTACCGCCAGCGTCTGCTGCTCCTCGGCCGGAGCCGCGCCGCCCCCGGGGCCCGGCGCGTGCGCGGGGGCGCGCAGCGCGGCGATGTCGGCCCCGGCGCTGAAGGTGCCCTCGGCGCCGGTGAGCACGAGGACGCGGACGGTGTCGTCCTCGGCCAGCCCGGTCAGCAGGTCGGCGAGCCGCCGCCACATCGCGGGCGTCATCGCGTTGCGCTTCGCCGGGCGGTGCAGGGTGACGGTGGCGACGCCGTCGGCCGTGGCGACGCGCACCGCGGACTCGGGGGAGGGCTCCATGGCCGGGATCGTATCCGCTCGATCGGACCGGGAGGCCCCGGCATGAACTGTCAGAGAGCTGACTGGCGCGTAAGTTCTCTGTCAAATGCCATCGATAAGTGCCGACTTGCAGTCAGCGGACCGGACCAGCCCCGCGGAGTACCAACACTCGATGCAAGTGCATCTGCAAGAACGCTGTGCACGTGCGTGGCAATCGAGGAGAGCGGGGTGCGGAGATGGAGAGCCGCGGTGTGCAGGAGCGGGCCGAGCGCGTGGAGGCCGTCGCCGAACGGCCGGTGCGCGCGGAGCGCGCCGAGCGCCTGCCGCACGAGGGCCCCTGGAGGTTCGCCGCCCCGGCGCAGGACGCGTCGGTCCCGCAGCTGCGGCACGCCGTGCGGGACCTGCTCGCACGGCAGTCGGCCCCGGTCCCCGAGGAGGTGCGGGAGAGCCTGCTGCTGATCCTCTCCGAGCTGGTCACCAACTCCGTGCGGCACGCGGCGCTGCTCACGCCCCAGATCGGCGTCGAGGTCTCGCTCGGCGGCGGCTGGCTGCGGGTGTCCGTGGAGGACAGCCACCCCTACCGTCCCAAGGCGCTCGCCGCCGTGCCCGACGACGAGACCACAGGCGGGCGCGGCCTGCTCCTGGTCAAGGCGCTCACCGGGGAGGCGGGCGGGGTGTGCGACGTGGAGCAGACCGGCGCGGGCGGCAAGGTGATCTGGGCCGCGCTGCCGCTCACCAGCCAGCCGAGTCCCCCGTCACCGCACGGATCGCGGGACGCGCGGCGTCCAGCACCGTCATGAACCAGGCCGAGAACGTGTCCTGCGCGTGCCGCTTCTCCAGCTCCTCCGGCGTGGCGAACACCGTCTCGGCGATCTCCTCCGGATCCGGCCGCAGCTCGTCCCGCACCAGCCCCGCGAACAGGTGGTTGAACTCCTGCTCGACCAGGCCGGAGACCGGGTCCGGGTGGTTGTAGCGCACGGTGCCCGCCTCGCGCATCGAGAACGGCGACACCCCCAGCTCCTCGCCGACCCGCCGGGCCGCGGCGGCGAAGGGCGGCTCACCGGGGTACGGGTGGCCGCAGCAGGTGTTGGACCACACCCCGGGCGAGTGGTACTTCTCCAGGGCCCGCTGCTGGAGGAGCAGCCGGCCGGTGTCGTCGAACAGGAAGACGGAGAACGCCCGGTGCAGGCGGCCCGGTGGCATATGAGCCGAGAGCTTCTCCGCGGTACCGATCGTCGTTCCGCTCTCGTCGACCAGTTCGAGCATGATCGGGGCCGCCGGGCTGTTCGCCATGTTCATCCTTCTTGTGGGCGCTTGTGAACCAGCGTGATCCAGTGTGCCGCAATCCGCTTCCCGGCCGGACAAGGCGGGGACCCGGGGCCCGGAGGGCGATGGGATCCGGCCAGCCGTGCCTGGTGCGGGACGCGGCCGGCGACGCCGTCCTCAGCGCGCCTCGGGGTGCAGCCGGAGCCAGCCCGCCCACGCGGAGGAGACCATCTCCCGCACCCCGTGCCGGGGCTTCCAGCCCAGCTCCGCGCGGATGCGGTCGGCACTCGCCACCACCCGGGCCGGGTCGCCGGGGCGGCGCGGCGCCACCCGCGCGGCGGGTTCGGCCCGGCCGCTGACCTCCGCGACGAGATCGGCCATCTCCCGTACGGAGACGCCCGTGCCGGTGCCGATGTTCACCGTCAGGTCACCGCCTCCGGCCCCGCCGCTGCCGCCGGCCGGGCCGCCGTCCAGGCCGCGGGCCGCGGCGACATGGGCCTCGGCCAGGTCCTGGACGTGGATGTAGTCGCGCACGCAGGTGCCGTCCGGCGTCGGGTAGTCGTCGCCGAAGATCCGGGGCGGTTCGCCGCGCGTCAGCGCGTCGAAGAACATCGGGATCACATTGCTCACACCGGTGTCGGCCAGCTCCTCAGCGGCGGCCCCCGCGACGTTGAAGTACCGCAGACAGGCCGTCCGGATGCCGTGCGCCCGACCGGTGGCCCGCACCAGCCACTCGCCCGCGAGCTTCGTCTCGCCGTACGGGTTCATGGGCACGGTCGGCGTGTCCTCCGTCACCAGGTCCACGTCCGGCATGCCGTACACGGCGGCGGAGGAGGAGAACACGAAGCGCCTCACGTCCGCGTCCGCGACCGCCCGCAGCAGCTCCGTGAGCCCGTACACGTTCTCCCGGTAGTACCACAGCGGCTGTTCGACGGACTCGGCCACCTGCTTGCGTGCCGCGAGGTGGATCACGCCGCTGACGCCGTGCTCCGCGAGCGTACGCGCGACCAGCGGCCGGTCCAGCACCGAGCCGCGCACCAGCGGGACGTCCGGGGGCAGCCGCTCCGGGGCGCCCGCGGACAGGTCGTCCAGCGCCACCGCCCGCGCCCCCGCCGCCGTCAGCGCCCGTACCACGTGCGCGCCGATGTAGCCGGCGCCGCCTGTGATCAACCACGTCATGGGGGAACCCTATCCGGCCCGTGCGGCTCCGGTTGTGACGGACGGCCATGATCCACCATGCTGTCCCCGGCATGCAGTGTCGCGGCCGCAACCCGGCGCCGGTGAACGCTCGGTGAAGCCTCGCCTCCGCGATCCGATACTCTCTGCCGACGTGCTGCGCGCCCCCCGAACGGGCGATGGCGTGCCCTGCCCGCTGCCCGGCTGTCCCCCGGCACGGGTGTGCCAGCTTCAAGGAGTGAGTTCGTTCTGTCGACCGCCATTCTCACCGGTCCGCCGGTCGCCGGGTCGCCGCTGGAGGACGACCTGCGGTCGCTGGGGTTCGACGTGCGCGTGGCCGAGGGCGCGGCCGGGCTGACGGCCCAGCTCGACCGGGTACCGGCGCAGGAGCGCGTCGCACTGGTCGACCCGCGTTTCGTGGGCCACGCCCATGCGCTCCGCCTCGCGCTGCGGGACCCCCGCTTCGACGCGGGCGCGGTCCCCGGAGCGGTGGGGGTGGCCCCGGCCGCGCGCGGGGCGCTGCGCCGGGCCCTCGCCCCGCTGGAGTCCGCGGCCGCCGCGCCGGCGGCCGCCTCCGCGCCCGGCGCGGAGGCGCGGGACGGCGCGTCCGCGGGCGGCGCCGCGGACCCCCGCCCCCTCCCGGACGCCGTCGCGGCCGCCCTCGACGCGGGGGACGTCCCGGTGCACCGCCCCGAGCTGGGCGTCCTGGTCGCCGCCGTCCCGGACGGCGACGCCGCGCGGCGGCGGGCGCGGGAGGACACCGGCGCCGTCGACGACGAGGCCGTGCGGCTGCGCTCCGCCGTCAAGTCCCGGGACGGGTTCTTCACCACCTTCTGCGTCAGCCCCTACTCGCGCTACCTCGCCCGCTGGTGCGCCCGCCGCGGGCTGACCCCGAACCAGGTGACCACCGCCTCCCTGGTGGTCGCGCTGATCGCGGCCGCGGCGGCCGCGACCGGGGAGCGTGCCGGATTCGCCGCGGCGGGCGTGCTGCTCGTCGCCTCCTTCGTGCTGGACGCGACGGACGGCCAGCTCGCCCGCTACGACCTGCAGTACTCCAAGCTCGGCGCCTGGCTGGACGCCACCTTCGACCGGGCCAAGGAGTACGCGTACTACGCGGGCCTCGCGCTGGGCGCGGCGCGCGGCGGCGACGACGTATGGGCCCTCGCGCTCGCCGCCATGATCCTGATGACCGCGCGGCACACCGTCGACTTCGCCTTCAACGAGGCCCAGGCCGGGGAGGCGGCGGCCGGCGGCGGCAGCCCCACCGCGGCCCTCTCCGGCCGGCTCGACAGCGTGGGCTGGACGGTCTGGGCGCGCCGGATGATCGTGCTGCCGATCGGCGAGCGCTGGGCGCTGATCGCGGTGCTCACCGCCGTGACCACCCCCCGGATCACCTTGGTCGTCCTGCTGATCGCCGGCGCCTTCGCCGCCTGCTACACCACGGCCGGCCGGGTGCTGCGCTCGCTGACCCGCGCACCGGGCCGCACCGACCGCGCCGCGCACGCGCTCGCCGCGCTGGCGGACAGCGGGCCCCTGGCGCAGGGGTGCGCCCGCGTGCTGCGGGGCGTGCGCCTGCCGCGCTTCGGGGCGCCCGCCGTGGCCGTCGTGGGGACGGGCCTCCTCCTCGGCGCGGCGGACGGGGCCCCGCTCGGCAGCGTCTGGCCAGTCCTGGCGGCCGTGTGCTACGTCCTGTGCTCCGGTCTGGCCCTCGCGCGCCCCCCCAAGGGGGCGCTCGACTGGCTGCTCCCGCCCCTCTTCCGTATCGCGGAATACGCCACCATTCTGGTCCTTGCCGCCCGCTCCGAGGTGAACGGCGCTTTGCCGGCGGCTTTCGGGCTGGTGGCGGCGGTCGCCTACCATCACTACGACACGGTGTACCGCATCCGCGGTGGCACCGGAGCGCCCCCGCAGTGGCTGGTGCGGGCGATCGGCGGACACGAGGGACGGACTCTGCTGGTCACGATTGCCGCCGCCCTCTGGCTGGGCGGCGCGGATCAGGACAGCCAAGGCTTCAGCTCTGCGCTGACCGCGCTCGCCGTGGTCATCGCGGCCGTGGTGCTCGTCGAGAGCATCCGTTTCTGGGTGTCCTCGCAAGCACCCGCCGTACACGACGAAACAGGAGAACCCGCATGATCGGCCTCGTGCTGGCAGCCGGCGCCGGACGGCGTCTGCGCCCCTACACCGACACCCTGCCCAAGGCCCTGGTGCCCGTCGGCCCGGAGGGCGACGAGGAGAGCACGACCGTCCTCGACATCGCCCTCGGCAACTTCGCCAAGATCGGGCTGACCGAGGTCGCGGTCATCGTCGGGTACCGCAAGGAGGCCGTGTACGAGCGCAAGGCGGCGCTGGAGAAGAAGTACGGTCTCACCCTCACCCTCATCGACAACGACAAGGCCGAGGAGTGGAACAACGCCTACTCCCTGTGGTGCGGCCGGGACGCCGTGCGGCACGGCGTCATCCTCGCCAACGGCGACACCGTGCACCCGGTCTCCGTGGAGGAGTCCCTGCTCGCGGCGCGCGGTGACGGCAAGAAGATCATCCTCGCCCTGGACACGGTCAAGGAGCTGGACGAGGAGGAGATGAAGGTCGTCGCCGACCCCGGCAAGGGCGTCCAGAAGATCACCAAGCTGATGGACCCGGCCGAGGCCACCGGCGAGTACATCGGCGTCACCCTCATCGAGGCCGAGGCCGCCGGTGAGCTGGCGGACGCGCTGAAGGCCACCTTCGAGCGCGACCCGCAGCTCTACTACGAGGACGGCTACCAGGAGCTGGTCAACCGCGGCTTCAGGGTGGATGTCGCCCCCATCGGCGACGTCAAGTGGGTCGAGATCGACAACCACGACGACCTCGCCAAGGGCCGGGAGATCGCATGCCAGTACTGACCCGTCTCATTCCGTCCCCCGTCGTCGTCGACATCCGGCGCGGCGCCCTGGACGGCCTGGCGGGCCTGCTGGCGGACCAGCGCATCTCGGCCAACGGCAAGCTCGCCTTCGCCATCTCCGGCGGCAGCGGCGCCGCGCTGCGCCGGCGCTTCGCGCCGGAGCTGCCCAACGCCTCCTGGTACGAGGTCGGCGGCGGCACCCTGGACGACGCGATCAAGCTCGCCGACGCCATGAAGTCCGGACGCTACGACGCGGTCGTCGGCCTCGGCGGCGGCAAGATCATCGACTGTGCGAAGTACGCCGCTGCGCGGATCGGCCTGCCGCTGGTCGCCGTCGCGACGAACCTCTCGCACGACGGCCTGTGCTCGCCCGTCGCCACCCTCGACAACGACGCGGGCCGCGGCTCGTACGGCGTGCCGAACCCGATCGCCGTCGTCATCGACCTCGACGTCATCCGCGAGGCCCCGGAGCGCTATATCCGCTCCGGCATCGGGGACGCCATCTCCAACATCTCGGCCGTCAAGGACTGGGAGCTGGGTCACCAGGTGTGCGGCGAGGCCATCGACGGGCTGGCCGCCGCCATGGCCCGGCAGGCGGGCGAGGCGGTGCTGCGCCACCCCGGCGACGTCGGCGACGACGGGTTCCTCCAGGTGCTGGCCGAGGGCCTGGTGCTGACCGGCATCTCGATGTCCGTGGCGGGCGACAGCCGCCCGGCCTCCGGCGCCTGCCACGAGATCAACCACGCCTTCGACCTGCTCTACCCCAAGCGCGCGGCACCGCACGGCGAGCAGTGCGGCCTGGGCGCCGCGTTCGCCACCTTCCTGCGCGGGGACAAGGACACCGCGCGGCTGATGGTGGAGGTGCTGCGCCGCCACCAGCAGCCGGTGCTGCCCCAGGACATCGGCTTCGACGCCGACGAGTTCGTCGGGGTCGTCGCGTACGCCCCGCAGACCCGCCCCGGGCGGTACACCATCCTCGAACACCTCGACCTGTCCACCGACCAGATCAGGGACGCGTACGCGGACTATGCACAAGCCATCGGTAGCTGAGCTGCGGCCGGTCGTGCACCCCGCAGGGGTGAAGGACCGGCGCAGCGGGGAGCACTGGGCCGGACGGCTGTATATGCGCGAGCTCTCGCTGCGCATCGACCGGCACCTGGTGAACACCCGGGTCACGCCCAACCAGCTCACGTACGTGATGACCGTCGCGGGCGCGCTCGCCGGGCCGGCCCTGCTGGTGCCCGGCATCCCCGGCGCCGTGCTCGGGGTGCTGATGGTCCAGCTCTATCTGCTGCTCGACTGCGTCGACGGCGAGGTGGCCCGCTGGAAGCAGCAGTACTCGATGAGCGGGGTGTACCTGGACCGCGTCGGCGCCTATCTGTGCGACGCCGCGGTGCTGGTCGGCTTCGGGCTGCGGGCCGCCGATCTGTGGGGCGACGGGCGGATCGACTGGCTGTGGGCCTTCCTGGGCACCCTGGCCGCGCTCGGCGCCATCCTGATCAAGGCGGAGTCCGACCTCGTCGGCGTCGCGCGGCACCAGAGCGGGCTGCCGCCGGTCAAGGAGGAGGCGGCCGAGCCGCGCTCGTCCGGCCTGGCCGTGGCGCGCCGGGCCGCAGCGGCGCTCAAGTTCCACCGGCTGGTCCTCGGGGTCGAGGCGTCCCTGCTCATCCTGGTGCTGGCGGTGGTGGACGCGGCGCGGGACGACCTCTTCTTCTCCCGTCTGGGCGTCGCCGTGCTGGCGGGCATCGCGGTGCTGCAGACCCTGCTGCACCTGGTGTCCATCCTGGCTTCGAGCAGGCTCAAGTGACGGGGGGAGTGACGGGGGAGAGGTCCGCCGTCAGGCTGGGCGCCGTCGTGCTCACGATGGGTAACCGCCCCGAGGAGCTGCGGGACCTGCTCGACTCGGTCGCCAAGCAGGACGGCGACCCGGTCCCGGTCGTGGTGGTGGGTAACGGAGCGCCGCTGCCCGCGTTGCCGGACGGTGTACGGACGGTGGAACTTCCGGAAAATCTCGGGATCCCCGGCGGCCGCAACGTCGGCATCGAGGCGTTCGGGCCCGCGGGCTCCGAGGTGGACGTCCTGCTCTTCCTGGACGACGACGGGCTGCTGCCGGACCCGGGCACCGCCGAGCTGGTGCGGCAGGCGTTCGCGGCCGATCCCGGGCTGGGCATCGTCGGCTTCCGGATCGCCGACCCGGACACCGGCCGCACCCAGCGCCGCCATGTGCCCCGGCTGCGGGCCTCCGATCCGATGCGCTCCTCGCGGGTCACCACCTTCCTGGGCGGCGCCAACGCCGTGCGTACCGAGGTCTTCGCCCAAGTCGGCGGCCTGCCGGACGAGTTCTTCTACGCACACGAGGAGACCGACCTCGCCTGGCGGGCCCTGGACGCGGGCTGGATGATCGACTACCGCGCGGACCTGGTGCTCCACCACCCCACCCACCCCC